>JALFOM010000148.1 GCA_022782265.1 Clostridiales bacterium | reverse complement strand
CTGAGGCTCTTGACAGTTTATACTGTTCTTCGATAAAACGCTTTGGAATTTTAGCGAGACAGAATTGCGTCAGACAGGGCGCCTGCCTTGCAGACGCCCTGTGGTTTTCTCTTTACGCTTTATTTCCCGGCTCGTCGCCTTTTTTCTCCTGCTCTGCCTCGGGCAGGGTCTTGTTCTCCTCGGCGTAGCCGTCGGTCATGGAGATCTTCCGGGCCGGGCGCTCGATGGTGCTGTCGTTGGCAGCCTGACGGGCGGCCTTGGGGGAGATGGGCATGAACTCGCCGTGCTCGAAGAAGTAGTTGAACTCCTCCGCCTCCATGGTCTCATGCTGGAGCAGATATTCCGCGATGGCGATGAGCTGCTCGCGGTGCTCGGTGAGGATCTTCTCGCACAGGGCGGAGGCGCTGTCGAAAATGTTCTTCACTTCCTCGTCGATGACGCCGGCGGTCTCCTCGGAATAGCTCTTGGTGGTGCCGAAGTCCCGGCCGATGAAGATGCTGTGGTCGGAGCTGTCGTAGAGGATGGGGCCAAGGCGGTCGCTCATGCCGTAGCGCATGACCATGTCCCGGGCAATGGAGCTGGCCTGCTGGATATCCCCGGAGGCGCCGGTGGAGATATCGTCCAGAAACAGCTTTTCGGCCATTCTGCCGCCCAGAGCCATGACGATGCTTTCAAACATCTCCGACTTGGACTTGAAGTTTTCCAGATCCTCCTGCGGTCTGAACAGGGTGAAGCCGCCTGCCGCGCCCCGGGGGATGATGGTGATATAGTGCACCGGGTCCACATGCTCCAGGAACCTGCCGCAGACCGCGTGTCCCGCCTCGTGATAGGCGGTGAGACGGCGGGCCTTCTCGCTCATCTTGCGGCTCTTCTTCTCCGGGCCCATCTGGACCTTCAGGATGGCCTCGTCGATGTCCTCCATGGTGATGAAGCGGTGCTTGCGGCGCACGGCCAGCAGAGCCGCCTCGTTCATCAGGTTTTCCAGGTCAGCGCCGGCAAAGCCGGGGGTGCCCTTGGCGATGCTGTTCAGGTCCACGTCCTCCGCCAGATGCTTGTCGCGGGAGTGGATCTTCAAAATGGCCTCGCGGCCCCGGATGTCGGGCAGGCCCACATACACCTGCCGGTCAAAACGGCCAGGACGGAGCAGGGCGTTATCCAGAATGTCGGCACGGTTGGTGGCCGCCATGACGATGACGCCCTCGTTGCTGCCGAAGCCGTCCATCTCCACAAGCAGCTGGTTCAGGGTCTGCTCGCGCTCGTCATGTCCGCCGCCCAGGCCGCTGCCTCTCTGGCGGCCCACAGCGTCGATCTCGTCGATGAAGATGATGGCGGGAGCCACCTTTTTGGCCTGGTCAAACAGGTCGCGGACACGGCCTGCGCCCACGCCCACATACAGCTCCACAAAGTCGGAGCCGGAGATGGACAGAAACTGAACGTTTGCCTCGCCTGCCACAGCCTTTGCCAGCAGGGTCTTGCCGGTGCCCGGAGGGCCAACCAGCAGCACGCCCTTGGGGATGCGGGCGCCCATGGCGGTATAGGCTTTCGGGTCCTTCAGAAAGTCCACGATCTCCGCCAGCTCTTCCTTTTCTTCCTCGCAGCCGGCAACGTCGTTGAAGGTCTTTTTGTTCTTCTCCTCGCTGCCCAGACGGGTGCGGGCCTTGCTGAACTTGGCCACACCGCCGCCTGCGCCGCCGCTCTGCTTCATCATCATATACCACAGCCACATGGCCGCGCCGATGAGCAGCAGATAGGGCAAAAAGCCTGCCCACCAGGGGACAGTGAAGCCCTCGGTATAATCATAATCCTCGATGACGCCGTCCTCATACTGCTGTTGGATCAGCTCATGGAAGTCCTCATAGAAGACGGAAAAGCTGTACATGCTGTAGGTCTTTTCCTCGGTCAGCTCTTCCCCGGTGGCAGGGTCGGTCTCTCCCGTTCTCAGTTCCAGGATAATGTCCGTCCCCTCAGTGACGAAGGACTTGACCTTCTCCTCCTTGAACAGGTCCACAAGGTCGGAATACACCATAGGCTCTTCCTTGTCGCCCCTGGTCATGGTGAAGATCGTTGCGATCAGAAGCACGATGAGCAGAACGTAAAAGCCGAGGTCGCGGGTTCTGTTGCGGTTGGGTTTCAAAAAATAGTCACATCCTTTTCACGGGCCTTATGCTCATGAATATATTTCGCTCTTCAATACGCCGATATAGGGCAGGTTGCGGTATCTCTCGTTATAGTCCAGCCCGTAGCCCACCACAAAGGCGTCGGGGATTTCGAAACAGGAGTAATCCGCGTAAACGTCCGCCTTGCGGCGGGCGGGTTTATCCATGAGGGTGGCAATGCTGATAGACGCGGGCTTTCTCACCATCAGGAAATTTTTCAGGTAGTTGAGGGTGACGCCAGAGTCCAGAATATCCTCCACGATAATAATGTGCCGGCCTTCAATGTCCTCGCTCAGGTCCTTGTTGATCTTCACAGCGCCGGTGGAGGTGGTGCCGCTGTAGGAGGAGACGGCCATAAAGTCCATGGAGCACCTGATGGTCACATGCCGCATCAAATCCGCCATGAAGATGAAGCAGCCCTTCAAAACGCCGATGAAAATGGGGTCCTTGCCTTCAAAATCTCTGGATATCTGCGCGCCGATCTCCGCCACATGCGCTTCCAGCTCCTCCGCGGAGATGAGCACGCGCTCAATATCTTTTTCCACGCCCATGGTTTATCTCCTTAATTTTCTCTTTCTATGTCCAGCCGGAGCACCTTGTCCCCCGGTTTGGCTTCACAGCGCCGGTCAACGGCCAGGCCGCAGACCGCGATGACGCCTTTTTCATCCCGGATGACCGGCGTCAGGTCTCTTTCTCTCTGGGTCATGCCTGCTTCAAGAAACAGGTTTTTCAGGCTTTTGGTACAGTTTCTTCCCGCGGGGCTGATTTTATCCCCCGGTCTGCGGGAAGCGCAAGTAATATTACCACATATACTCTCACATTTGAAGAGATAAGTTTTGAACTTGCTGTGAATTTCTTCGGAAAAAATTTCAATACCGGCCCGGATTTTCAGCCCCGCTTCGGGGATATGGGTGACGGTACCCGGAACGATCACTCTCTCCGGAAGCCGGGTCTTCTCCCCCTGGCCAAAATACAGCCGCCCCTGCTCAAAGCGCAGCCGGATCCCGGGCAGATCGGCAAAGGCAAGCTCGCTGCCCGCCGTCTTTTCCAGCAGGCCGTCCACCTGCTCCAGACTCAGCGTTTCGGGGCAGAGCCGCCGGAATACACGGCCCGCCACCGCCGGGTGCAGCGCCCGCAGCTTTGCCAGGGGCAGGCTCTCGCCGTCAAAATTTTCCCGGATAAATGCCTCCGCCATGGCGCTGAGACAGTCCTCGTCCCGGCGCATCAGCTCCGCCGTCCGCAGAGCGGCCGAGGAAAAAGCGGGATTGATCTCCCGCAGGACCGGCGTCACCCGGTGGCGGATCCGGTTCCGGCTGTATTCCTCCCCGGCGTTGCTGCTGTCCTCCACATGGGGGACATGGTTTTCCCGGAGATATTCCTCGATCTCCGCCCGGGTGCAGCGCAGAAGGGGCCGGATGATATTCCCCCTTACCGGAGGGATGCCGCGGAGCCCGGCGGCGCCGCTGCCCCGGCAGAGGTTGAAGAGCAGGGTCTCGGCGTTGTCGTCCGCGTTGTGGGCCGTGGCAATGCGGGTGCAGCCCAGCTCCGCCGCCGTCTTTTGCAGAAAGGCATAGCGCAACTCCCTGGCCGCTTCCTCCAGGCCCATGCCCTTTTCCTTGGCAAAGGCGCGCACATCGCCGTGGGCGCTTACGCACAGAACGCCCTTTTCCCGGCACCAGTTTTCCACGAAGGCGCAGTCCCGCAGGGATTCCTCCCCCCGGAGCCCGTGCTCGTAGTGGGCGGCAAACACCTGGATTTCCAGCTCCGCCGCCCTGCTTTTCATCAGGTGCAGCAGACACATGGAGTCGGCCCCGCCGGACACAGCGCACAAAAGCCTTGTGCCCCGGGGCAGCAGCTCCCTTTCTTTGCCGATATCAATAGTCATCTTCTCGCCGTTTTTCGCAGGAGCCAAAGGAGGTATACTCCGGCAGCCAGCTCAGCTCCACGGTACCGGTCTGGCCCTTGCGGTTTTTCAATATGATGGCTTCCGCCAGATTGGGGTTTTCGCTTTCCTTATTATAATACCCGTCCCGGTACAGTCCTATGACCACGTCCGCGTCCTGTTCGATGGCGCCGGACTCGCGCAGGTCGGAAAGCTGGGGCCGCTTATCCTGCCGGGACTCGTTGGCGCGGGAGAGCTGGGACAGGCAGATAACCGGCACATTCAGCTCCTTGGCCATGATCTTCAGCATACGGCTGATGTCGCTGACCGCCTGGGTGCGGCTCTCGTCGGACCAGCTGTGGCCGCTGCCGGCGGACTGCATCAGCTGCAAATAGTCGATGACCACCAGATCCAGGTTCGGCACCCGGCGGCACTGGGCGTTCATGTCCGACACCGTCAGGGTGGGGTTGTCGTCTATCCGGATGTCCGTCATGCTGAGGGACTGGGCCGCCTCTGCGATATCCCGCCACTGCTGCTCGGACAGCTGGCCGGTGAGCAGGTTCTGGGAGGGGACCAGCGCCGCTCTGGACAGAAGGCGGGTGACCAGCTGCTCTCTGGACATCTCCAGAGAGAAGACCGCCACCGTCTTTTTCAGATTCAGCGCCGCGTAGAGAGCCATGTTCAGGGCGATACTGGTCTTGCCCATGCCGGGGCGCGCGGCCACCAGAATCAGCTCCGACTTGTTCAGGCCCAGAATGGTCCTGTCCAGATCGGGCAGGCCGGTGGAAATGCCCGGGATCTTGCTGCCGGAGTTTGCGGCCTCAGACAGCTGGTCAAACACATTCTGCACCACGGAGGAAATGGGCATCAGTCCGCCCACGTTCCTGCCCTGGCGCAGGGCGTAGATTTTCCGCTCGGCGGCCTCCAGCATGGCTTCCGCCTCGCCGGAGCCCTCATAGACCATGCTGTTAATCTCGTCCGCCGCTTCTCCCAGCCGGCGCAGCAGCGCCCGGTCCCGGACAATGGCGGCGTATTCCAGCACGTTGGCGGCCGTGGGGGTGATGCGCATGACCTCCGCCACATAGCCCTCGCTGTTCTCGTCATACACGCCCCGGACCTTCATCTGATCCAGCACCGTTACCGGGTCGATGGTCTGTCCGTAGGCGAACATGGTGTACATGGTCTCGTATATGTCACGGTTGAGCTTGATATAAAACTCGTCCGCTTTCAGCTTTTCCAGCACCTCAGGAATACACCTGGGGTCTATGAGCATGGAGCCCACCACCGCCTGCTCCGCCGGGGCGGAATAGGGGGTCTTTTTGCCCAGCAGTTCCTCCACTTGCCTCACCTCTGTTCTGCGCGCACAGGGCGCGTAAAATTATCCTTCCACCACCAGCAGATTGATGGTTCCGCTGACCTCATAGCCCAGCTTGGCCTTGACGGTGAAGGCACCGAAGGTCTTGATAGGGTCGGCCTGGACGATTTTGTTCTTCTCGATGTCGATATCAAACTGCTCCTTCAGGGCCTTGCTGATCTCCTGGGAGGTGACGGCGCCGAAGAGCTTGCCGCCGTTGCCGGCCTTGGCCCGGATAATGACCTGCACGCCGGAGAGCTTCCTGGCATTCTCCTCCGCCTGGGCCTTTTCCTTGGCCATCTGGGCGGCCTTGGCCTTCTCCTTCAGCTTGAGGGCGTTTATATTGTCGGCCGTGGCCTCAGTGGCCAGCTTTCTGGGCAGGAGGTAGTTGCGGGCGTAGCCGTCGGAGACCTCTTTCATCTCGCCCTTTTTGCCCTGACCCCTGACGTCAACATTAAATATCACTTTCATTTATCCAAAACTCCTTTCGTTTATACCATTCTTATTTGTCCAGATACTCGTCTATGGCCGCGTAAACCTTCTTTACGGCTGTATTCAGATCGGTACCCGGGAACTGGGCCGCCGCCGCGCTGCGGTTTCCGCCGCCGCCCAGCTTTTCCATGATGATCTGCACGTTCAGCTCGCCGATGGACCGGGCGGAGGCAAAGGTCCCGCCCTTTCCGTCCGGTGCGATGACGATGGAGGCGTCCACACCGGAGATGTTCAGCAGCTCGTCCGCCGCCTGGGCCGCCACCACCCGGTCCTGGGGCGCTTTCGGGGCGGCGATGGCCACCTTGCGGTACAGCTCCGCGCTCTGCATGATCTTGTAGCGGGCCACGGTGTCGGTCATGTCGGTCTGCAAAAGCCGCTTCACGTCGGTGGTGTCCGCTCCGGCCCGGCGCAGATAGGCCGCCGCGTCAAAGGTGCGCTCACCGGTGCGGATGGTAAAGCTCTTGGTGTCCAGCACAATGCCGGAGAGCATGGCCTCCGCCTCACAGCGCAGGATATCGGACTGCTCCGCCACCTCCTGCAAAATCTCCGTCATCAGCTCGCAGACGGAGGAGGCGTAGGGCTCGATAAAGCCCAGGGCCGCGTTGTGGATATAGGTGGCCGCCACCCGGTGGTGGTCAATCACCGCCACCCGGTTGCAGGTTTCCAGCAGGTTGGGGTCCTCCACCTGCTCCGGCCGGTTGGTGTCCACCACAACCAGCAGGGTGCGCCCGTCGGCCATGAGCATGGCCTCGTCGCGGTCGATGAAGGCTTCCCTGTACTCCGGCTCCCGGCGCAGCCGGTCGATCAGCTGGTGGGAGGCGTTTTTCTCCAGGTCGATGACGATGTGGGCCTTTACGCCGCACTTTCTGGCCAGACAGCAGACGCCTACGGCGCTGCCCACGCTGTCCAGATCGGCGAAGCGGTGGCCCATGACCAGAACCTTGGAGGAGTCCCGGATCAGCTCGGCCAGGGTGTTGGCCATGACGCGGGATTTGACCTTGGTGCGCTTTTCCACTTCGGTACCGCGGCCGCCGAAAAACTCAAAGCTGAGCCGGTTTTTGATGACCGCCTGGTCGCCTCCCCGGGACAGGGCCAGCTCAATGCCCATGTTGGCAAACTGCAGCGCCTCGCTCAGATTGGCGGCGTCCACGCCCAGGCCGATGCTGATGGTGGCGTTGATGCCGCTGGGGCTTTCCACCTGGTGCACGTCCTCAATGATTTTGAACTTGCCGTCCTTCATGCCCTCCAGCCAGCGGCTCTCAAAGATGACCAGATAGCGGTCACGATCGTAGCGCTTGATGATGCCGCCGTTTTCCTCGCACCACTGGTTCAGCTTGTCCTCCACCGCGTCCCGGATGTCGTTTTTGATCCGGTCCGGCTGGTTCTTGGTCAGCTCGTCCAGATTGTCGATGACGATCACCGCCGCCACGGGTCTGGACCGCTCGTATTCCAGGCGGATATTGTCGTAATCCGTTACATCCACCCAGTAGGTTATGCCCATGAAGGCGCTGCTCTCGTCGTTATTGGCGGAGCGGATGATGTTGCCGTGGAGCTGGTATTTTCTGCCGCTGACTTCCAGCAGAGAGGGGAACTGATTTTTCCCCTCCAGCAGCCATTTGCCGCTGAACTCCGGCACCATGTCGGATATTCTGGCGTCCACCCGGGTGCCTGTGCTGCCGCACATGTCGAAAAACATCTCGTTGCCCCAGACGATGCGGGAGTCATCCAGCCGGAACACCGCGATGGGCAGGGGGAAATTCATCAGGGTGTTGTTCTTGGCGTTCTCCGTGTCGTAGGTCACGGCCTCGATATAGGCCATCAGCTGCTTTGCCCTTTTACGCCTGACAAACTGGGCGTAGACCAGCAGCAGCAAAATGACGCCGACTTCCACCGCGGCAACAATATACAGTTTGAAAAACAGGTTCACCGCCGCGAAAGCCACCAGGAAGAACACATACATTCCCACGCCCGGTTCGGCCAGTCTCTGCAAATTTTTGTTCACCGGTCTGCGCCTCCAAATCCGTTCCCGTATTCGTCATAGTACCAGATAGTACATTATAGCAAATCTGTTTCCCCTTTACAACAAATAATTTGCGCTCTCCGGCGGATAATAAGCAGCAGAAAGCAACAATGATCTGATGAACGGAGAGTGCTGATGAAAGCTGTGATCATGGCCGGCGGAGAGGGAAAGCGGCTGAAAAGTGTGACCGGGGATTTGCCCAAGCCCATGGTGCCCCTGCTGGGCCGGCCCATGATGGAGCATATCCTGCTGCTTTTGAAAAAGCACGGCATTACGGAGATCTGCGCCGCGGTGAAATACCGGCACGAGGACATCTCCTCCTATTTTGGAGATGGGAGCCGTCTGGGCGTGAATTTGCAGTACCGGGTGGAGGAAAAGGCCCTGGGCACGGCGGGGGGCGTGAAAAACTGCGCCGGTTTTTACGGAGATGAGGACGTGCTGGTCATCAGCGGCGACGCCGCCTGCGATTTTGACCTCTCTTCCCTGATCCGCGCCCACCAAGAGGGCCGCAGCGCCGTCACCATGGCCCTGTACAGGCACCCGGAGCCCCTGCGCTACGGTCTGACCGTAACGGACAGTGAGGGCCGGGTCCGGGCCTTTATTGAAAAGCCGGACTGGCCCCGGGTGGTGACGGACCTGGTGAATACCGGAATCTATGTTCTCTCCCCGGGCGCCATGGCCCTTGTGCCGGAGGGACAGCCCTATGACTTTGCCAGGGACCTGTTCCCGGAGCTGCTCCGCCGGGGCCAGCGGCTCACCGGCCTTGCCATGGAGGGCTACTGGTGCGATGTGGGCACGCCCCTGTCCTATTACCAGTGCTGCGTGGACGCGCTGAAGGGCAGGCTGAAGCTGGACATCCCTCAGGACTTTCTCCCCGCCGCGCCGGAGGAAGTGCCGGAAACCGGAGAGGAGGGGCTGGACTGCCCCTGCAAGGACCGGGCCGGGCTGATGGGTACGCTGGCGGAGCTGATGATGGACATGGGGGCGGATTACGCCGACGGCATCCGGCTCCACGGCAAGGGCTATGAGCTGCATATCTCCCCCTCCGCCGTCCGTTCCGCCGTCCGTGTGGCCGTCAGCTCCCCGGACGCGGAGTTTGCCAGGGAGCTGGCCCTGTCGGCAAAGGATCTGATCCAGGCACTGGATATGTAATGAACTGCCTGCCCCAATATCCGTTTGGGGCAGGCAGTCTGAAAACATGATTAAAGCCGCAGGGCCCAGTCGCCGTAGTCGATGACGCCGCTGCCGTGGCAGAGCCGCCCCTGGGCCTTCAATTCCCGGAACGCGTCCCGCATCCGCAGGATGATGTCCGGCTCCACATCCAGTCCAAAGTGGGCCGGGAACACCCGTTTTACCGGCAGCTCTGCAATTTTCTCCAATGAGCGCAGATACTCCTCCGGGTCGGTGGTGGGGAAATAGGCCGCCAGGGTCTTTTTATACACCAGATCGCCGGTGTAAAGGCTGCCCCGCTCACACTCCCAGAAGCACATATGCCCCGGGGCGTGACCCGGCGTGTGCAGCACCTGAATTTTCCGTCCGCCCAGGTCGATCACATCCCCGTCCCGGAGCAGCCGGGCGGGCGTCCCCTGAAAAATCTCATATTTGCTCAGATCAAAGTCCTTGGGCAGGGTGCAGCCGTGGGCAAAGCAGTCAATAATCTCCTGCCGCGGCTGGGGAAAGCCCTCGGTGAGCCAGGGCAGCTCCGCCGGGTGGGCACAGAAGTCGGGGAAATACCGGTGCCCGCCGATGTGATCCCAGTGCACATGGGTGGCCACGGCGGTGACGGGCTTGTCCGTCAGCTCCCGCACCACTTCGCTGATATCGCAGACGCCCAGGCCGGTGTCGATCAGCAAACTGCGCTCCGACCCCTCCAGCAGATAGCAGTGGGTCTTTTCCCAGTGCCGGTACTCGCTGATGATGGTGGTATCTTCTTCGGCCCTGTCAATGGTGAACCAGTCGTTCATGGCGGTAGCCTCCGCTCAAACGAGCCGGTTGGTCAGGGTGCCGATGTCTTCGATATACACGTCCACCAGGTCTCCGGGCTTGAGCCAGACCTTTTCCTGCTCCTCCAGGGCCACGCCGCTGGGCGTGCCGGTGAAGATCAGGTCGCCCGGCTCCAGGCGGATATATTTGGACGCGTAGCTGACGATCCGGGCGCAGGAGAAGATCATATCGGCGGTGCTGCCGTTCTGGCGCAGGACGCCGTTGACATAGCTTCTCACATTTTTTCCGCGCTCCGGGTCAAAGCTGTCCGCCGTGACGATGCAGGGGCCGCAGGGGCCGAAGCCGGGCATGGTCTTGCCGATGAGCCACTGGCCGCTGCGCATCTGGGCGTCCCGCAGGCTGAAATCGTTGCCGCAGGTATAGCCGAAGATGCAGTTTTTCGCCTCCTCCGGGCTCACATTCCAGGCGGTTTTGCCCATGACGATGACCAGCTCCGCCTCGTAGTCATAGCTGCTCTCCCATGGCGGCAGGGTCACGTCCGTTCCCGCGGGGACCAGGGCATTGTCAAACTTGGAAAACAGGATGGGGTATTCCGGCAGCTTCATATGGATGCCCGCGGCGTGAGCCCGGTAGTTCAGGCCCACGCAGACCAGCTTTCCGGTTTTGTTCACCACGTTGGCAAAAACCGGCGCTTTGACAAGGGGCAGGCTCTCGTCCATAGCGATTCCGGACAGCTCGTCCATGCCGCCCCCCCGGATCACGCCGTCCATGTTCCCGGCAAAACCGGCGGCCGTGGCGTCCACCATACCCCGGGCCGTGTCTATGGCGAGATGTATCTCCCCATCTGCGATGATATTACAAAGCTTCATTGATCTGACCTCCACAATTTTTGAGGTCATTATACATCATCCGCCCGCCGGCTTCAAGACAGAGCATTGAGCAATTCTCCCCACAGCTCCACTAACCTGAAGCGCAGCACATAGCCCTCTTCCTCGGTGACGATGGCCAGGTCCTCTCCGTTCAGGACGCTCTGCACCTCTTCACGCTCCGCCGCGGACAGGCAGAGGGGCGGAAACACCACACACCACCAGTTCTTTCCCTCGCCCTCGCCCAGAATGACCCGCAGGGACTCATAGCGCCCGGCGGGCAGGGTAAAGCCCTCGTACTCCCGGGTAGGGTAGCTCTCCCGGCTGAGCGTGACGCTGACCTGCCGGCCTTGTGCCGCAGCCCCCGCCGCTTCGGCGATGCCCTCCAGATTCTCCGTGATGATCTGCCGGGCCTGCTGCTGGTTCTCCGCGTTCTCCAGCGCCGGCGTCAGATAGGCCAGCACCGCGTCCCGCACCTCCAGCTTGATCTCCTGCTCCTCCGCCGCGTCGGAAACGGCGATGACGTGCAGCCGCACCAGCGCCGAGCTGATGGACTGCTGCCGCGACTGTGCCCAGGTTCCGGCGCAAAGCGCCAGACTCAGGGCCATCAGGGCCGCGATCTCCCAGGCTCTCAGACTTTTATTTTTGCTTTTTTCCATAAAACAAACCGCCTTACTATGTATTTGCTCATAGTATCGGCGGTTTTTTCAAATTTTATAACAGGCGGCCCACCGCTTCCGTCACGCAGCAGAAGCCGTATTCCTTTTTCAGCGCGGCGCAGGCTGTCTCCGCCCGGCCCCGTTCCTGAAACACCCCGAAAACCGCAGAGCCGGTGCCGGTCATCACCGCGCCCAGCGCGCCGTGGTCCAGCAGCTGTCCCTTGATCTGGCTGACCGTGCGCATACGCCGGTCGCCCACGTCCTCAAAGACATTATACATTCTGCGGCAGAGCTCCGGCAGACTGCCCTTTTCCAGAGCGGCAATCAGCCCGGCCGTGTCCGGGTGGCCTTTCAGGTGCACGCTGTCCAGCTTTTTGAACAGCTCCGGCGTGGAGATGGAAAACTCCGGCTTGCACACGGTGATAAAGCAGGGCGGCATGGGCGGCAGCGGGCTGAGCTTTTCTCCCCTGCCGGTGGCCAGCATGGTGCCCCCTACCAGACAGAAGGCCACATCCGAGCCGGTAGCCGAGGCCAGAGCCACAAGCTCTTCTTCGCTCAGTCTCCCCTCATAGGCCCGGTTCATGGCCCGCAGCACCGCCGCCGCGTCGGCAGAGCCGCCGCCCATCCCCGCGCCTACGGGGATATTCTTGCGGATGTCGATGCTGACGCCCTTGTCCCCCTCTCCCACGGCTTCCAGATATTTTACGGCTGCTTTGACAGCCAGATTTCTCTCGTCTCCGGGGATAAAGCGCATGTTGCTCCTGGCCCGGACCCCTTCGCCGCCTCCAATGGTCAGCGTCAGCTCATCGCAGAGGGAGACGGTCTGCATGATCATCACCATATCGTGATATCCGTCCTCCCGGCGGCCGGTCACATCCAGGGAAATATTGATTTTTGCGTAGGCTTTTTCTTTGATAAGCACAGGCTTTCTCTCTTTCATTCAAACAGGTATACCCGCAGCTCATAGGGTCTGGCGGTAAAACCGTTGGCAATCACAAAATTGTGCTCATAGTTTGCCAGCACCAGCGTGCCCGAGGCCAGCTCCATATCCTCCGGCGCGTCATAGCGCAGAAGCTCAGAGGAGAAGGAGCAGATCACCAGCAGCCGCTGTCCGTCCAGGCTGCGCCGGTAGACGTAAAAATTTTTGTCCTCCGGCATAAGCTCCCGGTAATCCCCGTATAGTGCCACCGGGGTCTCCTTGCGGAACTTCAGCAGCTTCCGGTAAAAATTCAGCAAAGAGTTGGGGTCCTCCTCTTGACTTTTTACATTGATCTCCTTATAATTCGGGTTCACAAAGAACCAGGGAACGCCGTCGGAAAAGCCGGCGTTTTTCTCATCGGACCACTGGACAGGCGTTCTGGCGCTGTCCCGGCTGGAGCGCTGCACCAGCTCCAGCACCTTTTTCTTCGGCAGGACCTTGGACAGGATGGCGGCGTTATTCTTGCTCATCACGTCCAGATACATGTCCAGCCGGGGGAGCCGGATATTCAGCATGCCGATCTCCTGCCCCTGATAGATGAAGGGCGTTCCCCGCTGGAGGATGTACATGGCGGCCAGCATTTTTCCGCTCTCGGTGCGGTACTTCTCGCTGCCGTAGCGGCTGATGATGCGGGGATGGTCGTGGTTTTCGATATACAGGGCGTTCCAGGCCCGGCCCTCAAAGGCGGTCTGCCACTGGGTGAAGGCTTTTTTCATCTTCACCAGATTAAAGGGCCGCTGGACGATGTCGGTCATAAAGCAGTCCGCTTCCATGTGGGAAAAACCGATCATCTCATCCAGCACCTTGCCCGGCCCCTCCGTCACATAGCGCAGGGCCACATCCGGCGTGGTCAGGGGGCTTTCGCCCACAGTGAAGCAGTCGTAATAATCCAGTACATCCCGCTTGAACTCCTTCAGGTAATCATACACCCTGGGCCGGTTCACAAAGTGCTTCATGCCGTTGGCGATGGGACTTTTGGGGTAGCTGCTGGGCAGGCCCGGGGTCTTGGAGATGAAGGTGATCACATCCTCCCTGAAGCCGTCCACCCCCATGTCCAGCCAGAAGCGCATGATCTTTTTCACTTCCTCACGCACCTTGGGGTTGTCCATATTCAAATCGGGCTGTTTTTTGGCGAACAAATGCAGATAAAATTCGTCTATATTCCTGTCATACTCCCAGGCCCCGCCCTCAAAGATGCTGGTCCAGTTGTTGGGCGGCAGAAGCCTGCGGCCCTTTTGACGGCCGGGACGCCAGTAATAGTAGTCGTGGTAGGGGTTATTCTTTCCCTTGCGGCTCTCCTTGAACCACATGTGTTCATCGGAGGTGTGGTTCACCACCAGGTCCATGAACACCCGCATTCCCCGCTCATGGGCCCCGTCCAGCACCTGTCTGAACACCTCCAGGTTGCCGTAGTCCGGGTGGATGTCCATGTAGTCGGAGATATCATAGCCAAAGTCTGCGTTGGGAGAGGGATAGAGCGGCGAAAACCATATGGCGTCCACATTCAGGCTCCTGATATAATCCAGCCTGGACAGCACGCCCCAAAGGTCGCCGATGCCGTCGCCGTTGCCGTCGCAGAAGCTGCGCGGCCAGATCTGATAGACGGACATCTCCTTATACCACTGCTTTTCCGCCATGAAATCTCCCCCTTGCATACAGATATTTGTATTTTACCACAGCTTTTCCCTTATGGCAACGCCCGGAATGATTCTTCCCCTTATAATGGACCGCAGTTTCAGGCAAGACGCACTCCCCATCAAAAGGGCATACTTTGTCAGACGTTGACCTTTTGCCCGGGTTGTATTATAATATAATTTGAATTCGTATGTTTGAAAGGATTTACCCGAAAATGAACAAGCGTTTTCTTTCGCTTTTGCTGATTATTCTGCTGCTGTGCGCCGCGGTGCCCTGCGCCGCCTTTGCCGACAACACCATCATCGCAAATCTCGGCAAGGCGCCCGCCGGAAAATATCTGGACCAGCTTGTAGGCACCACGGAGAGCGGCACCGCCTCCTGTGTGGGCGGTACTCTCCCCGCCGGCTGCTCCGTGGTCACAGAGCAGAAGAGCAGCGGAGCCTGTCACTATCTCCGGGGCACACCCATGAGCGCCGGGGTATATGAATTTACGCTCTCCGTCAAGGATGACAGCTCTGCGCAGCTTGCCACGCTGACCTGCTCCCTCACCGTGACGCCGGCTGAGCCCTCCGTCACCGTCAGCGCCAACGTGAGCTGCTTTCTGGGCGATGCGGCCACGGTCAGCGTCAGGGCCACGGTGGCCGACAGCGGCAGCCTGAGCTTCCGCTGGTTTTCCAGCCCTTATAACAGCACCGCCAACGGCACCTTCATCGAGGGCGCCACAGGCAGCTCTCTTCAGGTCTCCACCTCGGCAGTGGGCACCAACTATTACTACTGCGAAGTGACCAACACCAACAACGGCAGCTCCACCAGCGTTCTCAGCCCCACCATACAGGTCAGCGTCAGCGAGCCGGTTCTCTCCTCCATCTCCATCAACGCCATGCCCGCCGCCAGGGAATACAAGGTGGGCGACCGCCTCAATACCTCCGGGCTTGAGATCATCGCCAAATACTCTAATGGCACCAGCGTGATCGTCAGCAGCGGCTTTGACGTGTCCCCCACCACGCTGAACACCGCCGGAACCCAGAACATCACCGTAAGCTACCTGGGCAAGACCTGCACCTTCCCGGTGCTGGTGACGGAGGCGGAGCAGGTGGTGGAGAGCATCCTCATCGTCTCCGAGCCCACCAAGCGGGAATACACCGTGGGCGAATGGCTGGACACTTCCGGCCTGAAGCTGCGGATACAGACCAACAAAAGCACCTTTGACGTGACCACCGGTTTCAGCTGCACGCCCATGCTGCTGGAAAAAGAGGGTTCCCAGACCATCACCGTGAATTACGGCAGCAAGAGCACGGCCTTCACCGTCAATGTTCTGCCCGCTGAGGAGAAGATCGAGAGCATCTCCGTGAAAAACATGCCCACCAAGCTCAGCTACAGCGCGGGCGACCGGCTGGACATCAGCGGCATGGTGCTGGAAGTGACCATGAACACCGGAAAGACCGAGGAGGTCAGCACCGGCTTCAGCTGCACGCCCATGCTGCTGGAAAAAGAAGGCCGGCAGCAGATCACCGTGAGCTATCAGGGCAAGACCTGCACCTTTGAGCTGGTGGTCTCCGCCGCAGCGGAGCAGACCCCGGCCCCGGAGGAGAGCGCGGAGCCTGTTGAGACGCCCCAGGTCACGCCCAAGCCCGATATCCCCCGGGAGAGCCACACCGGCGCCCTGGTGGTAGTGATCGTCATTGCCGCGGCGGTGGCCCTTGCCGCTCTCGGCGCCTATGTCTTTGTGCTGAAGCACGACAAGTTCCAGCAGTTCTTTGGCCGCTTCGGGAAGGGCCGGAACCGGCCCCAGGGCAAGAGCGGCCCGGATGCCCCGAACAGCGCGGGCGGCGGGAACAGCGCCGGCAGCCCGGGCAACGCGGAAAACAAGGACAGCACAAAGGGCTCGGACAACGCGGACGTTCCGGACTTTCTGAAGGATCTGAGCAATCTGGACATCTGGGACGACCCGAAACACTGATTTTATCCATCCTCCGCGCATTTTGCGCGGAGGATGAGTTTATATTTGCTGCCGGAAATATTTTTTTGATAAAACTGTTGACATCCTGCGGTCAGATATGGTATTATCTCATGGCTGAACGGCCCATGCGGGTGTAGTTCAATGGTAGAACACCAGCCTTCCAAGCTGGATACGTGGGTTCGATTCCCATCACCCGCTCCAGCTTTCGCTTCGGGTCAGATATGCGCCAATAGCTCAGCAGGATAGAGCAACTGCCTTCTAAGCAGTAGGTCGGGGGTTCGAATCCCTCTTGGCGTGCCAAAAGAATATTATGGTGGGATTAGCTCAGTTGGTAGAGCACCGGATTGTGGTTCCGGGTGTCGTGGGTTCGAGCCCCATATCCCACCCCATATGAAGGAAAAGGCCGGCAGCGCCGGCCTTTTTCCACAAAGTCTATACTGGGATGTAGTGTAATGGTAACACACCGGACTTTGACTCCGATATAGTGGGTTCGAGTCCCGCCATCCCAGCCAGGGCTTTTCTCCCAACGTATAAACGCCCCAGTAGCTCAGTAGGCAGAGCACCTGCCTTTTAAGCAGGGTGTCCGGGGTTCGAATCCCCGCTGGAGCACCAAAAAAGCACGCGAATGCGTGCTTTTTTTGTGCCCCGGCGGGGCTTTCATCGGCCAATGCAATCGAAGCCCTCGCCGCTTTTCTTCATTTCCCAGGTTGTTCTGAACCACGCAGCGGTGAAGACTCCCGTGAACAGGACGCTCCGTGCGCCCCCATGATCTCCCCGATCAGCTCCGGGATCTGGGGCACGTCCCGTGCAATCCGGTCCGTGCCCGCCTCATAAATTTCTGATTTTACATAGGCCTCAAAGAACAAAAAGCGCAAAAAAGGCTGAGCCGGGTGGCTCAGCCTTTTCTATGGATCAGCGATTCAGATTTACTTTGACTGAACGGTTTCCTTTTTCCGTCCGCCCACAAAGGCCACGACCCAGAACACCACCAGCAGAGCTGCGGAGATGATGTAGCAGATCAGCTCGACCTGTGCGTAGTTATGTCCATCCAGAGCTGCGAAGAATCCGGTCATCTGGCCGGCCAGGACAAAGGCCATGACGACGGGAACAACGAAGGTGACGCAGACGCGGAAGAAGACGTCGAAGAACTTGGAGTGCTCGCCGTTGTGGACCTCATCCAGAATGTAATCGGGCTTGATCTCCCAGCCGACCATCAGGGCCATGAGCATGGCGCCCAGAGGCATGGCGATGCCTTCAGACCAGCAGTCCATAAAGTCCAGCCAGCAGTCGTTCCACGTTGCATACAGGGGGCCGCCAGTCCAGCCGAAGAGATCGGAGGGAGCAATGCCGTTGGCGCCCAAGCCGCAGACAGCGACAACCAGCGCCTCAATGGTGATGGCAACAGAGACCCAGAGAACGACCTTTTTGCGGTTGCCCTGCTTGCCCTTGGCGGCAGCGCGGTCCAGGAAGTAGGCCGCGACGACCTCCATCAGGGAGATGGCGGAGGAGATGGCTGCCAGGAGAACCAGCAGGTAGAAGATCACGCCGAACAGGGGGCCTGCGGCGCCCATGTTAGCAAAGACGTCCTGCAGAGTGACGAAAAGAAGCTTGGGGCCGTTCAGAGCGATCTCGTTGGGGGCAAGACCGCTGGACAGGCCGTTGGCAACGGCTGCGGGGATAACGGCCAGACCGGCCATCAGCGCCACGATGGTATCGGCCACAACAATGACCACGGAGTTTTTGACCAGATTCTCTTCCTTGCTCAGGTAGGAGCCGTAGGTGACCATGGCGCCCATGGCCAGGGACAGGGAGAAGAACATCTGGCCGCCGGCGGTAGCCAGAACGGAGACCAGGCCGGGAGCTTCATCAATGAAGCCGGCCTTTACCGCGTAGCCGGGGACAAACATGAACTTCAGGCCCTCGACTGCGCCGTCCAGGGTGAGGGCGCGGATGATGATGACGACCAGCATCACAGCCAGGGCCGGCATACCGACCTTGTTGAACTTCTCGATGCCGCTGTCAACGCCGCCGCTGACGATCAGCATGCAGATGACCATGAACAGCAGGGTGAACACGAAGCAGCCAAAGGGGTTGGTGAGCATTGCGCCGAAGGTTGCGCTGCCGGTGATGGCGCTGCCGAAGATGCCGCTGAGACCGAAGCTCAGCTCTGCCAGGTTAAGGGACATGTACTGGATGCAGTAGCCGCCCAGAACGGAGTAGAAGCTCATGATCAGGAAAGGCGCAATAATGCCAAGCCAGCCGATCCATCCGAACTTCTTTGACGCCGTCTGATATGCGCCTACCACGCCTTTGCCGGTCTTGCGGCCCAGGGCCAACTCGCTGGTCATGATGATCATGCCCACGAACACAGCCAGCAGGAGATAGATGATCAGGAAGGTGAAGCCGCCGCTCTTGCCCATCTTGAAGGGGAAGCCCCAGATGTTGCCCAGACCGACAGCAGAGCCAATGGCTGCCATCAGGAAGCCAAAATTACTGGCCCAGGAACTGCGATTGTTTTCCATTGATAATAACCTCTTTCCCCGAAAATAATTAACGGTTTGTGACTAATGTTATTTTAACATTTGTCTTGCATTTCTCCAAACACTATATTATTATACTTATCATAAGGAATTGTTATGGATTGTCGAATCATAAGGAAGTGAAATAATTAACATGGACAGCAAAAAGTTCAAGGCGCTCCTTACCGCCATAGACAAGGGCAGCCTTACCTCCGCCGCCGCGGAGCTGGGCTATACCCAGGCGGGTCTTACGAACATGATGAATTCGTTGGAAAACGAAATCGGTATTGGGCTTCTGATCCGCAGCAAAAGCGGTGTGCGGCTCTCCTCCGCCGGGAGGCGTCTGCTGCCGGATATCCGTGCCTTTGTGGAGGCGGCGGACCGGCTGGAGGTCAGCACCCAGCATCTGCGGGAGGCCGGGGCCAGCTCCATCCGCGTGGGCGCCTATTCCAGCGTGGCGCGGCACTGGCTGCCTTCCATACTGACGGAGTTCAGGAAAATCTGCCCGGACACGGACGTCTCCATCAGCATGGGCGGCAACAAGGGCATACATGACCTGGTCAGAAACGGTGAGCTGGACTGTGCCTTTGCAAGCTGTCATCCCTCCCTGCGGCACGGATTGGACTGGATCTCCGTAAAAAAAGACCCTCTGGTGGCAGTGCTGCCCAAGGACTACCCGGTGGAAAACGGGGTTTTTCCTGTCAGCGGCTTTTCCGACGAGGAATTTCTCATGCCCTCTCTTGGCTTTGACCTGGACATCATGCCCGTATTCAACGCCCAGGAGCACAAGGTGTCTCCCCACATCCGCTACACCAATCTGGACGATGCCGCCCTGGTCTCCATGGTGGAGCACGGGCTGGGGCTGACCATGCTGTCTGAGCTGGTGATGCGCAGCATGGCCGACGATGTGCAGGTGGTGCCCATCGACCCGCCGGGCTACCGGGAGATCGGCATCATCACCAGCGAGCGCCGGAGGAACGACAGGATCATCAGGCGTTTTATCAGCTGCGCCCAGAATACCCTGCTGCAGATGTACAGCGTGTAGTTATTACCATAGTATAAGGGAATCTTAACGGATATGACCGCGTCCGCCGGTACTTTTATTTTCCCTGCGGATGTGATATGTGTCTCTGTAAATAAGCACGGTGGGAACGGGGGCGTCCGGAAAAAGCCTCCCCTTGCGCAGGGGAGGCTAACGTGTAATCAGCTCCAGTTGCCGGAAACGCCGTCGGGGGCGTCGGATTCCCGCTCCCAGGGGCTGTCCCCTTTGCTGCGCTTTCTGCCGCGCTCGTCAAAGCCGGTCTCCACCGGAGCGGGCTTTCTCTCGTCCTTTTCCTTCTTCTTTGCCATTTTCTTCTCCTATCCGATCAGACACAGAATCAGTCCGTAGATCACGCTGGCGCTGATGCCGTAGACGATCACAGGCCCGGCGATGATGAACATCTTTGCCGCCGTGCCGGTGACAAGGCCCTCGGTCTTGAATTCCAGCGCCGGGGCCGCCACGGAGTTGGAAAAACCGGTGATGGGCACCAGCGTGCCGGCCCCGGCCTTCGCCGCCAGCTTGTCATAGAGCCCCAGGCCTGTAAACAGTGCGCCCAGAAACACCAGGCTGACGGAAGTGGCGGTGGCCGCCGTCTCCTTGTCCAGCCCTGCCGCGCTGTAAAGGTTCAGCAAAAACTGGCCGAAGCAGCAGATCAGTCCGCCTACCACAAAGGCCCAGAGCATGTGGGGCCCTACGGAGGAGCGGGGCGCGTGGCGCTCACTGTATTTTTTGTATTCGTCGTTGGTCATTTTCATGTCCGTCTGTCTCCCTTTCATCCCGGAGTTTTACCTGTATTTTGCGCAGGGGACGGAAATAATATGCGCCGGAGAACTTTTCTGCAAAAAAAGAAAATATTCCTTGACTTTGAGGCGTTCCTGCATTATAATAGCTAAGCTGACAAGTGAATATCTGCTTTCATCTTGAGCAAACGTGGAGAAGTCGCGTAGTTGGTCGAGCGCGCACGATTGGAAATCGTGTATACCCCATAAGGGTATCAAGGGTTCGAATCCCTTCTTCTCCGCCACAAAAAAATGTCCCGCCAACAGGCGGGACTTTTTTTGTGGCGGAGAAGCGCCTGCGGCGAAATTATCCGCTTCGCTCAATTTTTGCGAGAGGGTCATACCCTCCCCTCTCGCGCTCTCCCCATGCAGTTTTGGAAAGTACGTTTTTTCCTTTTGGGGATTCGAATCATGTCCGAAAGCCCCGGTGGGGCTTTCGTGAGCCAGTGCAAACACTGGCGAACTCATTTATTCTCTTTTCGCCACCGCGAAAAGAGAATGCAAGCGAATCCCTTCTTGGTTGTAAAAATCCACTTCAGTCTGCCTTTGGCAGGCTATTTTATTATGGAAGATTGCGGAAAAGTGGTGTCTATGATAAAATGGCTCTAAATATAGCCAAAGTTTTTCGGAGGGGTATACAGACATGAATAATGAGCCGCTGTGCTTTGAAAAGGCCGGGACGGGCGATCTGCATATTCTCGCAAGTTTGGCCGTACTGCTCTGGCCGGAGCATCAGGCGGAAGCACTGGCGCAGGAGTTTTCCCTGCTCATGACGGAAAACAAGGTGGCGTTCTTTCTGGCCCGGGCGGGCGAATTGCCTGTGGGCTTTGCCCAGTGCGCGCTCCGGCATGACTATGTGGAGGGGACGAGCACAAGCCCCGTGGGCTATCTGGAGGGCATCTATGTGCAGGAAGAACACCGGCGCGAGGGCATCGCCGCCGGGCTTCTCTCCGCCTGTGAAACGTGGGCGCGGCAACAGGGCTGCCGGGAGTTTGCCAGCGACTGCGAGCTGGACAATGCGCAGAGCCTGCGTTTTCATCTCGCCGCCGGCTTTGAAGAGGCAAATCGGATCATCTGCTTTACCAAAAAGCTGTAGCACAGGCATACAAAACCCGATATCTTTTGCCTGAAAAAGCAGTACCCTGCATCAGACAGGGTACTGCTTTTTCTATGAATGCAGCCCGGAAGCGGCAGCTCATTTCTCCCTCTGCTGCCAATAATGAAGCTTTGGCAGCTGCACTTCAAAATAAGCCCGCGCCTGCTCCGTCGGCCAGTTTTCATTGGCCATATGCCCAACGAGAAAATCCGTCAGCTCCTTCAGATCGCTGTACACAAACTTCCCGCCGGCATAGCACCATTTACAATACTGCTCATTGAATGCGCCGTCCGTTTCCCTGCTGGTCGTGGAATCATCCAGGGGCATACCGCAGCATTGGCAGATCAGCTTCCGGGGAGAGCCCAAAAGGGTATTGATGGTCACGTCAAACAGCCGTGACAGCAATTTCAGCGTCTCCGTATTCGGCAGGGTCTCGCCGGTTTCCCAGCGGGATACCGCCTGCCGGGTGACATGGATCTTCTCCGCCAGCTCGTCCTGAGAATAGCCTTTCCGGGTCCTGAGTTCCTTTATGACATCCTTTGTTTCCATATGGATCACCACCTCACGGAGATTATACCATCCCTGCCCCGGAAAGCCAAGCAACAGGCTGTTGCGGTTTTCTCCCCAGCCTGTAAAAACGCCGCTTCCATCAGCGCGGGGAGATTGCGGAAAAGCGGTGTCTATGATAAAATGGCCCTAAATACAGCCAAAGTTTTTCAGGAGGGATAAGGCATGGATCAGGCCTGGAAATTCCACAGCGTTCTGGATACCAAATTCCCGGAGGAGGGGCTTGTCCCCACGCTTCACGACTGTGTAGCCGAGGATCTGCACGTTGAGGACGGGAAACTGATTTTTGATTTTCCCGGCGGCTTTCGTCTTTTGCCTCAGGACGAAAAGAACCCCTATAACCAGGTCTGCGGCACCTCCGCCAGCCGCGTCAGCATGGAGCTGTTTTCCCACTCGCCGGAAGATGACCTGACAATCTGCCTGTTAAAGAGGCACCGTTTCTTCTCTGGCTTCGGTTTCACGACAGCAAAAGAGATCAATGTGAATACCCTCATTAAAAAGATCCACAGCAAAAAGTGGAAGCTGGAGTTTCTTTGCAAATACACGCAGTCCCTGTCGGCGATGTACCACTGCATCATCTATACAAAGAGATCCCATATGGACTGTTGGATCGAGATCGATTATACGCGAATTGATTATTACTGGAACGAAGTTCTTGAAGAAAAATTGGAGTGAACCATATGATCAGAGATATCGACATGAACACCTGGCCGCGCAGGGAGATCTATGACTTCTTCTCCCCCATCTCCAACCCCTTTTACAGCGTCACCTTTACGCTGGATGTGACAAACCTTTACCGCTACGTCAAGGAGCGGGAGCTGTCCTTTTACTACGCGCTGGTGTACCTCTGCACTCAGGCCGTGAACCGGGTGGAGGCCTTTCTCTACACCATCGAGGACGGGAAGGTGCGCATGTACGACAAGCGCCAGCCCAGCTTCACCGACCTGGAGAAGGGCAGCGAGCTTTTCCGCATGGTGTTTGTGCCCTGCGAGGGCAGCCTTGACGACTTCTGCCGCGCCGCAAAGGCCAGGAGCGCGAGCCAGCATTTCTTTTTCGACCCGACCGCGGAGACCAACGACCTGATCTATTTCTCCTGTCTGCCCTGGATGGACGTGACCGGGCTGACCAACGAGCGGAATCTGGACCCGGATGACGCCATCCCCCGCATCGCCTGGGGCAAATACATTGACGTAAACGGCAGAAAGCAGCTGCACATCTCCCTGGAGATCAACCACCGCTTTATCGACGGGGTCCATCTGGGCCGCTTCAACGAGGAGCTGTGCCGTCTGATCGAAGCACTGTAAAGGAGCTTATCATGACCTCATTTTCTCAGCTGATCCTGTCTGACTGGCAGGTGCGCAAAACCAAAAAGCAGAAGCTTGCGTTTATCCGTCTCATGCAGTCCCATTTTCCCGCGCTGCGGGTGGAGGAGTCCAAAATCATCCACAACCGCAACCTGGTGGCCGGAGACTGGGAGACGGCGGAGTTCATCCTCTCCGCCCATTACGACACCTGCGCCGCCCTGCCCTTTCCCAACTTCATCATGCCGAAAAACGTTCTGATCACGGTGCTGTACAGCGTACTGATCTGCATCCCCTTTTTCCTCATCGCCTTCGGCCTCAATCTGCTGCTGGCCCTGGTGACGGACAGCTTTTTCGTCCACTACTGGGCGTCGCTCATTCTGATCATCGGCCTGATCGTTGCGGTATTCTTCCTGGGCGTGCCCAACA
Source organism: Clostridiales bacterium (assembly GCA_022782265.1). Taxonomy (GTDB): domain Bacteria; phylum Bacillota; class Clostridia; order Oscillospirales; family Oscillospiraceae; genus Limivicinus. The sequence goes on along the minus strand of JALFOM010000148.1, from coordinate 56,647 downwards.
AGCACACCGCCAACGACAACACCTCCGGCGTGATCACCCTCTGCGAGCTGATGGAGCGGATGCCGGAGGAGCTGCAGAAAAAGGTACTGTTCGTCTTCTTCGACAACGAGGAGAACGGGCTTCTGGGCTCCGCTTTTTTCCGAAAGCTCCACCAGAAAGAGCTGAAGGACAAGCTGATTTTGAACTTTGACTGCGTGTCCGACGGGGACCACATTCTCCTGGTGCTCAACAGGGCCGCCCGGAAGAAATACGGCGGCAGGCTGGAGGCCGCCTTTCCCTGCACGGAAGAAAAGACCGTCCACATGGAAAAATCCTCCTCGGCCATGTACCCCTCCGACCAGGCGGGCTTCCCCCTGAGCGCGGCGGTGGCGGCCATGAAAAAGCTGCCGCTGCTGGGGCTGTATCTGGACCGCATCCACACCGGGCGGGACAGGGTTTTCGACGAGGGGAACATTGAATATCTCTGCAAAAGTACCATTGATTTTCTATCCTCGGCTGAGGGAGGAAAATAATATGATCTGCATCTGCAACAACTGGGAGTTTACGCCCCACTGGTCCGAAAAATTTCAGGCCGGGTTGGGTGAGGCGGAGCGCGTCCGCCTGCCCCACACGGTAAAGGAAGTGCCTTTGCACTACGCCGGGCCTGAGGATTACGAGATGATCTGCGGCTACCGGCGCAGGCTGCCCATCCCGGAGGCGTACCGGGGCAAGCGGCTCTTTCTCCGCTTTGACGGGGCGGCCCACATCGCCACGGTGTACCTCAACGGCGTTGCGTGCGCCGTCCACCGCTGCGGCTATACCGCTTTCCGGGCGGAGATCACGGAGCTGGTCCGCTACGGCGGCGAAAATCTGGTCTCGGTGCGTCTGGACTGCCGGGAGAACGGGGAGATTCCGCCCTTCGGCCATGTGATCGACTACCTGACCTACGGCGGGCTTTACCGGGAGGTCTGGCTGGATGTCCGGGAGCAGCAGTATATCGAAGACATTTACATCACCACCCCCGCCATGGACCGGGTGCATGTGGCGCTGACCACGGAAGGCCGCGCCGCCCGTGTCCGGATCCTTGACCCGGACGGGAACACCGCCGCGGAGGCTGAAGGCGGCAGGGAACTGGAGCTTTGCGTACCGGGGGCCCGGCTCTGGGACTGTGACAGCCCCACGCTCTATACCTGCGTGGTGGAGCTTCTGGACGAACACGGCGCGGTCATTGACTCCCTGCGGGAGACTTTCGGTTTTCGCAGCATTGCATTTAAGGCCGACGGCTTTTATTTAAACGGGAAAAAGACCTTCCTCCGGGGCCTGAACCGGCATCAGTGCTATCCCACCATCGGCTACGCCGCCCCGGAGCATCTGCAGCGGGAGGACGCCCGGATTCTGCGGCACGAGCTTCAGTGCAACGCCGTCCGCACCTCCCACTACCCCCAGAGCCGGTATTTTATCGACGAGTGCGACCGTCAGGGTCTGCTGGTGTTCACCGAGATCCCCGGCTGGCAGCACATCGGGGACGAAAAGTGGAAGGAGCAGGCCTGTGAGAACACCCGGGAGATGGTGCTCCAGTACCGGAACCACCCCAGCATCATTCTCTGGGGCGTGCGGATCAACGAGAGCCTGGACGACGACGAATTTTACCGCCGCACCAACGCCATCGCCCATGAGCTGGACCCCAGCCGCCCCACCACCGGCGTGCGCTATCTGGAAAAGAGCCATCTTTTGGAGGATGTGTACGCCTATAACGACTTCTCCCACACCGGCGATAATCCGGGGGCCAAGCCCAAAAACAAGGTCACGCCGGACATGGACAAGGCCCTGCTGATCTCCGAGTGCAACGGCCACATGTACCCCACCAAGCCCTTTGACCCCTGGGAGCGGCGGCAGGAACAGGCCCTGCGCCACGCCCGGGTGCAGGATGCGGCCATGGCCTCCGGCGGTCACGCGGGCTGCTTCGGCTGGTGCATGTTTGACTACCCCACCCACCGGGACTTCGGCTCCGGGGACCGGGTGTGCTACCACGGGGTGATGGACGCTTTCCGCAATCCCAAGCTGGCCGCCGCCTTTTACGCCAGTCAGGGCGAGGAGGCGCCGGTACTGGAAATAGGCTCCTCCATGGACATCGGCGACTACCCGGCGGGCCAGATCGGCAGCCCCTGGCTCTTCACCAACGCCGACGAGGTGGAGCTGTACAAAAACGACTGCCTTGTAACCACCTTCAGGCCCCGGGGCTGGAAGGGCCTGCCCCACGGCCCCATCCCGGTGGACGACACCATCGGCCGTCTGCTGGAGACCCAGGAGGGCTTTGGGCCGAAAAAGGCGGAGCTTCTGCGCCGCTGTCTGGTCTCGGCGGGAAAGCACGGCCTGGCCAACATGCCCCTTTCCGACAAGCTGCGGATGCTCCTGGCGATGGTCCGCTACAGGATGAGCATGCAGGACGGCGTGGACCTTTACGGCAAATATGTGGGCAACTGGGGCGGCGAGGCCACCCGCTGGCGCTTTGCGGCGAAGAAACAGGGCGTCACTGTGGCGGAGCGTATCTGCTGCCCGGGCAAGACACTGCGCCTGGAAGTCAAAGTCAGCCAGACCGCCCTAACTGAGGGCGACCGCTACGACATGGCGGCGGTGCGGATCCGGCTGCTGGATGAGTATGACAATCCGGCGGTCTACGCCCAGCTGCCGGTACATCTGCGGGCTGAGGGTCAGATCGCCCTTGTGGGCCCCGACACGGTGACGGCGGAGGGCGGCATGTGCGGCTGCTATGTGAAAACCACCGGCCTGACCGGCCGGGGCAGCCTGCGCATCAGCACGGCGCAGACGGAGGATGTGGAAATTCATTTCAGCATAGGAGGGCAAAATGAGACTGGAATACACCATTGAGATTGAAGGCCTGGACGGCCCCAGCGTCATCCGGGGCTTTCAGGACATCCGGGAGGGCGAGTACCGTATCGTGTGCTCTCTTCCGGAGGGGCATATCCGCTCTGTCAAAGCCACCATGCCCCTGATTCTGGGGGAGAACGAAAAGATCTTCATGAACGGCTACCAGACCTGGACCGGCTGCCCGGAATACAGCCGCCGGGACAAGATACGCCGCTGCCATCTGCCCCGCTTCATCAACGAGAAATTCGGCATCGACCGCTACGGGGATTATTTCTTTGTGGACTACCCGGAAAAGGCGGGCGTCACCCACGGGGAGAGCTATTGCTATTTCCGCGCCGGGCAGCGCTACCGGCTCTTCGGCTCCTTGGACGAGAGGCCGGGCTACACCCTTTTTCAGTATGACGCCAGGGCCGGGCTGCTCAGCATCAGCCGGGACTGCGCAGGGCTGCGCTGCGGCGGGGAGTTTCACGCCTTTGACCTGTTTTACGCGGAAGGCGGCGAGGATCAGGTGTTCGACCGCTGGTTTGCCGCCATGGGCATAAAGCCCCGGACTACGGAAAAGCTGGCCGGTTACTCCAGCTGGTATAACCGCTACCAGAACATTGACGAGGGCAGCATCCTCTCCGACCTGGAAGGCTGCGCCAGGCTGCTGAAAAGCGGCGACCTGTTTCAGATCGACGACGGCTGGCAGCCCTATGTGGGCGACTGGCTTTGCACCAACGGGAGCAAATTCCCCCACGGTCTGAAACCCATCGCGGAGGATATCCACCGCCGGGGGCTGAAGGCCGGGCTGTGGCTGGCCCCCTTTGTGTGCCAGAAGGGCTCGGCAATTTACGAAAAGCACCCAGACTGGCTTTTGCAGGTGGAGGGCAAAAACTGGTACTGCGGCAGCAACTGGGGCGGCTTTTACGCACTGGATATCGACAATCCCCAGGTGGTGGCCTATCTGGAGCGCAGCTTCCGGCAGATTTTCGACGACTGGGGCTTTGACCTGGTGAAGCTGGACTTCCTCTACGCCGCCGCCCCCTTCGGCAGCGAGCAGGAGAGCCGGGCCGGGCGGATGATCCGGGCCATGGAGCTGCTGCGCCGCTTCTGCGGGGACAAGCTGATTTTAGGCTGCGGCGTGCCGCTGATGCCCGCCTTCGGTCTGGTGGACTACTGCCGCATCGGCTGTGACGTGGGCCTGGACTGGGCAAACAGCTGGGTCATGCGCCGGACCAACCGGGAATATGTGTCCACCCGCAACGCCATACTCAACAGCATTTTCCGCCGTCAGCTCAATGGCCGGGCCTTCCTCAACGACCCGGACGTGTTTTTCCTGCGGGAGGACAATCTGAAGCTGAGCCGGGACGAAAAGTTCATTCTGGCCACGGTGAACAGTCTGTTCGGCGCTCTGCTGCTCTGCTCGGACGACATGTCAGAATACAGCCCGGAGGCCAGAGCCCTGTATGCCCGTCTTCTGGAAAACCGGGAGGCCGCCGATGTGCAGGTGGACGCGGATGACGGTTTGTCCGTCTCCTACACCGTCGGCGGTATACGCGAGAAACTGGAAATCGACTGATTGGGAAATGAATTTACCGGGGTCGTCGTTGAAAAATGGACGGCCCCGGTTGACGGTTGATGATTGACGGTTGTCGTTGACTGCTGCGGTTGACGGTTGATTGCTGATTGCTGTATTTATTGTTATTATTGATTATTGCAGTTGTTGTTCATGGTTGTAGTTGTAGTTGGATATAAATGATATCATTTGATAAAAGAAGATGCAGGACAAAAGCCCTGCATCTTTCTTTTCACTTCACTTAATTTCCGCTCTTGCGCCGTCTCTGCCTTCAAAGAACAGGGCCAGGGCGCCGGGGCCTACATGGGAGCCGGTGACAGGCTCATAGCAGACCTTCAATATCTCTTTGGGAGGATGGTTTTTATTGAGCAGACTGATGAGGTAATCCGCGTCCTTCTCACAGGCGGCGTGGGCAATGCACACCAGCTGCTCCTCCGGGCGCTCCACCAGCTGGTCATAGCGCTCGGCAATGGCCTCAACGGAGTGCTTTCTGCCTCTCACCTTGCCGAAGGCCACGATCCGGCCCTCCTCATCGCCTTTGAGCAGGGGCTTGATGTTCAGCACCGTGCCCACAATGGCGGTGACGTTGGAAATGCGGCCGCCCTTGCGCAGAAACATCAGGTCGTCCACGGTGAATACCTGACATACGCGCTCTCTCATCCGGCAGAGCAGCTCCACGGTCTCTTCAATGCCCATGCCCCTGTCCCGGCATTCCGCGGCCCGCAGGGCCAGCAGTCCCTCGCCCAGAGAGGCGCCCTTGGTGTCCACGGAGCGGACGATCCTGTCCGGGTAGGTCTCCATGAGCTGAACGGCGGCAATGTTGGAAGAAGAGAAGGAGCCGCTGATGCCGGAGGACATGCTGACAAACAAAACGTCCTGCCCTTCCTTGACGAAAGGCTCAAAAAAATCCAGATAGCGCTGAGGCGGGATCTGAGAGGTGGTCACGTTGGTGTGCCCCTTCATCATGGCGTAAAAGCCCTCGCCGTCAAAGGCCTCTATATCATCGCAGGTATGTTCAACGCCGTCCACATAGTAGGAAAAGGGGATGATCTTCAGATCCCGCTCCTCCACGATTCTTTTGGGGATATTCGCGGACGTATCGGTTACGATCACAAATGACATGGCATATGCCTCCTGAGTGTGCTTTTCTTTTTATCCGGGCATAAGCAGATTATCTCCAAACCCTTGGTGAAATCATACCCAAAAGCTTCAAAAAGTTCAAGCTACTCCTCCCCTGCCCGTCTATACTGCCGGAGAATGGGGTGTAGAGTGGCCGTTTTTTTCCTCTACGGAGAGTAGAATCCGGCAATTTTTGTGCAGAAATTTCCCCAAAAATCCCTTTTTCCGGTATACCCGTCAAAAAAAGGTGCCCTCTCAAAGAAAGAGCACCTGATACTTTTTATGGGAGTCTAGTATGAAACTTTGCACAAAGCCTCGCAGAGTTTTTTCGCCGCAGCGAAAAAAGGAATAGTATAAGTTTTCTGCGGCGACATGTGCGTCGCAGAAAACACTTCTCACGAAACGAATGTCGAAATGTGCGTCGCAGGCACACATTGAGGCATCGAGTGCAGTGCATTCCCTCTCGTTGACAAAGTCAAATGACTTTGTCAACGAATTGAGATAAAGGGGTTCCAGTAGCGTCCGCCGTTGGCGGCGTTGAGGATGAGGGCCAGGGCAAAGAGCAAAGCGCAGAAGGCCATACACAGGATATCCGCCCTGCGGAATTTCCGGCCCATATACCAGGTGCGCTTTTTATTCTTTCCGAAGCCGCGCAGCTCCATGGCGTTGGAAATTACCTCGATCCTGTCCATGCTGGACAATACCAGCGGGATCAGAATGGCCCCGGCGCTTTTCAGCCGCTTGAAAAGGGACTGCTTTTTGCTCATTTCCACGCCCCTGGCCTGCTGGGCCTGGGAGATCTCATGGTACTCCCGCTGAATGTCCGGGATATAGCGCAGCGCCAGCGCCACGGAATAGGCGATGGTGTATTTCACGCCGATCCGGTTCAGGGAGGCGGCAAACTCACTGGGGTTGGTGGTGCAGACAAAGAGCAGCACGATGGGGATGGTGGACAGGTATTTCAGCACCAGATTGAGATGATAAAACAGCTGCTCCTTTGTGAGCACATAGTTCCCGCCCAGACTCAGCAGCACATGCTTCGTCCCGTAAATGCCCACGCCGTGCTGGGGCGAGAAGAGAAAGATCAGCACATTGTTCAGCACCATGAATACGGCGGTAAAGCCCAGCATGAAGGACACATCCCGGATCCTGATCTTCGAGATGCGGAAAAGCACGATACTGATCACCGGCAGCACCGCCAGAAAGCGGGTGTCATAGGTGGTCATGGCGGCCAGGCTCCACAGCAGCAGGCACACTAACTTTGTGGCTCCGGTGAGCCGGTGTATGGGAGAGGGGCGGTCGATGTAGTTGAAGATATTGGTCACTTGCGGCACACCTCCCGCTCATAATCAATGAAGCGCTGAACGAAGGCCCTGGCGTCCCCGATCCCGCAGCGGAGCGCCAGCTCATAGAGAGAGGTCTCCTTCAGGTTGGCCCGGCTGATGACGTCCGGGTTTGTCAGGATGGACGCCGAGCTGTCGTCGGCAATCACCCGGCCCTGGGAAAACACCACGGCCCGGCGGGCGTACTCCAGCATCAGGTGCATGTCGTGGGTGATCATCACCACGGTTATGCCCCTGCCGTTCAGCTCCTCCAGAAACGCCATAATGTCGGTGTAGTGGCGGTAATCCTGCCCGGCGGTGGGCTCGTCCAGGATAATCATCTCCGGCTCCAGCACCAGAATGGAGGCGATGGTCACGCGCTTTTTCTGTCCGAAGCTCAGGGCCGATACCGGCCATTTGCGGAAGGGCCACAGGCCGCAGATTTTCAGCGTCTCCTCCACCCGGCGGGTGACTTCCTCCTCCGGAACGCCCCGGGTGCGAAGGCCCAGGGCCACCTCGTCGAAGATCAATGTCTTGGAGATCATCTGGTTGGGGTTTTGCATCACATAGCCGATATGGTCGGCCCGCTCCTTGATGGACAGCTCCATCAGGTCCCTGCCATTGAAGCGGAGCGTGCCCTCCTGCTGGTGTTCAAAGCCGCAGACCACCTTGGAAAAGGTGGATTTTCCCGCGCCGTTTGTGCCCACAATGGCGATAAGCTCCCCTTTTTTTACCGACACGGACACCTGCTGCAGCGCGGTGTGGCCGTTTGCGTAGGCAAAGCGCAGGTCCCTGGCCTCCAGCAGGGTCTCCCGCTCCGGCTCGGCCGGCGCGGGGGGCGCGGCCTGAAACCAGGCTCTGACCTTCTCCTTTGCCGGCTCCGTAAGCTCCACCGTGCGTATGCTCTCCGGGTGCATTTCCGGCCTGATCTTTACGCCGGCATACTTCAGCGCGGTGATGTACAGGGGCTCTCTTATCCCGTTTTCGCTGAGATAGTCCCGGCTCAGAAGCTCTGCCGGAGTGGTGTCGGCAAGGATTCTGCCCCCGTGCATAAGGACCACCCGGTCCACATCCCGGTGCAGCACGTCCTCCAGCCGGTGTTCGATGATGATCACCGCGGCGCCGGTCTTTTTCTGGATCTGGTCGATCAGCTCGATGGCCTGCTTGCCGGTGGCGGGGTCCAGGTTTGCCAGCGGCTCGTCGAACAGCAGAATGTCCACATCGTCCACCATAACGCCGGCGAGGGACACTCTCTGCTTCTGCCCGCCGGACAGCTCGTTGGGCGCATGGAGCAAATGGCTTTCGATATCCACCAGCTCTGCCGCCTGCTGCACCCGCCGGTGCAGCTCCGGCTCGCCCACGCAGTCGTTTTCCAGGGCGAAGGCGATGTCCTCCGCCACGGTCAAACCGATAAACTGCCCGTCGGAATCCTGAAGCACCGTGCCCACATGGCGGGAGATATCGAAGATGCTCAGCTCCTTTGTCTCCTTGCCGAAGAGCTTCAGGCTGCCGCTGATCTCCCCCTTATAGGAAAAAGGGATCAGCCCGTTGATGCAGTGGGCCATGGTGGACTTGCCGCAGCCGGAGGGCCCCGCAATCAGCAGCTTCTCCCCCTTGCGGACCGTCAGATTGATATCAACCAGTGTGGGCTTGGACTGGGCGTTATATTGAAAACCAAAGTTTTTAAATTCCAGGACAGGCTCGTTCACCCCGTCACCTCCAATAATACAGTTCGGGCATAAGGGAAAAACCGCCCTTGAAGCGGCCTTTCCCTTATACCCAAATACGGCGGGACAATCATCCCGCCGTATTTGCCGCACAGGCTGTCGGAAATTATTCCTCTTCCTTCAGGCTGCCCTTCTTGGGCTTGGTGGCCGCATAGGCCACGCAGAGCAGCGTGCCGATGATGGCGGTGGTGACGATGTTGGATGCGCCGCCAACTACGCCCTGCAGGAACGCCTTGTTGGCAGGCTCAGCGTACATCAGAATATCCAGCACGGGGGCGACCACGATCCATGCCACAACATGGGCGACAATCTGGGCCAGGTTGAACACCAGAATGTCCTTCTTGCCGAACTCGCCCTCAGCAACCTTTACACGGCTGGACACCAGGCCCACCAGCAGGCCGAAAACGCCGGAGGCAATGACCCAGCTCCACCAGATGCCCCAGCCGTAGCTGAAGTCGATAAGGGCGTGGCCGATCAGGCCGATGAGCACGCCGGCCACAGGGCCGAACATCACGGCCATGAAGGCCAGCAGGCCGTACTGGGTGGCGATGTTGGTGTTGGGGACAGGGCTGGGAATGGATACGAAACGGCCCAGAACAAAGAACAGAGCCGCGCCGACGCCGATGGCGACGATGGTCTTTACGGGAGAATTTTTCATTCTTTCTACTCCTTCTCTCTTAAAAAATCTATTTTCAGGCGCTGCGCGCCGGAAAAACACGGGGAATTACCACCTGACCGGGCTGATGCTGATCTTCCAGCTGTTGCCGGTGCCGATATTATAGGCTCTGGCAAAGCTGCCCTGATTGATGGCCACAGCCATGCAGTCCAGGGAATTGATATAGACCAGCGGCTCGCCCACCCGCACCTCCGCGAAGGAATGGGCGTAGGTCATCACATTGCGGTAGAGCACGCGGGTGTCGTTTTCAATGGTGACCTCCACCCTGTCCCCCACCTTAAAGCCCAGTTTTTTGAACATCTCCTTGGGGATATTGGTCCAGAGGCTGCCAAAGCGCACGTCCAGCACGTCCACCGTGCCGCAGACCCGGTCTTCGCTGAGGGTGGGGGCCACTACCGGAAGCTCCACAATGCTGTCCGGCTCCACCTCCGGGCCCACCTGCGAAAAATCAATGATGCCGGCGGCAAGTCTTGCGCCGGTATAGGCGTACACATCCCGGCCGTGGAAGGTGTAGGACTCCTCCGAGCCGGAGCGGCGGTTCACCGTCTCGTCAATGATGCGCGCCGCGGTGATGCCCACCCGGCGCTTGATATGGGTCAGCGTGCCGTTATCCGGCGTGACGATGTACTGCCCGCTTTGGGTCTTTGCCACAATGCTGCGCCGGGTGGAGCCTACGCCCGGGTCCACCACGGAGACAAACACCGTGCCCTCCGGCCAGTAGGCCACCGCCTGGATCAGCCGGTAGCTGGCGTCCCAGATGTCGTAAGGCTCAATCTCATGGGTCAGGTCAAACACCCGGAGCCCCGGGCACACGGTATAGGCCACGCCGTACATGGCGCTGACCGCGCCGTCCTGAACGCCGAAATCGGTTTGAAAAATCAGTGGGTTCAATGAAAACACCTCTTTCCGTCCGTTGATTATACCGCATTTCCCCGCTGTTGACAATCCGGATTATTGATCTTTTCCTCTTGACAGGGCCGTATATACTGTGTATACTGTACATACACACTTTGCACGAGGTGAGATATGAATATCTTTATTGACAATAAAAGCGGGCTGCCCATTTATGACCAGATCTACAGCCAGATCAAAAGTCAGATCATCAGCGGCGGGCTGCGTGAGGATCAGCTTCTCCCCTCCATCCGGAACCTGGCCAAGGACCTGGGGATCAGCGTGATCACCACCCGCCGGGCCTACGACGAGCTGGAGCGGGAGGGCTTCATCTACACCGTGGCCGGCAAGGGCTGCTTTGTGGCGGCGAAAAACACGGAGCTGCTGCGGGAGGAGAATCTGCGGCAGATCGAGGAGCGCCTGCAGGAGATCCGCGATCTGGCCGCCGCCAGCGGGCTCAGCCGGGAGGATATTATCGAAATGTTCAGCGTTATTGAGGAGGAAACAACATGAACGCCATTGAAATCAGACAGCTTCGAAAGAGCTATCCGGGCTTTGACCTGGGCCCGCTGGACCTGAATCTGCCCCAGGGCTGCATCATGGGCCTGATCGGGGAAAACGGGGCCGGAAAGACCACCACCATCCGCCTGATTCTGGATATGCTGCAGCGGGACGGCGGCAGCATCCGGCTTTTGGGGAGAGGCGACGGGGAGGACGTGATGCTCACCCGGGAGGAGACCGGCGTTGTGCTGGACGAGGTGGGCTTTCCCGAGTGCTTTAACACCCGGCAGGTAAACAACGTGATGCGCCTGACCTACAAAAACTGGGATGAGGCGGCCTACAGGGAGTATCTCCGCCGCTTTGACCTGCCGGAGGGTAAGCAATTCAAGGACTTTTCCCGGGGCATGAAGATGAAGCTGGGCATTGCGGTGGCCCTGTCCCACAAGCCAAGGCTTCTGATTCTGGATGAGCCCACCAGCGGCCTGGACCCGGTGGTCCGGGACGAGGTGGTGGAGCTTTTCTCCGAGTTTACCCGGGACGAGAGCCATTCCATCCTCATCTCCTCCCACATTGTCAGCGACCTGGAAAAGCTCTGCGACTACATCGCCTTTCTCCACAAGGGGCGGCTGCTGCTGTGCGAGGAGAAGGACCTGCTGCTGTCGGAGTACTGCATTCTCCGCTGCACGGCGGCAGAGCTGAACGCCCTGCCGAAAGCGGCGGTAAAAGGCAGGAAAGAAAATCCCTACGGCGTTACCGCCATCGTCCGGCGGGACGCGGCGCCGGTGGGGGCAAACATCAGCCCCATCAGCATTGAAGAGCTGTTTGTATTCATGGTAAAGGAGGCCTGAAAATGAAAGCGCTGTTACTGAAGGAATTTTACATGGCCAAAAGCTATATGCGGGTTTTCGCCGCCATGGTGCTCATTTTTCTTTTTGCCTCTGTCTGGGCAAACGGCAATATGTTTCTGATCATGTACCCCATGATCATCACCTCCATGCTGCCCATGTCCCTGCTGTCCTATGACGAAAAGTTCCACTGGGACCGGTACTGCGCCGCCATGCCCTTTACCCGCAGCCAGGTGGTGTCGGCAAAGTATGTTTTTGTGCTGCTGTCCGCGCTTGCCATCCTGCTGGTCTCCGCCGTGGCCCAGGGAATACGGCTGCTGCCCGAGGAGAAAGAAGCGTTTTTCAGCATTATCTCCATGCTGCTGGCCATGGGCCTTTCCGGGCCTGCCGTCCTGCTGCCCATCATCTACAAGCTGGGCAGTGAGCGGGCCCGCATCGCCTATTACATCGTCATCGGCGCGGTCTGCGCCCTGGCCTTTATCCTGCCCTATGACGGCATAAGCGCCAACGGAGCCCCGGCGGTCTCCGTTCCCGCGCCGCTGCTGATCTGCCTCATCAGCGTCCTGCTTTTCGCCGCCTCCTGGCTGCTGTCCATAAGGTTCTATAAGAACAGGAGCCTCTGAGCCCACAAAACAGCCGTGCAGTGAATCATCATTGCACGGCTGTTTATTTATTCCACGGATTTCAGGGACTCGGTCATGTTGATCTTTTCCAGCTTGAAGCTCATGGCGAAGTTGGCGGCCAGGGCGAAAAGCACCGTGACGCCGAAGGCCAGCAGATAGCTCAAAGCGGAAATCCGCACCTCATAGCACATGTAGTCCACCTGGATCAGCTCCATGATGAAGCGGTGCAGCAGCTTGCCCAGCAGCAGTCCCACAGCGCCGCCCAGAATGGACAGCAGCAGGTTTTCCCGCAGGATATAGGAGGCGGTCTCCCCCGGGTTGAAGCCCAGCACCTTGACGGTGGCCACCTCCCGGACCCGCTCCATAATGTTGATGTTGGTCAGATTGCAGAGGACGATAAAGGCCAGGGCGGCGGCACAGACCACCACCAGCAGCACGATCATGTTCAGGCTCTGCATGGACTGTCTGACGGTCTCCTTTTCCCTGAGCGTCAGGGAAACATAGCTGACGCCGTCCTGGGAGCGCAGCCAGGCCGCAAGCCCTTCCCCGCCGTCCTCGCTGCTGTCGCAGAGATAGGCGGCGTTATTTTTCGCCCCCGGCACCGTCTCCGGCGACACATAGATGTAGTGGCCCAGATAGTTTTTCGCTATGCCCGTCACGGTAAGGCGCAGACTGTCGCCGTCGTCGGTCTCCAACGTTACCTGATCCCCCACGCTGATCTCCAGAAGATCGGCAAGATGCTCCGTAACAACGGCTTCCCCCTTGCCCGGATATTCCAGCTCGCCGCTGCCGTCCTGCAGGCTGATCACGTTTTTCAGGGCCATCCCCTGGGCGGCCACCAGCTTGACGGAGTGGCTTTCCGTGTCGGTCTTCAGCTCCGCGTTCACCTGATAGCTCAGGGCCCAGGCGTCCGCCCGGTCCTTCCACAGGGCCTCCGCCTTCCCGTCGGTGTCCAGCACATCCGGATCGTAATTGACCAGCATTTCATAGCGGCTGATCTCGCCGTACTGATAGTCCGGCACATCGGCGATGGAATCCTTCACGCCGAAGCCCGCCACCAGCAGGGCGGTACAGCCACCCACGCCCAGCATCATCAGCATGACGCGGGCGGGATGGCGGAAGGCGTTTCGCAGCGTCACCTTGCTCAGGAAGGAGAGCCGCTTCCACAGAGGCTTTATCCGCTCCAGCAGGATGCGCTTGCCGGCCCTGGGCGCTTTGGGCCGGATCAGCTCCGCCGGCCGCTCGCTCAGCTCCTTGCGGCAGGTCAGCACCGTCACCAGTATGGTGCTGAGCAGCGCCACCGCCATACAGGCGGCGCACATGCCCAGGCTGAAATAGGGCTTCAGGGTGGTGTAGCTGTAAATAATATTGTAGGCATACCAGACGATAAAGGGGATCACCGTCACGCCCAGCACAAAGCCCAGAACGCAGCCCACCAAGGCCGCACTGCCGGAATACCACAGGTATTTTCGCATAATCACCCGGCCGGAAAAGCCCATGGCCTTCAGGGTGCCGATCTGGGTGCGCTCGTCGTTGATCATGCGGGTCATGGTGGTCACACAGACCAGCGCCGCGATGAGCACGAAGAACACCGGGAAGGCCCCCGCCACGGCGGTGACGATGCTGGTGTCGTTTTCAAAGGTCACGTAGCCGGAATTGGTCTCCCGGTTCAGGGTGAATACCTCCAGCTTCAGCTTCTCATCGGTGTCGATGATGGCCTGGGCCAGCTCCGCTTCCCCGTCCTCCAGCTCTTTTTTGCCGTCGGCCAGCTCCCGCTCGGCCTCAGCCTTGCCCTCCTGGTACTCTGTCCAGCCCTGGTTCACCTGGCGCTGGGCCTGTTCCAGCTGCACCCGTCCCTCGTCCAGCTGCTTCTGGCCCTCGGTCATGGTCACTTTGGAATTTTCAATCTCCGCCTCGGCGGCGTCCAGCTGGGCTCTGCCCTGGGCGATGGCCTGTTCCCCGGCGGCAATCTCCGCCTGGGCCGCCGCCACCTGGGCCTTCGCCTCGTTCAGCTCCACTTCCGCCGCGGCGATCTCCGCCTCCTGAGGCGCGAATTTCTCCGCAGCGCTGTCCCGGGCGGCCACCGCGTTCTCCCGGCGGCCCTGCAGCTGCTCCATCCGGGCATTGAGGATGGCAAGCCGGGTCTCATAGCCCAAATTCTCCGGGTCAAGGGCGTCGATCTCCTGCTGGGTCTGGCTGATCTGGCCGTCGATGAGGGCAATGGCCTGCTCCAGAGGCCAGAGCACGGCGTTTTTCGCCGCCTCCAGCTGGGCCTTGCCCTGGGCCAGCTGCTGTTCGCCCGCCTGAATCTCCGCAATGGCCGGCTCCAGCTCTGCCTTGCCCTGCTGAAGCTCCTTTTCCTTCTCGTCCAGCATGGCCCGGTTGTCCGCGATCTCCTGCTGGGCCGCGGGGAGCTGTGCCCAGCCCTCGTCGATCTCTTTCTGCTTTTCCCCGATCTCCTTAAGTCCGTCGTCGATCTCTTTCTGGGCCTGATACAGGGCGGCTCTGGCGCTGCTCAGCTCCTTTTGGGCCTCTTTTTCGCCCTCACGGTATTCCTCCCAGCCCTCGTCCAGCTCCGCTCTGGCCTCCGCCAGCTCCTTGTCCGCCTCGCTGCGCAGCTGCTTATAGCGCATGGCGCCCCGGCTGTTCAGCAGGGCCTTGACCTCCGGCTCCAGCTTGTCCCGGGCGGAAATATATTCGGCGGAATACATCTCTCCGGGCAGGCCGCAGTACAGCAGGATCTCCTGATAGACCTCCTGGTCGAAGGCCTCCTCCGTCAGCAGCACAAAGCCGCTGAGGCTACCGGAGCCCAGAGAGGTGCTACCCCGGTCACGGCTGATGTACCGGGGGCTTTTGGCCAGGCCCACGATGATAAATTCCCGCTGTTCAAAAAGGCCCAGGGTGTCCCCGTCATTTGCGTCGCTTATGCTTATTCTTCTGCCGATATCGTCGCTGCTGAAGGCCCCGGCGTCGCCCAGACACTCGTTGGCGTTTTCCGGCATCCGCCCCTCGGTCAGATAGGGGGTACAGACCGTTTCCGTAATGGACATGAAGCGGTAGGGCTCCTCATGGCTGCCCAGAACCGCCAGGGCGTCCGCAAAGAAAGCGCCCTCCGCGTATTCCACGCCCTCCAGCTGCCTGAACGCGGCCACGTCCCCCTTCGTCAGCCCCAGGGTGGACATGAGCTGGAAATCGTACATCCGCTGGTCGTGCATATAGCTGTCCGCCGTCTCCAGCATGGCAGGCTGGGAGCTCTGCAGGCCCGCGTAAAAGCCCACGCCCAGGGCGATGATGGCCACGATGGCCAGATAGCGCCCCAAAGAGCCTTTGATGCTTCTCAGAAGCATTTTCACACTGAACCGGTCCATCCGTTCACCACTCGATCTCTTCCACGGGGATAATCTCCTCGTTTTTCTGTACGGAGCGGATCGTACCGCTCTTCACTCTGATCACCCGGTCCGCCATGGCGCAGAGGGCCTTGTTGTGGGTGATGATGATCACCGTCATGCCGGTGCTGCGGCTGGTGTCCTGCAAAAGCTTCAATATGGCCTTGCCGGTGTTGTAGTCCAGGGCGCCGGTGGGCTCGTCGCAGAGCAGGAGCTTGGGGTTTTTGGCCAGCGCCCGAGCAATGGCCACCCGCTGCTGCTCGCCGCCGGAGAGCTGGGCCGGGAAATTGCCCATCCGGTCCTTCAGGCCCACCTGCTCCAGCACCAGGGCCGGGTCCAGAGAGTCCTTTTTCAGCTGGGCCGCGATCTCCACGTTTTCCAGCGCGGTCAGGTTGGGGATCAGATTATAAAACTGGAACACAAAGCCCACATCGTTGCGCCGGTAGGCCGTCAGCTCCTTTTTGCCGAAGGAACTGAGCTCCGCCCCGTCCACCGTCACACGGCCCTCGGTCAGGCTGTCCATACCGCCCAGGATGTTCAGCAGCGTGGTCTTGCCCGCGCCGGACTCGCCCACGATGACGCAGATTTCGCCCTTTTCGATGGCAAAGCTCACGTCGTGCAGGGCCGTCACCGTCACCTCGCCGGCCTGATAGTCCTTTTTTACCTTTTCAAAACTGATGAATCCGTCTGCCATGTCTGTCCCCCGAATGCGAATTTATTTCTGCCGTACCACGCCGGCCATATATTCCGTTTCACTGCCGTCGGCATTGACCAGCACAAAGCTTCTCAGCCGGCCGCCGTTTTCATAGAAGGCGTCTACCCGCTGCTCCCCCGCCCAGTCGCACAGGCGGTAACCGCTGTATCCGCCCTGATGCCAGGCGCCGCTGCCCAGCTCCGAAAGGGGGATGCTGCTCTGCGAAACCCGCTCGTCCGCCGGGACCGCTCTGACGGTCCAGCCCTGACCGGGCACAGGGATAAACTCCGCCGCGCCCTGGATCAGCGGCGAATCAAACACCTGCGTTACGCCGCTTTCCAGTTCAAGAGAGCATATCCGGTTTCCCTCGCCGGTCTTTTGTGTATAGTAAAGGGTGTTTTCAATAATTACCGGCGCGTAGGACACGGTGCTTGTCAGCTTCCGGTCCGTTCCGTCCTCCAGCTCCAGCAGGTGCAGGCTCTCGCCGTCTTTGCCGCTCTGGTACAGCACCCGGCCGTCAAAAACAAAGGGGTAGCAGCACACATCGTCGATCAGCACCTGCCTGCCGCTGCCGTCCAGCGCCGCCTTGCAGAAGCGGCCGGCGGCGTCGCAGAAGTACAGCTCGCCCGCACAGATCTGCAAATAGCCGCAGGGCTCGTCCACCAGCACCTGATGATCCTTCCCGTCCGTGCCGATACTTTCAACAGAGGCGCTGCCGTTGTCGTTGATGTAGTAAAGCCTGTCGCCCTCCATGCAGAGATATTCCGGCACACAGTCGGTCTGCAGCAGGGTAAAATTCCCCGGCGCCCCATCGGCCAGCGTGTAGCAGGCCAGCACCGGAGAGGCGTTCTCGTCAAAATCAAAGCACCAGAGCCGGTCTCCGGAAACCAGCGCCCGGTTGCCGCCCATAAAGGAGGCCATACGCAGGGAAGCCGCAGTGTCGAAATCTGTCGAAAGCCCGGGCGCGCTCTCAATGACTGTCTCCCGGGGTCCTGACGTATTCTCCGGAGCTGCCGCGCTGTCGCTGCAGCCGCAGAGGGCGAAAAGCAGCAGCGTCATGATGCTCAGCGAAATTGCTTCAAAAGTTTTAAGCATTGTCCATTCTCCTTATAAATGCCCTGTTATTTTAGCATAATTATGCCCATAAAGCAATTGCGCCGCCCGCCCGCACATGGTATTATCGGGGGGAAAACAGGCAAAGGAATGAAGAGTTATGAAAAAGTTTACAAAATTCTCAGCTTATCTGCTGGCCCTGCTGATGCTGGCGGCCCTGCTGTCCGGCTGTCTCTCCGCTCCGGCTGAGCAGTCCCCGGGGGACGTCCCCCCTATCTCCGTGGAAGAGAACGGGGCGGAGCCTGCCCTGGATGAATACGGCAGCTACACCACAAAGGAGGACGTAGCCCTGTATATCCACACCTATGGCTGCCTGCCGTCAAACTTCATCACCAAAGACCAGGCCCGTCAGGCCGGCTGGAGCGGCGGCTCTCTGGAGCCATACTGCCCCGGCATGTGCATCGGCGGGGACAGCTTCGGCAACCGGGAGGGTCTGCTGCCCAAGGCCCAGGGCCGCAGCTGGACCGAGTGCGACGTCAATACCCTGGGCGCGGATTCCCGGGGCGCGGAGCGCATTGTCTTTTCCAATGACGGCCTGATCTATTATACCGGCGACCATTACGAGAGCTTTACCCTGCTTTACGGCCAACCATAGGCCCCATTTTATGGAAATTCGACATTTTACGACTTTTCAATTGGAAATTTTTTAGCAAAGCCGGTCGAAGTCTCTTGCCGGCGCGCGAAGGTTATCATATTATGTCAACAAGAAGTCTGCGTTGTTCGACAATTTTCTGTTGTTTAGCAGTGTCAATTATGGTAAATTTGCTGCGACACAGCGGTTAATCTGTTTTGAAATGTGCAGACGCACCTGTAAACATCATATAAGGGAGGACAAATTATGGAAACCAAAGCGCGCATACTCATCGCCGATTCAAACCAGGATTTTTGCAGTCTCCTCACCGACCTGATTTCAGCAGAGAAAGATATGGAAGTGGTCGCGGCGGCTGACAACGGTCTGGACGCTCTGGCGCTTATTACGGAACTGAAGCCGGATCTGGTGCTGCTGGATCTGGTCCTCACCAAGCTGGACGGGCTGGAAGTGCTGCGCCGGCTGCCCGAAACCGGGGTCAGGCCCCATGTGATTATTCTTTCGGGCTTTGTGAACAACAAGGTGGTGGCGGACTGCTCCAACATGGGCGTGGACTACTTTATGCCCAAGCCCTGCGACACGCCGGTGCTGCTCAGCCGCATCCGCCAGTCGGTCTCCGCAGAGGACAGCCTTGTCCCGTCCGCCGGCTTTGAGTGCGCAGCAGTTGCCCAGAAGAAGAACCAGGAGAACATGAACCTTGAGGCTGTGGTCACGGACATTATCCACGAGATCGGCGTGCCCGCCCACATCAAGGGCTATCAGTATCTCCGGGAGGCCATTATCCTCACCATAAACGACATGGACATGATCAACGCCGTCACCAAGGTGCTCTATCCCGAGGTGGCCAAAAAATTCGGCACCACGCCCTCCCGGGTGGAGCGGGCCATCCGCCACGCCATTGAGGTGGCCTGGGACCGGGGCGATATTGAAGTGCTGCAGAAGTTCTTCGGCTACACCGTCTCCAACATCAAGGGCAAGCCCACCAACAGCGAATTTATCGCCATGATCGCCGACTGTCTTTCTCTGCGGAGAAAACAGGCCGCCCAGTGAGCTGAGCCGCCGCAGGGCGTAAGGGACAAAAGAAAAAAGGCCGACCGGCCCTCACGAACGGAGCAGCAAACACCCCCGGCGCATCAGAACGATGCGCCGGGGGCGGTTTTTATTGCCTGTATAAAATTATTCGAAGTCCAGCACCCGGCGCATACGCACCAGGGTCAGCCGGTTGCGGATGGCGGCGGAGACGGTGAGCATCTCGTCGGACAGGGCGGGGTCGATGCCGATATGCTCGGGCAGGTACTTGGCGCCCACGCCCTTGTACAGGGCCTCCAGCTCCTCCACCGGGGGGATGGTGGCGATCAGCTCTTTGATCTCGTCCCAGTGGTCCACAATATTCTGCGGATCAAAGGTGCCCAGAACGTCGTTCTCGTTCTCCTTCATGATGCCCTCGTAGAGCCTGGGGCCGAATTTCTCCATGACCCAGTCGGAGGTCAGAGGCTGGAAGGGCTTGGCCTTGGGCGTCAGCGCCGCCAGACGGTGATACTCCTTGGCGCACTGGAAGGTGCCCACGCCCACGCACTCGCCGTGGATGCCCTCGGCGCCCTCAAAGCGGGGCGGGTGCATCTCCACCAGGTGGGCCATCAGGTGCTCCGCGCCGGAGGCCGCTCTGGAGTGGTGCAGCAGCTGCATGGTCAGGCCGCTTTTCATCTGGGCCATGGTCATGGCCTCAATATCCGCCTTGCCGGTGGCGGCATACTCGTCGGCCGCCTTGCGCATGATATCCAGGGCCTCCTGGGCCAGGTCCGCCACCATGGGGCAGTAATACTCGCCATCCACCAGTCTGGCGATCTTCCAGTCCACCAGAGAGATGTACTTGGAGAGAATGTCGTTTATGCCGCTGGCCACCAGGCGGGCAGGAGCGCCCTTGATGATGTCCAGGTCAGCCACCACCAGAATGGGGGCCAGCATGGGGATGGACTTCTTCTGCCCGTTCAGAATGACGGAGCAGATATCGGCGGTAAAGCCGTCGGAGCTGGCCAGGGTGGGGATGGCCACGAAGGGGATGCCCAGCTTATAGGCGGGGTATCTGCCGAAGTCCATGATGGTGCCGGCGCCGAAGGCGACGATGACCTCGGGGGCGTCCAGCCTGGTCATCATATCCTCAATCAGCACATCCTCAGAGCGCAGGCCCTCGGCGGGGAGGACGATCTCCTGGTCGGCCTGGACATGCTTGCCCTCGGTAAGCTTATAGATGTTGCTGTCGTACACCACGGTGCGGCGCTTGCCCGCCAGGCCCACGTCGGCCATATACTGTTCAAAGTTCTTCAGCGCGTCGTACTCCACAACCACCTTTTTGGTCTGCAGGGTATGTTCCCTGCCGCAGACGCACTTGCCCACGTATTTTGAGCAATCCATTATCATCGCTTTTTCTCTCCTTTGTTGTATAAATTTATGGCATTTTTCCGTGCCGTTTTGTCTTCTTTTATTATACTGCGCAATAAACAAATCTGCAAGCCTTGTTCCGCTCTTTTGCGTGCCGCGCCGCGCAAAGAAACTGCTTTGCCGTTTATTCAGCATACATTATTATACATTATTTTCTTGCCGATACATCGTCTGATTTTATATTTTTATCCTATTTTTTTATTGCCCTTGATTTCCCTTCCCCTTCTGACAAATTTCCCGGGCCCCGACGGCTATACTGGGGAGCACAGGTCATGGAGGTGAGAAGGTGAAAAAAACAGCTCTCCTGCTTGCCGCGCTGCTGCTGTTTCTAACTTTTCCCGGCAGAGCCGGGGCAGATTACGACCCGGAGGTGGACTACCTGTCCATCATGGTCCGGGCCGCCGCCTGCGGAGATATCGAGGCGGGCCGGGCCGCGGAGATCTGCCGCAACGAAAAAATCGACAAGACCGGCTCGGACGAGATAAAAATTGCCTTTGAGGATCTGTTTCTGCTGGCAAAGATCATCACCAGTGAGGCCGGCAGCGAAAGGCTCAGCGACGAGTGGCGCATGTGTGTGGGAGAGGTGGTGCTCAACCGGGTGGCCTCGCCGGAGTTTCCCGACACCGTGGAGGAGGTCATCCTGCAGGAGGGCCAGTACGCCGGGGTGGACACAGACGAGTTCACCTATTACCTGAACCCTACAGAGGCCAGTGTGAACGCGGCGCTCCGGCTTTTGCAGGGAGAGCGGCTGATGGATCCCTGGGTGGTCTTTCAGGCAAATTTCCCCCAGGGCGGCGGCGTCTACGCCAGATATTACGACAGCCTGTACGGATATACATATTTTTGCTCCAGCAGCAATCCTGAGCTCTACTGGTAAGGCTCTGCGGCAGCACATAAAGCTGCCGAAATTTTTTCATTTATTTTGCAAAGTTTGCTTGACATTTTATGCAAAGCTTGCTATACTAAATTCGCAAAGTTAACTTAGCATTTTTGGAAATGGAGTACAAAGATGAAAACCAGAATACGCGAGCTGAGAAAGCAGCGGAAATTATCCCAGGAGGAGCTGGCCGATGCGGTAGGTACCACCCGGCAGACCATCACCTCCATTGAGGTGGGAAAGTATACCGCTTCCCTGCCCCTGGCCTACAAGATTGCCCATTATTTCGGGCTGAGTATTGAAGAGGTATTTGATTTTTCCGACTTGGATGAATGATTGAAGGAGTTTACTATGGAAAACTATCGTGAAAAGCTGAAAATACACAACATTCTTTACGGCATCGGCGCACTGGCGCTGCTGGCCATACAGGTTCTGGCCTTTACCGGCATTGTCAGCCCGGTGGGCGCAGACGAGAGATGGCACAGTTTTTATAACGGCTTTATCGCCGGGGCAGCCTTCGGCGTCATGGCCCTGTTCATTGTGGGGCTGATCCTGAATCTGCGCGCCCTGCGAAACGAAAAAGCCATGAAAAAGCAGTACATCAAGGAGACGGATGAGCGCAGCCGGCAGATCGCCGTCATGGGCAAGAGCACCGGCGCGACACTGTTTCTTCTGCTTATGGTGCCCGCCGCCATTATTCTGGGCTATTTCAATGTGACGGTGTTTATCTCCTGCATCAGCTGTGTGCTGGCCCTGTCCCTGCTGATGGGCGGCGCCAAGTTCTATTTCTCCCGCAAGCTTTAAGGCTCCATGCTGTCCCCTGCAAAACGAAAATAAGCTGTTGTCCTCCTTCCGGCAGGACAACAGCTTTTTCATGCCTTTTTTCTTCCAAAAGGAATTTTCGGTAAACGTGTCCGCCTGCGGACCACAACCGGGACCATCTTCCCGCAGTTTTCGCAGAGATCCACTTCCCGGGACAGGAGAAAGTCTGCCTCCGTATAGCTTGTGCCGCTGATTTTGTTCAGGCACGTCAGGCAAAATTCAGCCATCTTGGTTTCTCCTTTTAGTCATCTTTGGGATAATATTAGCATAATTCTAATGATACTGTCAAACCATAATTACTCATCTTTAAGGTAGGTTTGCCAGGATGAAACTATACAAGCATAATGGTCTGTGCAATGTCTCCGGCGAGCGGATCAGGCAGCGGAGAGAGGCGCTGAAGCTGTCGCAGGAGCAGCTGTCCGCCAGGCTCCAGCTTCTGGGTCTGGAGCTGAACCAGAAGGTCATCAGCCGGGTCGAGACCGGGCTGCGGGTAGTGCCGGATTTCGAGCTGGAATACTATGCCCGGGCCCTTGACACCGACGTGCTCTGGCTTCTGGGCCTGGGCTGACCGCTAAGCGCTGCGCCCCTCGTCGTACTCCCGCAGGATGCGCAGGAAGTTGCCCAGATACATCACCAGGCAGGCGGAGACGGGCACGATGCAGCACAGCACCAGCACCGAGGCGGTGTGCTCCGGCATCCGCGGGAAGAGCAGCAGCGCCCCCATGCAGGCGTAGATCAGGGCCGTACACAGCTTGCCGTACCATTTGGCGCTGTGTACCTGCCCTGTGACCAGGATGACATGCAGTCCGGTCATGGACAGTACCGCCTCCCGCAGTACATGCAGGCCCAGCAGCAGCCAGACCGCCGGGGTCTCCAGGGCGGCGCAGAGCATCATGGCCGCCTGCATCAGCTTGTCCGCCACCGGGTCCAGGATCTTGCCCAGCTTGGTGACCATGTTGAAGCGGCGGGCAATGGCCCCGTCCAGCACGTCCGAGGCCGCCGCCAGCAGCACCACGCCCATGGCGGCGGTCACCTTCCCGTCCAGGTAGTAGCTCACAAACAGCGGCACAAGGAGGATCCTTGCGGCGCTGATCAGGTTGGGTATATTCATCGTCTGTTCCTCCCTTTCTTATTATGTTATACCCAATCCGGGGGAAAATTTTCAGGAAAACCGCCGGACTTAAATTTTCTTGAGAGATGAAATTTCTCTTGAAAATATGCCGTATGATGATAAAATAGTTTTGTTTAACGATAAGCAGGACGGAAATGATATGAAGCTGATGAAAAAACTGCTCTGCCTTGCGGCGGCGCTCTGTATTCTGCTGAGTCTGCTCCCCACCGCCTTTGCGGAGGAGGGCGACGAACGCTTCCGGGACAAGACCTGGGAAGAGGTGGTGGAGGCCTTCATGGCCGAACACGGCACGGACCCGGATCTTGTGGCCTTCGGTTACTACAACACCGTCACCGGTGAGGAGCATTACCACCGGGGTGACGAATATATGATCACCGGCAGTATGTTCAAGGTCCCCCTGAACATGCTGTACACCGAGAAGGTGGCCAGGGGTGAAATCGACTGGGACACCAAGTTCGGCGGCATCGCCTATTCCAAGCTTCTGGAGTGGAGCATCATCAACTCCGACAACCAGATGGCGGAGATTCTGTGGAAGGCCACCGGCAGCTACCGCACCTACCGGGAGCTGATCTGCCCTTACATGGGCGTGGATCCGGAGACCGTGGACGACATGTACTGGGTGAACAACTACTTCACCAGCGAGCAGATGATCCACTGTCTGAAAACCCTTTACGAAAACCAGGAGAATTTTCCCCGGCTGATCGACACCATGCTCCGGGCCGAGCCGGAGAACTATTTCAAATTCCACCAGCAGGACTATGAGATCGCCCATAAGTACGGCTA
The DNA here is from genome assembly GCA_022782265.1 of Clostridiales bacterium. Lineage (GTDB taxonomy): Bacteria > Bacillota > Clostridia > Oscillospirales > Oscillospiraceae > Limivicinus. The sequence goes on along the minus strand of JALFOM010000148.1, from coordinate 32,682 downwards.
TCTGGTGGAGGGCTGGCACCTGTACATGAACGACTGTGCCATCTGCTACACCGACGACCCCATTCTCATCGTCCTCTTTACCGATACCATCAAGGACCCCTATGTGACCATGACGGATTTCTGCTCCCTCATGTGCGACTACACCCAGTACCACACAGCCCTGCGGCGTGAGGAGGAGGCCCGGCAGGCGGAGGAGGAGGCGATCCAGTCTCTGGAGAACAATACTTCCGTGCAGGAGACGCAGGCTGACGGCTCCGATTTCTCTGTGGGCGTCATCGGCGGCGCCGACGGGCCCACATCCATCATTCTTTCCGACAAAGGAGGCAGCGCCGGAATGATCGTCCTGATCGCTTTGATCATCGCCCTGATGGCGGTGGTGCTGGCTGCTGCTCTGCGCTGGGCAAAGAAGGGGAAGCTCAGGCTCTCCTGGGCTGTTCTCGCCCTGATTTTCAGCGGTATGGCGCTGATCCTTGCGGTCGTGGCCCCCAGTCTGGGCACCGTGGTGACGGCGCCTGCCGGCAACCCGCAGGAGACGGTGACGGAATTTTTTGACTCGGTCATCGCCGGCGATTACCAGAGCGCCTATGCCTGTCTCAGCGACTACACCAGCCTGGGTCTGGAAAACAAGCCGGGCAGCGAGGCCGGGCAGCAGATTTATCAGGCTCTGCGCCAGAGCTATTCCTATAAGCTCTACGGCGACTGCGTCAAAAACGGCCTCAACGCCAGTCAGCAGGTTCTGCTGACCCATCTGGACGTCACCGCCCTGGAGGCCGATCTGAAGGACGCCACCGAAGCCGCCCTGAACCAGCTGGTCCAGTCCCTGCCCAGAGATCAGCTCTATGATGAAAACAACAACTATCTGCCCAGCGTGACGGATTCGGCCTATTCCAGCGCGGTGGCTTCCCTGCTCTCCCATGTGGAGGACTACTATACCACCACCGGCCTTGAGCTGGAGCTGAGCTACAGCGCCGGCGGCTGGCGCATCGTCACCAACACGCCCATGCTCAACGCCCTCTGCGGCGGAGCGGCCTACTGAAAGGAGGCGTCTCAATGAGCAACAGAATCAGCGACGCGGATATTGACGCCATCCTTCGGGAATTTTCGGAGCAGCAGGAGCAGGAGACCCGGGCCGCGGAAAGCGCCCCGTCCCGGCGCAGGGAGAGCGCCGCCCCCGCCGCACAGGAGCGCAGCCCCCGGCGGGAGAGCCGGCCGGAGCCGCGTACAGAGCGGTCTAAGGAGCGTGCGCCCCAGCCTGCGCCCCGCCGGGAAGCCCGGCAGGCGCCGGAGCGGCCGAAAGAGCGGGACGCCCGGTCCAGGCCCCAGCCGCCCCGGGAGGCCACCCCTGTCCGCCCCGCTTTTTCCTTTGGCTATCTGATTTTGATCGTCCTCTCCATTCTTGCCCTGGTCTGGGCGCTGGTGAACGTCCACCCGGGCACCGGCACCAACACCGGCAGCACCACGGAGAACCGGCTGGACCTGGTGGGCAAGCTGGACGTGTTTATGAACAACTCCGCCAGCGACGCGCTGGAAAACGTGGCCTATATCAAAAAGATCTACACCATCCCCGAGAGCGACCTTGTGGCCCCCAAGCCCGACCAGAGCAAATTCGGCTCCACCACCGACCCCGCGGTGGTACAGGCCGTGGTGGACTCCGCTGCTGAGCTGCTGGAGGGGCAGGAGCTGATCTGGAACCCGGATATCGTGCTGATGGAGGGCTCGGAGATCGAGTACTACTGCGACGAGACCATCCTGGTGATCGCCTGGAAGGAGGCCATCAACAACTCCGCTTGCTCCTTTGTGGAGGTGAAGATCGCCCACGGCTCCCAGCTGCGCCGGGCGCTGTCGGATAACACCTACGGCTCCAGCGTCTACATGTACCCCACCCAGATGGCCCAGAACGCCAACGCTGTGGTGGCCATTAACGGCGACTTCTACGGCCACCGCTCCTGCGGCATCACCATCTATCAGCGGCAGCTTTACCGCTTCAACCCCAGAAGTCTGGAGAGCTGCTTCTTCACCGCCTCCGGCGACATGATCTTCACCCATGTGGGAGAGCTGAACACCGAGGACGAAGTGAAAAAGTTCGTTCAGGATAACGACATTGTTTTCTCCGTCTCCTTCGGCCCCATTTTAGTGGAAAACGGGGAGAAAAAGACCACCAACACCTATCTGGTGGGCGAGGTGGATATCCATTATTCCCGCGCCGCCATCGGCCAGGTGGACAAGCTGCATTACCTGCTGATGTCCATCAACGAGGAGGGCGTGTACAAAAACCGGGTCACCATCAATCAGGCGGCCGATCTGATCTACGCCAAGGGTGTGCCCAACGCCTATGCCCTGGACGGAGGCCAGACCGCCACCATCGTGATGAACGGGGAGACCTTCAACCGCCCTGACTGGGGCAACGAGCGCATTATGACCGATATCATCTACTTTGCCACGGCCATTCCGGGAGAGGAGGCGTCCTCATGAATCAGATCGCTGTCTGCATCGGAGACACCTTTATCTATTGGAGCTCCGTGATCATCTTTCTGGGTATCGCCGCCTGCTTTGCCCTGACCTACGCCCTGTATACCTCCCACGGCGGGCGGGGCTCCGCCCTCTGGCTGCTGCTGCCCCTGGCGCTGTTTTTCTCCGTGGTCCTTGCCCGTCTGATCCACTGGTACTGCCATGACGAGCAGTACGCCGGCTTTATGAGCGCCATGCTGGACTACTCCCAGGGGGACTATTTCCTCCACGGCGCCATTTTCGGCACCATGCTGGCGGGGCTGCTGGTAAAGAAGTTGGGCTTTACCCAGAATCTTGGCCGCCTGTTTGACTGTCTGGCCCCCGGCGCCGCGCTGTGCATCGCCTTTATCCGGCTCAGCGCCCTGTTCAACACCTCCTGCCGCAGCAAGATCGTGGTCAACACGCCGCTGCTGCAGCACCTGCCCCTGGCCTCCGGCATCCCCACCGCAAACGGCGGCACCGAATACCGCTTTGCCACCTTCTTCATCCAGTTTCTGGTGATGCTGGTGCTGTTCTGGATCCTGATGCGCTTTTTCTTCCGCCGCCGCCGCTATCCCATGAAAAACGATTACCCCAGAGACGGCCATGTGGCCCTGATGTTCCTTGTGTACTACGACGCCGTGGAGGTGGTGCTGGACAGCACCCGCTACGACTCCAGCTACCTGCCCTTCAACGGCTTCATCAGCCTGACCCAGATCCTCTGCGCCGTGATCATTCTGGTGGTTTTCATCGTTTACAGCGTCCGCTCCGTGAAAGCCAACGGCCGTCACGGCTACCACTGGGTCATGTGGGTAGGCTTCTTCCTGACCGTGGCCGGCACCGGCGTTTTCGAGTATCTGGTGCAGCGTTTCGGCAATATGTATCTGATCTGCTACAGCGCCATGTCGGTGATCCTGTTTTTGATGGCCTTCATCGTCAACCGCATGTACCGCACCGTCTGCGCGGATCTATACGAAAGAGCATAAAATATTTTCGCGGCGGCCCTCTGGCCGCCGTGTTTTTTCTTGAAAAGAAGTAAATAATATGGTATACTCTCTCTTCGCAAGCAAAGTAAACGATGAATCAATCGGCAAGAGCGGATCGCGAGAAAATTTGTGTTCTGATGATGGCACTTTTTCGCAGGAATACTTTGTGTATTTCAAGAAAAAGTGACGAAATCAGGGCGCAAATTTACCGTGAGACGCCGCAGACGATTTATTCAGTGTTTACTAAATTAACGGATCGGGATCTATTTTTTATAATAGTTAACAGGGGAATGTGGGTGTGAATCCCACGCGAGGCCGTCACTGTGAAGCGGGGCGTTTACGAAAGCCCCCGAAGTCAGAAAACCTGCCCGTGCAGCGGGAACAGTCCGCTGTGTCGTACAAAGAACCGCGTCACCCGGTCAAATTGTAAGCGTGCGCCTGAATCATTGCGCCCGTTCTCTCTTTTTCTTTGTACGATTTCCGGTGAAAAAAGAAAGGAGAGGATTTTTTATGTCCGCAAAAACGAAAAAAATCATTGCCGTGGCCGTCCTGCTTGTATTGGTCGCGGCGGCCATCGTCGCCACTGTCTGCCTGAAGCCCGGCGGGGCGGCGGGAGACAAGACCATCACCGTTGAGGTCATCCACGGCGACGGAACCCAGAAGGATTTTACCATCAGTACAGACGCCGAATTTCTCCGGGGCGCGTTGGAGCAGGAGGGCCTGGTCCAGGGCGATGAGAGCGAATACGGCCTGTTTGTCACCGCTGTTGACGGCGAGACTGCCGACAGCGAACAGCAGCAGTGGTGGTGCTTCACCAAGGGCGGCGAAATGCTGATGACCGGCGTGGACGACACGCCTATCGCCGACGGCGAGCAGTATGAGATCACCCTCACTGTCGGCTGGTAGGCTGAATGCAAAGGACATCTGCGCTCTGGCCCTGATGGGCGCGCTGATGTTCGCCCTGAAAATGGCGCTGGTGGCCCTGCCCAACGTGAACATGAACGCCCTGATCATCATCCTCACCGCCGTCTTTTTCGGCTGGCGGGTGCTGTACTCCGTGGCGGTGTACATTATGCTGGAGGGACTGGTGTTCGGCTTTGGGATGTGGTGGTTTTGCTATTGGTATCTCTGGCCCATCCTGGCCATCGCGGCCGTGCTGCTGCGCAAAAACGACTCCGCCCTGATCTGGGCGGTGCTGGCCGGGGTCTTCGGCCTCTGCTTCGGGGCCTTGTGCTCCATTCCCTACCTTTTCATCGGCGGCTGGGCAATGGCCCTGTCCTACTGGGTCAGCGGCATCACCTTTGACCTGGTCCACTGCGCCGGGAACTTCGTGTTCACCCTGACGCTGTATAAGCCGCTGTACAAGGTCATGGAAAAAATCCTCGGCAAACCGGCATAAAACGCAAAAATGACCCTGCATCGTTTGATGCAGGGTCAAATTTTTTAATTTACGGGGATCTGTAAGTCTCCCCACTGGATATAGGCCACCTGGTCAATGTCGATGGGCGCGGCGAAATAATAGTAGCCCTTGGTAGCGGTTTTTCCGCTGGTACCCATGCCAATACCAACGATTTCCGCCTCGCTCCCGTCCTTCATCACCACAGCAGTATAACCCGGCCCGGGCGCGTCCGGCATTCCCGACGCCGCCTGGTATTCTTCATAGGAATATTCTCTCGACAGGCACAGGGGTGAAATGCTCATTCTGTCAAGCTTTACGGTGTAACCTGTGTCGGGGCATACCGTAGTTATGCCCGCGGTATCCAGCTCCTTTTTTATTACCTGGGGATATACGGTCCCGATTTCAAACTTCCATACGCCGTCCAGGATTTTGTTGAAGTTCTGGGACAGACTTTGCACCCATATGCCATCGATCTTCAGTGTTTTGGAGACGCCGTCGTTGAATTTGGCCTCCCCGCCATACTGTCCGATAATCTGGATAATCAGGTCAAAACGGTTGTCTCCCGGGGAGTTGTCTATCCAGCTCAGTTCCGTACTGTAGGGAATAAGGTAGGCGTCGGAACGCAGCAAATTCCCGGGCTGTCCGCAGATTTGGAGGGCCCCTTCCTCCGGGGCGGGCAGATTCAGCACTGTCCCCTCCGGGGCCTCGATCTGAAACCGGATATAGTACATATACTCATCCACAATGGCGGCCACGGGGGTGATGGTAGTCCCCTGGGAGGTGACGGCTTCCGGCAGCTCCGGAACACTGATCTCCTCCATCACTTCCTCCTGACTCTCTGATACCTGTCCGAACACCTCCCGGAACAGGTCCGCCAGCCGCAGCTCATTGGCGGCAAAGGCCGTTACCGACAAGAGCAGAACGATGACGGCGGCAATCAGCGCCACCCGCGCCGCTTTGCGGACAGGGCGTTTATTCTTCCTGTTTTCTGTGTTTATTTTTTCCATTGTCAGCTCCTTGATCTTCGTCGCGGAGGCATGGTTTTCCGTCCGGATAGGGACGTCGCTGTCCTGTATGCAGTCCAGCAGGTCAACAATTCTGTATTCCATTATAAGCTGCCTCCTTCCGTGTTCAGATCAGCCGTCAGCTCAGCCCTGAGCTTTTCCCGGCCCCGGGCCAGCCTGGAGCGCACCGTGGACGCGTTCATTTCCATCTGCGCCGCGATATCTTTGACGGGCTGCCCGTAATAGTAAAACCGCAGGAAAATCTCCCGGTCCGGGTATTCCATCAGCAGCACCGCGTGCCTTACCCGCATGTTCAGCTCTTTCTGCTCAAGCCGAGTCTCCGGCGTCATGTTGTCCACAATGAGGATATCCTCGTCCAGAGGCAGGGCGTTCCCCCGCTCCCGGGTTTTGTTTTTCGCCATGTTCCGGGCAATGCTGCCCAGATAGGCTTTCACCGATGAAGACCTGACTTTTCCCGCGTTGTTCCACAGGGCAAAAAACACGTCCGACGCCACTTCTTCTATGTCGGCGGTGCTCATATCGCCGCCGATAATGTTATAGATGATGGTGCTGACATAGGGCGCGTATTTGTCGATGAACCAGGCCAGCGCCTGTTGCGAGCCCCGCTGCAGTTCCTTCAGGGCCTTCCCTTCGGTCAAGGCTGCCACCTCCGATACTGATCTCTTTCTTAACGGCCGTCACTTTAATAACACGGTTTTTCCAAAAAAGTTGCAGGAAAACGGAAATTCCCAGATGATTTTACGCAGAACCCAGGCGGCCCCTGTTCTCCCAAGCCTTCTGTCATCCTGAACGAAGGTCCCCAATGGTTTTACTACGCACTTCTGTTCACGGGATTCTTCGTCGTTTCACTCCTCAGAATGACCGTATATTTTTGGTTCTGCCCTAAACGTCCACTGTCATCCTGAGCGCAGCGAAGGATCCCGTCCGGTGACGCTGGGGCCTTCTATCCGCGGGATTCTTCTCCGCCGTCGCGGTTCAGAATGACAGAGAAAACCCGCCGGATAAAAATACGCAGTATGAGCAAAACCCATACTGCGTATTTGCATTTTTAACTTACTTTGCGTAGTCCACAGCCTTGGTCTCGCGGAGAAGATGGACCTTGATCTGACCGGGGTAAGTCAGCTCTTCTTCGATCTTCTTGGCGATATCCCTGGCCAGCAGGACCATCTGATCCTCGTTGACCTCCTCGGGCTTGACCATGATGCGGATCTCGCGGCCGGCCTGGATGGCGTAGGAGCTGGCGATGCCGGGGAAGCTCTTGGAGACCTCCTCCAGCTTTTCCAGACGCTTGACATAGTTTTCGATGTTCTCGCGTCTTGCGCCGGGGCGGGAGGCGGAGATGGCGTCCGCCGCCTGGACCAGGCAGGCAACCACGGTGTGGGGCTCCACGTCGCCGTGGTGGGCCTCGATGGCGTGGATAACGGCCTCAGACTCCCTGTACTTGCGGGCCAGGTCCACGCCGATGGTGACATGGCTGCCCTCCACCTCGTGGTCGATGGCCTTGCCGATATCGTGGAGGAGACCTGCGCGTTTGGCGGTGTTCACATCCACGCCCAGCTCGGAGGCCAGCAGGCCCGCGATATGGGAGACCTCGATGGAGTGGTTCAGCACGTTCTGGCCGTAGCTGGTGCGGTATCTCATGCGGCCCAGGAGCTTGATCAGCTCCGGGTTCAGGCCGTGGATATTGGTCTCGAACACGGCGCGCTCGCCCTCGGCCTTGATGGTGGCGTTGACCTCTTTCTGGGCCTTGGCTACCATTTCCTCGATGCGGGCGGGGTGGATGCGGCCGTCCTGGATCAGCTTCTCCAGAGCGATGCGGGCCACCTCGCGGCGGACAGGGTCAAAGCTGGAGACGGTGATGGTCTCGGGGGTGTCGTCAATAATCAGGTCGCAGCCGGTCAGAGTCTCGATGCTGCGGATGTTGCGGCCTTCGCGGCCGATGATGCGGCCCTTCATCTCGTCGTTGGGGAGGGGTACGACGGAGACGGTGATTTCGCTTGCGTGGTCGGCGGCACAGCGCTGGATGGCGGTGGCGATGATCTCTCTCGCCTTCTCCTCCGCTTCTTCCTTGTACTGGGTCTCGATCTCCTTGATCTTCATGGCCATCTCGTGGGTCACATCGTCACGGATGTTGTTGATCAGGTAGGTCTTGGCCTCCTCCACGGAGAAGCCGGAGATCTTCTCCAGCATTTCCAGCTGGCTTTTCTTCACCAGAGCAACTTCCTGCTGCTGCGCTTCCACAGCGGCGATCTTGTTGTTCAGTGTGTCGCTCTTCTTCTCGACGGAATCGATCTTCCGGTCAAGGTTTTCTTCCTTCTGCTGAAGGCGGCGTTCCTGCTTCTGCAGGTCCGCACGGCGTTCCTTTACTTCCCGCTCATACTCGGAGCGGCTTTTGTGTATTTCTTCCTTTGCCTCGACGAGAGCTTCTCTCTTCTTGCTCTCTGCGCTTTTTATTGACTCATTGATAATACGCTTTGCCTCTTCCTCGGCGCTGATTATCTCTCTTTCCGCGATCTTTTTGCGGTAGTAGATGCCAAGGGCGAAGCACGCGGCAGCAACTGCGATGATCACAGCCACGATAATGATCCAAAAATACCAGGGCATAGTAAGCAAACACACCTCCATTCTTTCAGAATTTTGCGGTGGTTCAATTCATGCTGTTAAATTGTGATCTAAAAGCAAGACGGGCCATCAAGCGCGCCCATCGAAATTGAAAAGTAATATTCAGCAGGAGCTTCCCCAGGCTCCTTAAAATATTATTCACGCTATTTTACCGTGCCTTTGGTGTTATGTCAAGTGAATTGCTAAAATAAGTTTAAGAAAAACCTGCCTGCGTAAACGTTCCAACTCCCTCGCGGAAAAGGCTTTCGCAGAGAAAAACAGTACGAAATGATCTGTGCGAAACTTCCCTTTCTCTGCTTAGGCCGCTGAGCGGTGCTCAAATATAGGGCGTTACTCCCGGAATCTCCTGGGCCCGCTTGACCAAAGCTTCCAGGAAAACCGAAGACAAATAAGAACTCCCGCTGGTGGAGACAAGATAGTACAGAATCAGATCCTCGGGGCCTTCAAGCAGCTCTATGGTCTTCACGGCCGGGTCCTCCTGCAGTTCGCGTGCAAAGGACGCGGGGACGATGGACCACCACTGGGGCTCATCCGCCCAGAAATATTTCATAATGGGGGGATTATCGCAAAAGGCCTTCGGCGTCGTCTGCGTGCCGAACCAATAGTCGTGCCAATCGGAGAAATTGGGGCTCCATGGCACAAACAGCTCTTTTGAAAGGTCGAGCTGCTTGGGATGCATCGTCTCAACATCCTGATACATCCCACGGGCAAGCAGGCAGAAGCGCTCTTTATAGGCCGGAAGGGTAGTTATTGTTGCGTTGCTCAGCGACTTGGACACCAGAGCCAGGTCTGCCATGCCGTATTCCATCCACTGATATGCCTCGAGAGAATGGTATACATGCAGTTTAAACCTCACGTTGCTTATCCGGGAGATAAAATCCTTGATTGCAAGCGGCACATGCGCACCCATACTGGTGTTCAGAACAACGGTGAACACCGGCATTTGCTCGGAAGTCTTAATCGCGTTTGCCTCATTCCAAAGGGCAAGGTATCGTTCGGCGATAGGAATGAATGCCTTTCCCTGCGGTGTAAGGCGTACGGCTTTCTTGCCTCTCTGGCGCTCTAAAAGCCGGCAGCCAAGTTCTCTTTCCAGCGCGTTCAGCCGGCGGCTCAACGCCGGCTGTGTGACGAACAGCTTCTCTGCCGCGGTTGAAATGCTGTCATATTTGACAACTGAAAGAAAAGAGGATATTTCCAACTGGGTCATATTCTTGTTCACCTCAGTTGAATTATATAACACTTACTGCATAAATCAAGGAAAATATATGCATTTTACAAAATCATATTTGTTTGCTATTCTATGGGCAGAATCAGGAATTACATCACCCGGGAAGAGCACTTGAAAACTATTCTGGAAACGAGGGAGGGAGAAAAAACGGGACAGATCATTACACCGGAGCGGTATTACAAAAGCTGCATCAATGAAGACTGGGCCGTGGGCGGATTTATCGGTTATAACATGGAGATCATGCAGGCCTCGGCAAGGGCGGCAGCAAAAGTCAGAGCGCCGATTATGCTTCAGGCCTCGTGCAGAGTCGTGGACTATGCCGGAGCAGAGATGCTCAGAAAGATGGCAGAGGCCTGTGCCAGGGAAGCAGGCAGGGATGTTGTCTTACATCTGGACCACGGAGACAGCATCGAAAGGTGTATGGCCTGCATTGACGCGGGCTTCAGTTCTGTTATGCTTGACAACGAGCATGATGATTTCGAGACGAACGTACAAAAAACGAAGGAAGTATGCGAATATGCCCACAAGCACGGTGTGTTTGTGGAAGGAGAGGTGTTCCATCCGGTATCGGGACCTGAACGATATGAAACCGGAGTTGAGGAAGCGGTCGAATACGCCCGTCTCACCGGTTGTGACTCGCTGGCTATCTGCTGCGGCAATGCGCACGACCTGGCAAACGACTTCCCCAAGAAGCTGGATGTCGGCAAAATTTCCCAGATACACGGGGAGCTGCCGGATCTGCCTTTGGTGCTGCACGCAACATCGATTCTTTCCAACGATTTCATTGAAAGTGCGAATGCTTTCGGCATGGAGCTGGAACCGTGCTGCAACTTTTCCCTGCACGAGCTTCAGGAGAGCTTCAGGCACGGCGTGTGCAAGGTGAATTCCGCGTTGGACGTCAAAATTGTTTTTACCAAAGCGGTCAGAGAATATATGCTCAGGCACCCTTCCCACTACGATCCAAGAAAATACCTGGGCTATGCAAGAAAGGCAGCGGAAGATTATATCGCACGAAAGCACATAAGCGTATTTCTTGACAACAACAGAGTTTGAGTGAGTGAGTGAGATAAACATGACAAAAGATATCGATGTAACAGGACTGGGAGATCTGATGATAGACTTCTCCTATGCCGGTGAAGATGAATGTGGGCGCGCGCTTTTCGCCCGCAATCCGGCAGGCTCTATGGCGAATGTGCTGTGTCAGGTAGCAAGACTCGGTGGAGCCGGCATGTTGGTAACTACGCTCGGAAACGATGTGCACAGCAGATATCTGTATAATACGGCATTGGAGCTGGGGCTGGATACCTCCTGCGTCACCTTCGGGACGCTCCCAACAAGATTTATGTTCGAATACCGCGACGGAAACAACGACAGATACTATGACGACTACAGATGCCCGCGCAATGAGGCTCAGACGAAGCTGGAGAATGTTGACACGGAGAAATTTAAACACAGCCGGTTTTTCGATATCAAGGCAATCGCGTTTGACCAGGAAGACTGTATAACGGAGACAGAGCGGGAGTTGTTGCGGCTTGCAAAAGAGAACGACATAACCCTTGCCATCGACATGCAGTGGCGGGGAATCCCGCTTCCCGCGCAGGAAAAAGCACAGATTATCGAGCGTGCAAAGCTTTGCGGCGTGCTGAAGTTTACCGATGAGGAGTTGGCCTATTATTTTGGCATGAGTGATATCCCCTCCGGCGTTGAGGCCGTGTTTGCTGAGAGCGACTGTGCTCAGCTCGTGGCAGTCACAATGGGAAGAAATGGGAGCTTTCTCTATACGCGTCACAGCCATGCCTACAGCCCTGCATACGAGGTGCCGGTAGCGGACACCACCGGCGCCGGGGATTCGTTTATGGGGGCGCTCTTATTTGGACTGGCCAGGAGCGAAGCCAGGATCGAAACGCTCAGCAATCAGGAGCTTGAGAAACTCGGAGATTTCTGCAACGCCTGCGCTTCATTCTCCACCACGAAGCACGGCTCGCTGTTGAGCATGGGCACAGCGGCAGACGCAAAAGAGATCATGAGGAGCCGGGCGAGAATAACGGCAGAGCCCGGAAAAAATTAGGCACAACAGCCGGCTTACGGCAGGCTGAAAAACAAAAAAGAAAAAGAAAAGGAGAAAAAAATGAAAAAATGGATTAGTTTGGCACTTGTTCTCGCGCTCGTTTTGATGCTGGCCGCCTGCGGAACTGCGGCTGCACCGGCACAGACCGAGGCCCCAGCCGCTCACGAGACAGCAGAAACGGAAAAAGCTGTTGAGCCGGAATTTGAGCCGATAACGCTCACCTTTTCAATGACAGAGGCCGACGGGGGCGTTGTTGCGCAGGGAATGGACATCATGAAGGAATACGTCTCCCAGGCGACAGGGGGAGCAGTTACAATTGACACCTACTACGCCTCCTCACTGATGGCACAGGACCTGGAGATCGAGTCAATCATGAAAGGCACGCTCGACATGAACGCCTGCTGGTTTGACTGGATAAGCCCCTATATGCCCAAATTAGAAGTGCTCAATGTCCCGTATCTCTTTGCGAACTGGGATCATATGAACGCATATTTCAGCTCCGATGAAGCGACATCTCTTATGGATGAAGTGGCGGAGACGACCGGAATAAGAGTATTCGACTCCGTTTACTATAAAGGCGTGCGCTGCGTTAACCTCAACAAGGACATAAAGGTCACCAGCAGAAGCGATTTGGATGGCGTGAGCATCCGTATGCCGAGCAGCGAAGCCTGGCAGAATATGGGTTTGGCCTTGGGTGCAAACCCTGTTCCGCTCGGCGCATCCGAGCTCTACACCGCGCTGCAGACCGGCGCCGTGGACGGACAGGACAACGGCTTTTCCACAACGATTTCCTTCAGCTGGTACGAGGTTACGAAGAGTGTTACTGTCACCGGGCATATGATAAGTGCCGGCGTTGTGACAATAAGCGAGAAGGTATGGCAGAGCTTGAGCCCAGAGCTTCAGGAGATTCTATCCGAGGGCGTAAGGCAGGCCTGTGAGTATATCTCTCAGACGACAATCGACCAGGAGGCTTCGGATGTGGCTTTCCTGGAAGATAACGGAATTACTGTCTACTATTTGAGCGATGAAGAGCTCGCTGCTTACCGCAAGGAGGTTTCGGACTACTACTTCGCGCAGACAGACTGGGTTTCCGGGTTGGATATGGAACTGTACAACGCTATAGCGAATCTCGATTACTAATACGCAAAGGAGGAATACGTCGGCGCGGTTATCTACTGATCGCGCCGCGTTCCATTATCTCTCTTGCAGGCTGAAAAGGATGGTTAAAAATGAAAAAAATCGACAGCGTGTATCAGAAAATGTCTGATTTTTTTGAAATATATCTGCCTTGCTGTGCATTTGTTGTGCTGTTTATATCCTATGTAATCATGATTCTGTACCGCTATATTTTCAACGCACAGGTAAACGAAATATACGAACTGAGCATGATTGCTTTCGTATGGACCGTAGTTCTTGCCGCTTCCTATCATAGCAGGTTAGACGATCACATTATGTTTACAATACTGTATGACAAGCTTCCGGAGAGGGGCAGACGCGTCCTGAGAATGGTTGGAAACGGCATTATCGTTTTATTCATGGTCATCATCCTTCCGCATGCGGTAAAATCCGTCAGTTTTCTCGCGATAAAGAAATCATCGCTGATGAAGATACCGTTCAATGTAATATATGCGCCATTTATCGTCTACCTCATTCTGACGGCAGCTCACCACTTTTTCCTGCTGCTTAAAGACACGGCGGCGCTGTTTTCTGTTGGGAAGGTGGGGAAAAAATGAACGGAGCAATATTCCTTCCATTGATTATTCTGCTTTTCTGCTTTATAATAAGAATGCCCATAGGGCTTGGAATGATCATTTCCTGCGCGGCGTACTTTTTGGTTGCAGGCGTAGATCTCGGCGTTGTGTCCGACATCGTCATGAGCCAGCTTTACGCCAGCAGCGTGATGATTGCCATTCCCCTGTTTATTTTCACGGCAAATATTATGTGTTCAGGGAAAGTGACAGAATACCTGTTCACTTTTGTCAAGGCCATTCTGGGCAAGAAAAAGGGCGCTCTGGCGCACTTGAATATCATCATCTCCCTGATCTTTTCCGGCATGACAGGGTCTGCCGCCGCTGACGCGGCAGGTCTCGGCGTAATAGAAATTGAAGAGATGCGCAAGGACGGCTATGACATGCCGTTCAGTGCAGCAATAACCGCCGCCACGGCAACGGTCGGTCCGATCTTTCCGCCGAGTATACCGATGGTAATCTTTGCAATGATGGCGCAGGTTTCCGTCGGCAAGCTGTTTCTGGGCGGCATGATTCCCGCCGTTCTGATCTGCGTGCTTCTGGGCATATATGTGGGATTCGTATCACGCAAAAGGGACTACCCTGCCGGCGTAAAATTTTCAGTGAGAGAGTTTTGTATTTACACGCTGCGGGCTATCCCCGCACTACTGACACCGGTAATCCTTCTGGGCGGAATATACACCGGAATCGTCACAGCCACCGAGGCCGGTGCGCTTGCCGCGCTGTACACTATTCTGATCTCCTTTTTCGCTTACCGTGTGCTGACGCTCAAGGGACTGGGTCGAGTAATAAAAGACACCGTCATACAGACGGGAAAGGTATTTTCCATCGTTATTGGCGCGTATCTGCTTTCCTATGTGGCGACTTCCTCCGGCATGGGAAAAGTCATCACCAACTGGTTCCTGAACTTTACAAGCAATAAGTACATTTTCCTGCTGATTCTCAACATAATGTTTCTGCTGCTCGGGATGCTGTTTGACACAAATGTGCTGGAATTCGTTTTTCTGCCGCTGATTATCCCGATAGCACGCTCTCTCGGGATAGATATGATACATCTCGGTGTCGTTCTTACAGTCAACATGATGATCGGCGCGGTAACACCTCCGTTTGGCATGATGTGCTTCATTTCCGCGGGAATTGCAAAAGAAAACCTGCAGTCGGTGTTCCGCGAGGTTCTTCCCATGTCGTTGCTGATGATTGGGGTTCTTTTGATGATAACATATATCCCGTCGCTTATTACGGTAATCCCCAATATGATCATGGGGTAAGGCGCTCGGGGGCGAAGGTGGTATGAATGAATAACATCAAGGATTTTTCTCTCGCGGTGTGTGACGAACTGCGCTCTACGCTCGCGGGCGTAAAGGAAGATCAGGTGCGCTCGCTGTTTGATGGAATCATGCGCAGAAAAGACCGTCAGATCTTTGTATGCGGTGCCGGGCGTTGCCAGTACATGCTGCGGGCATTCTGCATGCGGCTCATGCATCTGGATTTCAAGGCCCACGTTGTAGGCGACACGACCTCCCCCTGCATAAACCCTGGGGATCTTTTGATCCTTGCAGATGGCGCAGGCGGGCTCACTACCATTTCCGCCGTTGCACAGCTCGCAAAGAACTGCGGCGCGGAGATTGCCTTCCTCACCATAGTCCCCGACTCACTTATCGGGTGCCAGGCTGATATCATCATAAAGATTCCCGGCCGAACGGCGGCTGCTGGCGGAATCGGCAAGTCCATCCAACCCGGTGGAGGCCGTTTTGAACAAAGCCTCCTGATCCTGCTTGACAGCGTCATTGCTGCCATCGTGGATGAACTGGGGCTTGACAAAAATGCGCCATTTGCCCGGCACGCAAATCTGGAATAAGCCTGGAGGCAGCAGGCGCCAAAAACCTCGTCCCACCGCGTCTCCCGGTTGTTCAGTTACCTTTTGTGCCTGTCTGCCGCAATCGTTCTGTGTGCCGTTCGCTTCAATGTGCAGACAACGCCCACTCGCAAAAACAGTATAACAACCCAACCCGCTGTCGGCTTGAACCAACAGCGGGTTTGTCTACAGGCTCCCAGGCTGCGCAAGCCGCCCCGGTATACCTGTTCATTCCTCTGTTGTCAGCTCCACTTTGCCGTCCCGGACAAGGGCGGTGAGCATACAGCCGGGGCAGACCTCCCCGTCCAGAAGCATCTCCGCCGCCGCGTCCTCTATGCTCTGCTGCACGGCCCGGCGCAGGGGGCGGGCGCCGAATTTGTCGTCATAGCCCGCGGAGGCCAGCCACTTTACCGTCTCCTCCGGCACGGAAAGCGCCAGTCCCAGCTCCTGAAAGCGCTCCTTTACCTGCCGGAGCAGACCCCGGGTGATCTCCACCATGTTCTCCTGACTGAGCCGGTGGAATACAATGGTCTCATCGATGCGGTTGAGAAACTCCGGGCGGAAGGTCTCTCTCAGCTCCTCCATCACCCGGCGGCGCATGTCCGCCTCTTTCCCGGTCTCCGTCCCGGCAAAGCCCAGAGGCTGCCGCCCGTCGGTAATGGCCTTGGCCCCCACGTTGGAGGTCATCACGATCACGGTGTTGCGAAAATCCACCTTCCGCCCGGCGGAGTCGGTCAGGTGCCCGTCGTCCATGATCTGCAGAAGGATGCCCCACACGTCCTCATGGGCCTTCTCGATCTCGTCAAAGAGCACCACGGACCAGGGCTTGCGCCGCACCCGCTCGGTGAGCTGGCCGCCGTCCTCATAGCCCACATAGCCGGGAGGCGAGCCGATAAGCCGGCTGACGCTGTGCTTTTCCATGTATTCCGACATGTCCAGCCGGATCATGGCCCCCTCGTCCCCGTACACCGTGGCGGCCAGGGCCCGGCAGAGCTCCGTCTTGCCCACGCCGGTAGGCCCCAGAAAGAGGAAGCTGCCCACCGGACGCTCCGGGTCCTTCAGTCCCACCCGGCTGCGGCGGATGGCCTTTGCCACCGCCGCCACCGCCTCGTCCTGGCCGATAATGCGGCATTTGAGCAGCGCCTCCAGATTTCTCAGCCGCTCCGTCTCGTCCTCGTCCAGTCCGGTGACAGGGATATTGGTCCAGAGGGACACCACCCGTGCGATGGCCCCGGCGTCCACCACCCGGACGGCGCTGTTGCCGCTGCCCGCCTCCACATGCACCGCCGCCGCTGCCTCGTCGATCAGGTCAATGGCCTTGTCCGGCAGGAAGCGGTCGTTGATATAGCGGACGGACAGCTCATAGGACGCCGTCAGCGCCTCGTCCAGAATCTTCACGTCGTGGTGCTTTTCCAGCGCGCCGCGGAGGCTTCGGAGCATGTCCATGGTCTGCTCCCGGGAAGGCTCCGCCACCTTCACCGGCTGGAACCTGCGCTCCAGAGCCGCGTCCTTTTCGATGTGGCGGCGGTACTCCTCCGGGGTGGTGGCACCGATGATCTGCACCTCGCCCCGGCCCAGGGCGGGCTTTAAGATGTTGGCCGCGTCGATGGCCCCCTCGGCGCTGCCTGCGCCGATGATGGTGTGCAGCTCGTCGATAAAAAGGATCACGTCCCCTGCCCGGCGCACATCCCGCAGCACCGATTTGACCCGCTCCTCAAAGTCGCCCCGGTATTTTGTACCTGCAAGCATGGCCGGGATATCCAGGGAGACGATGCGCTTGTTGGCCAGCTCCGCCGTGGTCTTGCCCTGGGCCACCTGAATGGCCAGTCCCTCCGCCACGGCGGTCTTGCCCACGCCCGGCTCCCCCACCAGCACCGGGTTATTCTTGCTTCTTCGGGAGAGGATCTGCACCGTGCGCCGTATTTCATCCCCACGGCCCACCACCGGGTCGATCTTGCCCTCAGCGGCAAGCTCCGTCAGGTCCCGGCTGTACTGGTCCAGCACCTTGGTGTCCGTGCGGCGCACGGTACTGCGCAGGGTACCGGTCTGGGCCTTGCCGTTGTAGCCCGGGTTTCCGAAAACCGCCATGATGTCGGTGTAAATGTCGTTGATCTCCAGCCCCAACTCCGTCAGGGCCATGACGCCGCCGCACTCGCTCTGCCGCAGGATGCCCAGCAGCAGGTGCTCGGTGCCGATATAGCCCTGCCGCAGACGGGCGGTCTCCTCCGCCGCCTTTTCCACCGCCAGCTGTGCCCGGACGGTAAGCCCGTGCTCCGGTGTGCCGGGTATGCCCTGCCCCACGCGCCTGCAGATTGCGGCGCGCAGCTTTTTTGCCTCCACGCCCCGCTGCTTCAGTATTCTGGCGCCAAGCCCCTCGCTCTCACCCAGGATGCCCAGCAGCAGGTGCTCCGTGCCCACATAGCTGTGGCCCAGCTCTCCCGCCGCCTCTCTGGCCCTCTCGATCGCAATCTCCGCACGCTGTGTGAATTTTTCGTTGCTCTTCATGGTTTACCCCCTTGTAAGGCTCTTTTACCGATTATCGCCCATCTTTGCCGCCGATTAGGGCGAAAGCCCGGAGCGGTTTTGAAAATTATCACCAGATTTCCAGAGATTTATAGGTGTTCAAAAAAATTTCAATTGATTTTTGCCGGATATGTGTTACAATTAGCGTACGATGACCCGAAGGTCAAATAACATACGGAGGTAACATTATGGCTTTTGTTATTACCGACGAGTGCCTGTCCTGCGGTTCCTGCGCAGCCCAGTGCCCCGCAGAAGCAATCGACATGGGCGATCTGCACTATGTGATCGATGCGGAGAAGTGCCTTGAGTGCGGCGCTTGCGCAGCCCAGTGCCCTGCCGAAGCAATCGTACAGGAGTAATCCACTACATAGATCAAGGGGCGATGAAGTCGCCCCTTGATCTATTTTATTCCGTTTTTCGGGGGTAAACCATGCGCGACTTTGAACCGCTCTGGCCCGGCGGACCGCTGTTTTGTCAGGCGGAGCATTTCCGGCTGAGCACCGACTGCGTGCTGCTGGCGGATTTTGTGAATACTTCCTCCGCGGCCCGGGGCATCGACCTGGGCTGCGCCTCGGGGGCCATCGGCCTGCTGCTGCTCAGCCGCAGTCCCAGACTGCACATGACCGGGCTGGAGCTTCTGCCCCAGGCGGCGGCCCTGGCCGAAGAGAATATGGCGGTCAATGGGCTTTCCGCCAGAAGCCGCATCGTCACCGGGGACATAAGGCAGCACAGGCAGCTTTTCCCCTCCGGCAGCTTTGACCTGGTAGTGGCAAACCCGCCCTATTTCCCCCTGGGCAGCGGCGCGGTCTCCCCGGATGAGGGCAGGGCCGCGGCCAGAGGAGAAGTCAGCTGTACCCTGGAGGACGTCTGCACCGCCGCCGCCTTTCTCTGCCGCACCGGGGGCAGCTTTGCCCTGGTGCACAAGCCGGAGCGGCTGAGCGAAGTTTTATGCTGCATGAGCCGCCACGGGCTTGAACCCAAGCGCCTGCGCCTGGTGTGCCACCGGGCGGAGCTTGCGCCCAACCTGGTGCTCATCGAGGGCCGCCGGGGCGGAAAGCCCGGGATGAAAATTGACCCCCTGCTGGTCCTCCGCAACGCCGACGGCAGTGAGACCGACGAGGTAAAACGGATCTATCACCGGTAAAAAATGCGGGCTGCTTCTGAAAGCAGTCCGCATTTTTTACTGATTCTCTTCTTTTTTCCCCCGGTTCACCACCAAAATGCCGGTACACACCAGCGCCAGGGCGATAAGCCCCTGGGCGCCGAAGGCCTGGCCGCTCTCGCCCAACAGCAGGGCGGACAGCAGCACGCCGAACACCGGGTTCATAAAGCCGAACACGCTGACCCGGGACACCGGGTTATATTTCATCAGCAGGCTCCACACGCTGTAGGCCACGGCGGAGACCAGCGCCAGATACACAAGCAACAGCAGCCCCGGCCCGTTCACCGTCCCCAGCTGTCCGCCGAAGGCCAGGCCGATGGCAATCATCATCACTCCGCCCAGAATGAACTGATAGCCGCTGAGCATCACCGGGTCCTCGGTTCTGGAATAGGACTTCATGGTGACATAGGAAAAGGCATAGGCCACGGTGGACAGCAGAATGCAGCCCTCCCCGGCAAAGCTCATCTGAAGGTCCAGCCCGCCGGCGGAGGAGAGATTCACCAGCACCACCCCGGCAAAGCCGATCAGGCAGCCGATGAGCTTCCGGCCGCTGAGCTTTTCCTGCCGGTAGAGCAGGCTGGAGATAATGATGCCGACGAAAACATTGGTGGCCACCACAATGGAGACCTTGACCCCCGAGGCGTGGGCGCAGCCGATATAAAAGAAGGTGTACTGAATGACGGTCTGGAGCATGGCCAGCACGCCGATTTTGGAAAGGGAGCTTTTATTCGGCAGCAGCAGCTTTCCGCCCAGGAGGCTGCCCAGCAGCACGGCCAGTACCCCGGCCAGAGTAAAGCGGGTCCCGGCAAAGAGGATCAGGGAGGGGATATGGTCCGTCCGGATCTGGAGCAGGCGGTAGCCAATCTTGATCACCGGCGCGGCGCTGCCCCAGAGCAGATTGGCAAGCAGCGCCAGGGCCACCACCACGATTGTCTTCTGCATGGTTTTTTCGTTGAGCTTCATTTTCTGTCTTTTCTCCTGCGTTTTCAACGGGCCGCCCCGTGGGGACAGCCCGTTTTTTTCGATTAATTGATATGTATTACTTTTTCTGTCAGTTCCCCGGCGCTCACATGGGGGTTATGGTAGCGCTCCCGGTTCACGGTGAGGCCGCCCATATTAATGGCTTGCCTGGGGCAGTATTGCAGGCAGCTCAGACACTGGATGCAGTCTGTGCCGAAGCCGGGCTTTCCGCCCTCCAGACGGATATTCCCTCTGGGGCAGAGCTTTGCGCACTGTCCGCAGCCGACGCAGTCATCGGTCACGCTGAGCTTCTGGGCCTTGAGTTTGGTCAGGGTGGGCCAGGCCGCGCTCTCCAGCTTGTTCAGCAGCAGCGCACTGGGGCGCCCGGGCAGCTTTTTGCCCGCCAGCACATCCACCGCGATCTTCCCGGCCAGCTTTTCGGCCCGGGCCTGGGCCTTATCCGGCCCCATAGGCGGCAGCATCAGCTTGTGGGGGAGGAGCCAGATGCAGGCGCACTGGTGGCTTATCCCCGCCCAGTAGTCCAGACCCACAATGCTGTCGATGACGCTCAGGCCAACGCCGGGGTAGCCCGCGTAGCTGCACACAGCAAACTTATACGCCGAGCGGCCCACGGCCACATTGCGCACATACTCCTCCACCTTTCCGGGCAGGCCCCCGGCGTAGCAGGGAAAGACGAAGCCCACCCGCTCCGCCTCCCGGGCGTCGGTAATGGCCGGGGCGGTGCGCATCATCACGATATCCGTATCGCCCAGTTTTTTCGCGATGTTCCTTGCGATGTCCAGGCAGTTGCCGCTGCCTGAATAGCAGTAGATCAGGTTCTTGCTCATGCAGACATCTCCCTATTTAAAATTTTAAAATTTAAAGCAGGAATATGGAGTCGTCGTTCTCGATCCAGTCGCTGACGGGGATGGTGCGGTACTCGGTTTCGGTCATGCGGATGACCACCCGGTCGATGCCGGCGTTGATGATCTGCCGCTTGCACATGGAGCAGGACATGGCGTCCGGCAACAGGGCGTTGGTGCGGGCGTCCCGGCCCACCAGGTAGATGGTGGCCCCGATCATATCCCGGCGGGAGGCGGAGATGATGGCGTTTGCCTCCGCGTGGACGCTGCGGCAGAGCTCGTAACGCTCTCCTGAGGGGATCTTCAGGCTCTCCCTGGCACACACGCCCAGGTCTGAGCAGTTGCGGCGGCCCCGGGGCGCGCCGTTATAGCCGGTGGAGATGATCTCATCGTTTCTGACAATAATCGCGCCGTATTTCCGGCGCAGACAGGTGGAGCGCTCCAGCACCGAGTCCGCGATGTCAAGATAATAGTTCTGTTTGCTTGTACGGCTGTCCATAGCTCTGCCTCCGTTTTTTCCTTGGATAAATTAAATATACCTTAAGATTGGCCGGCAAGTCAATAACGGGGTAGCATTTTTCCTTCTTTTATGATACAATAGCAACATGAACAGAAATTACCAAAAAGAACTGGACCGCATTATCCAGAAACGTGGCCAAAAAACGCCCCGCGTGCTGCTGCACAGCTGCTGCGGCCCCTGCTCCAGCGCCGTGCTGGAATATATCACCCAATATTTCGATGTGACCCTGCTCTGGTATAACCCGAACCTCTACCCGAAGGAGGAATTTGACCGGCGCTTCAAAACCCAGGTGGAGCTGATCGAAAAGATGGGCCTGGCCGACAAGGTGAACATTCTGGCCGAGCCCTGGAAAAGCGAGGACTACTACCGCCGCGTCAAAGGGCTGGAGAACGAGCCGGAGGGCGGAAAACGCTGTGCCGAGTGCTTCCGTCTGCGCCTTTTGGAGACGGCACGGCTGGCCAAGCACTACGGTTACGACTATTTCTGCACCACCCTCACCCTGTCCCGCCACAAGGACGCGGTGCTGATCAACACCATCGGCGAGGAAATCGCCGGGGCCGTGGGCGTAAGCTGGCTGCCCTCGGATTTCAAGAAGAGAAACGGTGAAAACCGTTCCATTGAGCTCAGCGAGCAATACGGGCTCTACCGCCAGCTGTACTGCGGCTGTGAATTTTCCCTGCGCAAGCGGGAGGAGACGGCAAAAGCGCCGGAAAAGCAGCAGGCAGAATAAAACCGCGATAAACCAGAAAAGCAGCAACTATAACATGGCACTTCGCGCCAAAATCCCCTGAACCGCAGGGGAGCGCGAGGGGGCAAGGCCCGCCTCGCGTTTCAATGACCGTCGGCAAAAAGCCTGATTTTCAGGTGTTTGCCGAGCGCAGCGAGTTTTTTCACAGCGTTTTCCGCTGTGAAAAAAGCGACGGTAAAAAACCGGTGCGAAAGGCTTTAGCCTTTTGTACCGGTTTGCAGGTTTCCACACCCTGCGATAAATAAAAAATGGAGGTTTCCAAAAAATGAATAACAAACCCCTGCGCACACACGCCCTTGCCGCCGCCGCCATTGTAGGCGCCGCCTATGCGGTGCTGACCATGGCCCTGGCCCCCATCAGCTACGGAGCGATCCAGCTCCGTGTTTCCGAAGTCCTTTGCATCCTGCCCTATTTTATGCCGTGTACGGCGTGGGGATTGTTTATCGGCTGCGCTGTGGCTAACCTGCTGACGGGAAACATTTTCGACATTGTTTTCGGGTCGCTGGCCACTCTGGCCGCCGCCCTGCTTACCGCCGCTCTCGGCAGGCGGAAGCATACGCTGGCAAACAGCGCGCTGGCCTGCCTGATGCCCGTGGTGTTCAACGCCCTGATTGTGGGCGCGGTGATCACCGCCGCATACGAGGGCATGAACCTGTTTCAGCATTTCGGCGTTTTCGCGATGAACGCCGCCTATGTGGGCCTGGGCGAGGCCATCGTCCTCTATGTGCTGGGCCTTCCCCTCATGCGCTATCTCCCCGGAAAGAAATTTTTCAAGGAGTTTATGGAAAAAGTCAATTCGTAGACCAGAAAGGAGCTTCAGATGAAAGTCAGGAAAGCCATCATCCCCGCCGCCGGTCTTGGTACAAGGCTTCTGCCCAACACCAAGAGCATCCCCAAGGAGATGCTGCCTCTGGTGGACAAGCCGGTGATCCAGTACATTGTGGAAGAAGCTGTCTCTGCCGGTATTGAGGAGATCCTTATCATCACCAATCGGGGCAAATCCCCGATTGAGGATTATTTCGACTACTCCCCTGATCTGGAGGAGCGTCTGATCCGTGACGGCAAGCAGGACGAGGCCAACACGGTCCGCGCCGTGGCGGATATGGCCGATGTGTTTTTCCTGCGCCAGAAGGAGACCAAGGGCCTGGGCCATGCCATATGGCGGGCAAAGAGCTTTGTGGGCGACGAGCCCTTTGCCATCCTCCTGGGGGACGACATCATGCTCAGCGAAAAGCCTGTTCTCAAGCAGTTAGTGGAAGCTGCCGAGGAAAACAGCTGCAGCGCCATCGCCGTGCGGGAGGTGCCGGACGAGCTGATTGTGAAATACTCCTCCGTCAAGCTGGAGGAGAAGCTGAGCGACCGGGTGTTCCGCATCGGCGACATGAACGAAAAGCCCACGCTGGAGGAAAAATTCTCCAACTACGCCATTTTGGGCCGCTATGTCCTGACCCCCGCCATCTTTGATATTCTTGCCCACACCGCCCCCGGCCGGAACAATGAGATTCAGCTCACCGACGGCATGAAGGAGCTGTGCCGCATTGAACCCATGTGCGCCGTGGACTTTGAGGGCCGCCGCTATGACACCGGCAACCTGAAGGGCTATCTGGAGGCCATCATCGACTTTGCCCTGAAAAACGAGGAGGCCGGAGACTGGCTCCGTGATTTCATCAAGGAAAAGGCAAAAAATCTGTGATTTTTTCGGCAAAGTCTGGCCCGTGGCAGACGGGCATCCTCTGAGTCGGAGAATTTTCGGGCAAAGCCGGTCTTTCACGCATGATCCGGCGGGCTGTGCTGCTGAAACGCCGGGTGCTCATGCCGCGGTTGAGATGGTTCTGACGAAAATCTGACCCGGAAATAGGGCTTTCGCATTTTTTTGTTGACAGACTGACATGAAATAGTTTATAATGTCCACTCGGCGACCCCTCGTCGCCGAGTGTTTGTTTTGTCAACTACTTCGGGCTTGCCCGATGTTGAGTATTACACCTGAAAGGAGTGCAGAAAATGTTCCGTACCTACCAGCCCAAAAAGCGCCAGCGCAAAAAGGAGCACGGCTTCCGCAAGAGAATGAAGACCGCCAACGGCCGCAAAGTCCTTGCCCGCCGCAGAGCAAAAGGCAGAGCCCAGCTCAGCGCCTGATCCCCACTCGTGAAGCAGGTCAAATCGTAAATATTTTTAGGGCGGAGCGATCCGCCCTTTAGGTGTTTGCGGATATTCCGGGTTTCATCCGGCCGGAGGTGATTTTGTCTTGGATACCAGGTGCACATTGAAAAAAAACAGTGATTTCAGACGCCTGTATGCCAAAGGCAAAAGCGTTGTGACCCCTTATATGGTGCTGTACTGCAGGCGCAACAGCCTGGGCGTGAACCGTCTGGGCTACACGGTGTCCACAAAGCTGGGACATGCCGTGGTGCGAAACCGGGTACGCCGCCGTTTAAGGGAGATCTGCCGCCTCAATTCCCCGGCCATGAAGAAGGGCTTTGATATCGTCGTGGTGGCCAGGTCCCGCTGTGTGGGCGCCCGGTACGCCAAAATGAACGCTGCCTTTCTGGAAGCCTGCGGCACGCTGGGGCTTCTGCGGGAGGACCGGGCATGAAAAAGCTTATGCTCGCCGCCATCCGCTTTTACCAGCGGAACATCTCCCCTTCCCGTCCCGCCTGCTGCCGCTTTATCCCGACCTGCTCCCAATATGCGCTGGAGGCTATTGAAAAATACGGCGCCCTGAAGGGCGGCTGGCTTGCCTTAAAGCGCATTTCCCGCTGTCATCCCTTCCACAGGAAGGACTATGACATCTATGACCCCGTGCCCTGAAGCCGGCGGTCGCCCCAACAAAAAAGAATATTGAGGAGTAACCTATGTGGGCAACAATCACTAAACCCTTTGCCTGGCTGATGGTCAAGCTCTATGAGCTGACCGGGAACTACGGTCTTGCCGTGATCCTCTTCGCTCTCGCGGTGAACCTGGTCCTGACTCCCTTCATGGCCAAGAGCAAAAAGAGCATGATGCGCTCAACCCGTCTCCAGCCCCGTATTCAGGAGCTGCAGAGGCGGCACGAGGGCAACCCCCAGAAGCTGAATCAGGAGATGCAGAACCTCTACCGCGAGGAAGGCGTCAACCCCATGTCCGGCTGCCTGTGGTCTCTTATCCCCTTCCCCATCCTGATTGCGCTGTACAGCGTCATCCGCCAGCCCATCACCCGCATGATGTTCGCCGCGCAGGACGTTGTGGCCACCCTTCAGGACTACTTTGTGGCAAACGGCCTCTATACGATCCCCACGAAGGCGGACGCCTATGTGGAGATCAAGCTGGCCAATCTGGCCCATGAGCACTGGGACGCAGTCGCCACCGACCTGGCCGGTAAGATCGACGGGCTGCTGGATGTCGACTTCGGCTTCCTGGGCCTGAACCTGGGCTCTCAGCCCCAGTGGAATTTCTTTGTCAAGACCGACTGGAGCGACGTCTCCGTCTGGCTGCCCGCTCTGGGCCTGTTCCTGATCCCCTTCATCTCCGCCGCTCTCTCCTGGCTGTCCATGAAGGTGAGCAACGCCGCCAACCCCCAGCAGGACGCGCAGACCCAGGCTTCCATGAAGACCATGAACCTGATGATGCCCCTGATGTCCATCTGGATCTGCTTTGTCATGCCTGCCGCCATGGGTATCTACTGGATCGCCAACAGCGTTTTTGGCATGATCCGCGATTTTGTCCTGACCAAGGTGTATAAGCGCAAGCTGGACAAGGAGGATGCGGAGCGCCAGGCTATGCGCAGCGCCCGGGAGAAGGAGCTTGAGGAGAAGCGTCTGGAGACCGAGCGTCTCCGTGCCGAGGGCAAGACCGAGAAGAACACCAACACCAGCAAGAAGAAGATCCAGGCCAACGAAAAGCAGAAGCAGGACGAGCGCAAGGCCGCCCTGGACAAGGCGGAGCGCGCCGCACGCCGTGAGCGCCTGGGCATCAAGGAGGAGGAGAAGCCTGCCTCCCAGGTGGGCAACCGCCGCTATGCCCGCGGCCGCGCCTATGTGGCAGACCGCTTCACCAATCCCGAAAACGCGGAGGAAGCGACCCTTGCCGCCGCTGCCGCGTCTGAGGGCGCGGACCCCATCGACGAGAGCGTGGAAGAGGCTGTCGCCACTCCGGTCGAAGAGACGGTTATCACTCCGGCCGATGAGACCGCTCAGTCCGATGAGGAAAATTAAACAGGAGTATTCGATATGATCAAAACTTTGGAAAAGACCGCTCGCACGGAGGATGAAGCCATCGCCGCCGCTCTGGCGGAGCTTGGCATGGATCGTGACGATGTGTCTGTTGAAATTGTTGAGCGCGCAAAGTCCGGTTTTCTGGGCATTGGCGCATCCCCCGCAGTGATCCGCGTAAGCTACGAGGCGCCGGACCCGGTGGAGGAGAAAGCTCCCGCCGCTCCCGTTGCAGAGCCTGTCAAGGCCGCAGCCGCAGCGGAGGATGAAGATCCCGATTACGCCGCCATCCGTCAGTTCCTTTCCGGCCTGCTGGAGCGCATGGGCGTAAAGGCCCAGATCGAGATCAGCACCCGTGAAAACGGCGGCATCAACGTGAACCTCAGCGGAAACGGTATGGGCGCCATCATCGGCCGCCGGGGCGAGACCCTGGACGCCATCCAGCACCTGACCAATTACGCTGTGAACCGGGGCAGTGAGAAGCATCTGCACATCAGTGTGGACGCAGAGAATTACCGCAGCAAGAGAGAGGAATCTCTCACCCGCCTTGCGGAAAAAATGGCGGAAAAGGCCATCAAATACAAACGCAGCATGGCTCTGGAGCCGATGAACTCCTATGAGCGCCATGTTATCCACACCGCGCTTCAGAATTATGAAGGCGTGACCACCAGCTCCACCGGAGTTGAGCCCAACCGCCGGGTGGTCGTGTCCTACGTCAAGCCTGAACAGCCTAACAACAAGCCCCAGAGCCGGGAATGGGCATAATAAGGCAGCCGAAAAAATACTTTATGTGCTGTGCACATCGGAGGAATGAACAATGATTTTTGAAAAAGTACAAAAAGCTCTGGCCGAGCAGTTTGAAGTCAGCCCCGACACTATCACCCTGGACACCAACCTGATTGACGATCTGGGCGCAGACTCTCTTGACGTTGTCGAGCTCATCATGTCCATTGAAGACGAATTCGGCGTCTCCATTTCCGATGAGGAAGCCGCAAACCTTGTCACTGTCCAGCGTATCGTGGATTACGTGGAAAAGCTTCAGTAATCAAAGTAAAAAACACCCTCTCACGAGCATTTCGTGAGAGGGTGTTTTTTATCGGTCTGCATCAAGCGCTCATACGATTCTTCCATACAGCCAGCGGGCGGACTGCCGCAGAGCCGCCACGGTCTTGGTCTCCAGCACCACCCGGCAGTCATGCTCCGCCGCAAGGCGGAGGTAGCTCTCCAGGTCCATCTCCCCATCGCCCAGGGCCAAGTGTACCTTGGTCCCCAGAGCGTCATGCATGTGCATATGCATCAGATGCTCTTCCCGCTCCATGATGATGGGTTTGTCGGCGCAGTTTATGGCATAGTCATGGCCGATATCATAGGTCATGGCAAAGGCGGGGCTCTCCAGAAGCAGGTCCAGCCCGTGGAGCAGGAAGGGCAGGTCAAAGCCGTCGGTGTTTTCCACGCAGATCTTCACGCCGCTGTCCCCGATGGCCTCCGTCACCCGGTCGCGGAATTGCCGGAGGTATTCCAGGTAGACCGGCTCGTTTTCCTCATAGATAAACACCCGCTTTGTAGGCAGGGTGCAGTAGATGCCCCGGAGCATGTGCATATTCAGGGTGGGAATGCCCAGCTTTTTTGCCAGCTCCACCACGCCCAGCACATTTTCCACATAGGCCTGTCTGACCCCGGAGTTCAGACTGCAGGGGTTCAGCTCCTCATCCAGATGCACGGTATAGAAAATGCCGTACCGCTCCTTTATCCGCAGCAGCTCATCCGCATCCAGCTTCTCCAGCTGGTTCTGGGGGAAGCTCATGTTCAGTTCAATAAACTTCAGTCCCAGCTCCCGGCACAGCGCCGCGCTCTCCTCAAGGCTGTTCAGTTCGATCAGCGTGGGCATTCCAAAAGAGATCATTATTCCGCCTCCCGGTAAAGAAACTTCGTTAAGAGGACATGTTAGCAGATGATTCGCCTCTTGTCAACTTGAGCGGCCCGGAGATTTTTTACCGTTTGTATATTGACATTCATAGGGAATACCGCTAAAATATGTCGTACACGACTTAATAGAGGTGTTACCATGGAAAAAGAAATGCCCATCGGCCTGCGCTTTTCCCTTTTGCACCGTTCGTTCAAAAAACAGCTTGACGAACAGCTGAAGGAAAAAGAGCTGACAGGCGTACAGTTTGGTGTGTTGGGACAGCTTGGCCGGCTGGAGCGCTGCGGGCAGGGAGAGGTCTACCAGAAGGATCTGGAGCTTGCTACCCATGTGACGCACCCGACGATGACAGAAATCATCAAGCGGCTGGAAAAGCAGGGCTTTGTGGTCTGCAGGCCCGGCAAAAAAGACCGGCGGTATAAATGCATCTGTTCCACCGAAAAATCAAAGCAGCTGGGCCGGGAGATGGCCGAGGTGGACCGGCAGGTGTTTGACAGGCTGTGCAGCGGTCTGAGCGCGGAGCAAAAGGCCTCGCTGATCGCCATGACCGATACCATGCTGGATAACGCGGGCTGCTGTGGGAAAGGAAAACTAAACGATGATTAAAAAACTGGCTTCCTGTGTAAGGGAATACAAGCTCCCCACCATATTGACCCTGATTTTTATTGTGGGGGAAGTTTTTCTGGAGGTATTGATCCCTTTCAATACAGCCGATCTGGTCAACGCGATCAAGGCCGGCGTATCCATGTCCGCGGTGGTAAAGACCGGGGGATTGCTGGTGCTGATGGCCATGCTGTCTCTCTGCTGCGGCGGGGCGGCGGGCTATTTTGCCGCGAAGGCCTCCGCCGGTTTCGCCAAAAACCTGCGGCATGATATTTTCAGCCGGGTGCAGGCCTTCTCCTTTGAGAATATCGACCGCTTCTCCTCCGCTTCGCTGGTAACACGGATGACCACCGATGTGGTGAACACCCAGATGGCCTTCATGATGGTGATCCGTATCGCCGTCAGGGCGCCGCTGATGTTTCTGTTTGCCATCGTCATGGGCTTTGTGATGGGCGGCCCGCTGGCATCCACCTTCCTTTTCATCGTGCCCGTGCTTCTCTTCGGCCTTATCCTGATCGGGCGCAAGGCACTGCCCGCTTTCCGGGCCGTATTCAGAAAGTACGATAAAATGAACGAATCCATTGAGGAAAACGTCCGGGCCATGCGGGTGGTCAAGGGCTTCTCCCGGGAGGAGTATGAGAAAGTCAAATTCGGCAAGGCGTCGGACGACATCTGCAGGGACTTTACCAAAGCAGAGCGGATCGTCGCTCTGAACTCCCCGCTGATGCAGCTTTGCGTATACTTCAACATGGTCTTTGTGCTGTTCGTAGGGTCCAGGCTCATCGTCAGCAGCAGCGGGCAGATTATCGATGTGGGACAGATCTCTGCCATGCTGACTTACGGCTTTATGATCCTCATGTCGCTGATGATGATCTCCATGATCTATGTGATGCTCACCATGTCCGCCGAGTCCATGAAGAGAATCTACGAAGTGCTCTGCGAAGAACCGGCCCTGGCCAACCCGGCGGAGCCTGTGACCCAGGTAAAGGACGGCTCCGTGGATTTCAGCGGCGTCTCCTTCAAATATTCCAAAGAGGCAAAAAAATTTGCTCTTGCGGGCATTGACCTGCATATTGATTCCGGCATGACCGTAGGTATTCTTGGCGGCACCGGCTCCAGCAAATCCACCCTGATTCAGCTCATCCCCCGGCTCTACGATGTGACCGAGGGCCAAGTGAAGGTGGGCGGCGTGGACGTACGGGACTATGATCTGGAAGTCCTGCGAAGCGCAGTATCCGTAGTGCTCCAGAAAAACCTGCTGTTCTCCGGCACCATCAAGGAGAACCTGCGCTGGGGCAACGAAAATGCCAGCGACGAAGAGATCGTTCAGGCCTGTAAGCTGGCCCAGGCGGATGAGTTTGTCCGCTCCTTCCCCGACGGCTACGACTCCCGGATCGAGCAGGGCGGCACCAATGTCTCCGGCGGCCAGAAGCAGCGGCTGTGCATCGCCCGGGCCCTGCTGAAAAAACCGAAGATCCTCATTCTTGACGACTCCACCAGCGCCGTGGACACCAAGACCGACGCCCTGATCCGTGAAGGCTTCCGCGCCTATATCCCGGAAACCACCAAGATCATCATCGCCCAGCGCATCGCCTCCGTGCAGGACGCGGATATGATCGTGGTGCTGGATAACGGCCGCATTTCCGCCGTGGGCAAGCACGAGCAGCTGCTCTCCTCCAGCAGCATTTACAGGGAGGTATATGAGCAGCAGACCAGAGGAGGTGAGGAGCATGAATAAACGGCCCCCCGTGACTTACGAAAAAGGGAAAAATCCGCTTGTGCGGGTAATCAAAAAGCTGTTTGGCTATTATCCCGTTCTGGCGCCGCTAACCATGGCCTGCATCCTCTTCTCCTCCATCGTTTCAGCCATCCCCTCGCTGTTCATTCAGAACATTCTTGCCGTTGTGGAAAAGTGGTATCGGGACGGCAACTGGGCGGCGGCCAGGGCAGAGATTCTTCCTTATATCACGCTGCTGATTGTTCTGTATGTCCTGTCCATCCTCTCCATGGTGACATACTCCCAGTTGATGGCCTACATGACCCAGGGCTTTCTGAACAAGCTCCGTCAGGAGATGTTTGGCGGAATGCAGGACCTGCCTGTCCGCTACTTTGACACCCACAAGCACGGCGACATCATGAGCTATTATACCAACGATATCGACACCCTGCGCCAGATGGTATCCCAGTCCCTGCCCTCCATCATTCAGGCCGGAGCCATTGTTCTGTGCGTGTTCAGCATCATGCTCTACTTCAGCATATGGATGACGCTGGTTCTGCTTCTGGGCGTCGCTGCGATGATCTTTGCCACCAGAAAGGTGGGCGGCGGCTCCGCAAAATACTTTATGCGGCAGCAGAAGTCCGTTGCCTCCACCGAGGGCTATATTCAGGAGATGATGAACGGCCAGAAGGTCGTCAAGGTGTTCTGCCACGAGGAGCAGAGCATCGAGGACTTTGACCGGATAAACGGCGAGCTGTTTGAAAACAGTTTCCGGGCCAATGCCTATGCCAACGTACTGGGCCCCATCATCGGCAACATCGGCAACATTCTGTATGTGACCCTGGCGCTGGCCGGCGGCATTTTCCTTCTGTCCGGCCTGCCCAATCTGAGTCTTTCCGGCAAAGCCTTCAGCATCAGCATCCTTGTGCCCTTCCTGAACATGGCAAAGCAGTTCACCGGCAACGTGAACCAGCTTTCCCAGCAGATCAACTCCATCGTCATGGCCGGTGCCGGCGCTGCCCGTGTATTCAGCCTGATGGATGAAAAACCGGAGGCCGACGAGGGCTACGTCACCCTGGTCAACGTGGAGGAAGGCCCTGACGGCAGCCTGACGGAGACCGAAAAGCACACCGGCCACTGGGCCTGGCGGCATCCCCACAGCGACGGAAGCCTGACCTATACGCCCCTTCGCGGTGATGTACGGCTCTTCAATGTGGACTTCTCCTATGTGGAGGGCAAGGAAGTGCTGCACGATGTGTCTGTCTACGCGGAACCGGGGCAGAAGGTGGCCTTTGTGGGCGCCACCGGCGCGGGCAAGACCACCATCACCAACCTGATTAACCGTTTTTACGACATTGCCGACGGCAAGATCCGCTATGACGGCATCAACATCAACAAGATCAAAAAATCCGACCTGCGCCGCTCTCTGGGCATCGTTCTGCAGGACACCAACCTGTTTACCGGCACCGTAATGGAAAATATCCGTTACGGCCGGCTGGACGCCAGCGACGAAGACTGCCGGGAGGCGGCAAGGCTCGCCGGAGCGGACGACTTTATCAGCCGCCTGCCCGGAGGCTACGACACCATGCTGACCAATAACGGTGCCAACCTGTCCCAGGGGCAGCGGCAGCTCATCGCCATTGCCAGAGCCGCCGTGGCCGATCCGCCGGTGATGATTCTGGACGAGGCCACCTCCTCCATCGACACCCGCACCGAGGCCATTGTGCAGCAGGGTATGGACAAGCTGATGGAGGGCAGAACGGTGTTCGTCATCGCCCACCGGCTCTCCACGGTCATGAACTCCGATGTGATCATGGTGCTGGACCACGGCCGCATCATCGAGCGCGGCAGCCATGAAAAGCTGATCGCCGAAAAAGGCACCTACTACCAGCTCTACACCGGCGCCTTTGAGCTTGAATCAAAACCACCGGTTGAACCGGTGGTTTGAACAGGCCCTATAAGGGCCTAACTCTTGTGGTCGCCCCCTTAAGGGGGCACCGAATAGTCTGACAACCACAGTATTATCTCTGGCAGCCCCCTACTCGGGGGCTGTCATT
>JALFOM010000142.1 GCA_022782265.1 Clostridiales bacterium | reverse complement strand
TGAAGTAGGCCCGTTTACGGGCAGCAAGTAACAGGCCCTACGCAATTGGCAGACCGTATTACGCGTTCTACGCGTGCGCGAGGAACAGAGGGCTTTGCCCGCATAAGCAAAACCACCGGCTTCGCCGGTGGATGCTTATTTGATTGGAGGTGATGGACATGTGTATTTACCCGGATAACCTGGCGGCCAAGGCGACGCTGTGGCTGTGGGAGCTGAGAGACCTGGCAATCATCGGCGTCGGCTTTCTTGTTTCCGTGTTCGCGCTGGTGAGGACGGAAACACTGATCCCGCTGGTGGTGACTGCGGTATACGCCTTTCTCAGCATCCGCTTTGACAATACCAGCATACTGGACTTTTTACGCTATGCCGGAGATTTCTTTTTCACCGGACAGCAATATTACGAATGGAGGATGAAAATGTGAGCAAACGGAAGAAAAACTCTGCCCAGCAGCTCATGGGGATTGAAGACATCACGGATTACAGCATCGTGACAAGACAGGGAGAGCTTGTCTTTTTTGTTATCTCGCCCACCAATCTGAGCGTCCTGCCGGAGTCCGGCATCTCCGCCAGGATTAACGCGCTGCTGAACGTCATCCGCACCAACGACGGTCTGGAGCTTATGGCCTCGGACGCCATGCAGTCCTTTGAGTTCAACAAACACTTTTATCGGGACAGGCTGGAGAAGGAGCCGCTGCCCGCCATACGGAATCTCCTGCAGAAGGATATGGAGTATCTGGACGGAATACAGGTGATGGCCGCGTCTTCCCGCCAGTTCTTTCTGATCCTGCGGATACAGCGGGAGATCAAGGGAGATATCTATGCCTTCCTCGGCGACGTGGAGAAATATATCCATGAGCAGGGCTTTACCGTACACCGGGCGGACAAGCAGGAGCTGAAAGGGCTTCTGGCCGTCTACTACGAGCAGAATATGACCGCTGTGACCTTTGACGACGTTGACGGACAGCGGTGGATAGAATAAGGAGGGGCCTGCTTGAAGAAAATGAAACCAAAAAAGGCCGGGAGGGAGAAGCGTCAAAAGGCGCAGGGAAAGGAAGAACAGCTGAAATCCTTTCTGGATATGATCGCCCCCGGTGTGGTCCGCTTCAATACGGACAATTACCTTTGCGGAAATACCTTCCGCTGCGTCTGGGCCCTTCGGGAATATCCCGCCGCCACGGAGGATCAAGCGATCCTGCGGCACCTGGGAGAGAAAGACGGCGTAACGCTGCACATCTACACCCGCATTGTTGACGCCATCAGGAGCAGCTTTGGGATATGGCGAATGGGATACTGGTAAAGCTTGCAGGCATCAAATAATGGAGCTGCGGCTCCAATGCTGTCCCTCTCTGCGGCATCCTTGCCTCCGCTCCTATTAAATTGTAATATGTAGGCGAAGGAGTTGATGAAAATATGAGGTTCATTCTGAAAATCCTGCTGGCTCCGGTCATGCTTATTCTCGCGTTCCTGATCTGGCTCTGCACGTTGACCCTGCATATTTCCTCCGTGCTGCTGAATATCCTGTCTGTGCTTCTCGTCCTTGTGAGCGTTTTCTGTTTCATCGACCACAATGTAATAAACGGTGTGATCGAGCTTGTAGCGGCGTTTCTGCTTTCGCCCTACGGTCTGCCGATGCTCGGTGCGTGGCTTGTTGCACAGCTTCATCTGCTGCGGGACTGGATGAAAGAAAAAGTATATTGGTAACGCATAGCGCGGGAGGGTGAAAACTCTCGCGCTATTTTTGCAAAGGGGGCTTGCTCGTGGCGACCACGCGAATCATTCCCATGCACGTCAACAAGGGCAAGACCATTGCCCAATGTCTGACGGAGCGGACAGACTACGCAAAGAATCCGGATAAGACGGAAGACGGCGAATATATCTCTGCCTATGCCTGTGATGCAAAGACGGCAGACAGCGAATTTCTCTTATCCAAGCGCCAGTACCGGCAGCTCACCGGCCGGGAGCAGGCCAGCGATGTGATCGCGTATCAGATCCGGCAATCCTTCAAACCGGGCGAGGTCACACCGGAGGAAGCCAACCAACTCGGCTATGAATTTGCCAGGCGCTTCACGAAGGGCGACCATGCCTTTATCGTCTGTACCCACACCGACAAGCAGCACATCCACAACCATATCATTTGGAACTCCACTACGCTGGACTGCACGCGGAAATTTCGCAACTTCTGGGGCAGCACCGAAGATGCTCGGAAGCTCAGCGATCTTGTCTGCATGGAGCATCGGCTGTCTGTGATTGAGAACCCGAAGCCGCACGGCAAGAGCTACAACAAGTGGCTGGGCGGCAATGCAAAGCCCTGTCAGCGCGATCTGCTGCGTGCGGCCATTGACGCGGCGCTTGCGAAGAAGCCGAAAGATTTCGAGGCGTTTTTGAAGCTGGTGGAAGCAGCCGGTTATACCGTAAAGCGCGGTAAGCACGTCACCTTCATGCGGGACGGTCAGCCGCAGAATATCCGTCTCCGGTCGCTGGGCGAGGGCTACTCGGAAGAAGAGTTGCGGGCTGTGATTCTCGGTACGCGGGTGCATACACCGCACAGGAAAAAGTCGTATCCCATCAAGGGTACAAGACCGACGCTGATTTCACAGATCGAGGCCAAAATCGGCAGCGGCAAAGGTGCTGCATACGATCAGAAGCTGAAAGTCGTGAAGCTGAAAAGCATGGCCGAAACGCTGCTCTTTATTCAGAAACATGACTTCGCTGATTTCGATGCGCTGGCCGATTATGCAGATGCCGCAAGCGCTAAAACGAAGGAACTGACGGCGAAAATAAAGGCGGCAGAAAGCCGCATGGCGGAGATCGCCGTGCTGAAAACGCACATCATCAACTATGCCAAGACCAGAGATATCTACGCCGCCTATCGCAAGGCTGGGTATTCCAAGAAATACTACGATGCGCACGAGAGCGACATCATCATCCACAAGGCTGCGAAGAGAGCGTTTGACGATCTGGCGCTGAAAAAACTGCCCACCGTCAAGAGCCTGCAAGCAGAGTATTCTGATCTGCTTGTGCAGAAGAAGCTCGATTATGCGGCGCTTGCCAAGGCACGCGAGGAAGCCAGGCAGCTTCAGATTTATAAGGCCAACGCCGAGATACTTCTGCGCACGGATGCCGATGAACAGCGGCAGACACGAGAGCAGCAACAGGAAAAATAGCACTGCTTTGCAGGGCGTAGCCGAACGGGAACCGTTCGATCAATCGGGGGTTTGGGGAGAGTTTCCCCAACAAGCACAGGGAGATTTCCGGCGAGACCATCCCAAACTTTGTGTAAACCTCCGATGTGGTGTAGAATAGAAGCACCACATTGGAGGTTTTTATAATGGCTAGAAAGAATCGCACCCCCGAAGAAAACGCGCGTCGGGAAAAAATCAGAGAACTGCTGCAGATAGCGAACATAGACAGCATGGAGGACATCCAGAGCCTGTTCAAGGAAACCATTGCCGAGTTCATGGAAAACGGTCTGGAGGCAGAGCTGGATGATGAACTGGGCTACAGCAAGTATGACTACAAGAACAAGG
>JALFOM010000104.1 GCA_022782265.1 Clostridiales bacterium | reverse complement strand
TCCTCCACCATCTCGGAGGCCAGCACATCCCGCTCCTCCCTGGTTTTGGAATTGACCACGGCAAACTTCAGCATATTGGGAAAAACCGTGGAGACGGCGGCCCGGGCGTCCGGCGGCACCAGCTCATCGTGGACGGTGACGCGCACATAGTCCTCGGAGTAGTCCATCTTCATCACGTCGCTGAGCATGCCCTCCACCTCCCGCACATCGTGGAGATGGCGCAGAGGGATCAGCTCCACCCGGCAGTCCCCTTTCTCCCTCAGCTCCAGCAGCACGGCGCTTTTTTTGTGCCCGGCTTCGGAGAGGGAGTATTTCAGCGGGGAGCCGGCGTAGCGCAGGGTAGGCCTGCCAAGCTTCTGGGGCTTGTGGATATGGCCCAGGGCCACATAGTCAAAGGCGTCAAACAGGGAGGCGTCGATATTGTCCAGACCGCCCACCGTCCGCTCCTCCGAATCCGAAAGCTCCGCCCCGGTGATAAACTGGTGGCAGAGGAGCACATTCCGCTTGCTCCGGTCGATGGGCGAAGCCGAAAGCACCGCCGCCACCGCATCCTGATAGCTCACAATGTTCCTGTCCGTGTAAAAGCGCCGCACCGTCAGGGGCCTGATGAAGGGCAGGAGGCTCACCACCACCTCGCCGTAGGCGTCAAACAGGGAATACTGCTGCAAAACGCCGGTAAAGCGCTCGCTGACATAGACCCCTGATTTGCGAAGCAGGGCGGAAAAATAGGATATTCTCCGGTCTGAATCGTGGTTTCCGCTGATGGCGAACACCTTGATGCCGCTCTCCGCCAGGGCGGAGACAAAGTCGTTAAAGGCCGTCATGGCCTCGCTCTGTGGGGAGGCCTTCTGGTAGACGTCCCCCGCGATCAGCACGGCCTCCGTTTTTTCGCTGACGGCGATCTCCCTGATCTGCCGGAGCACGTGGATCTGATCCTCCAGCAGGTCAATGTCGTTCATCCGCTTGCCCAGATGCAGGTCGGCAATATGCAACAGCTTCATCTTATCTCCCCCCGGTTTTCCCGCATTTCAGTCTCCGTTCTTCTGGCCCAGAAATTCCGCCAGCGCTTCCCGCTGCCTTATTGCTGTTTTCCTGCCTTCTTCATAGGCGGCGCGGAGCTTTTCCGGGTTTTTCTCAATCCGCCGGACAGCCAGGGCCGCTTCCGGCTGAATGACAAATATCCGCCCTTCCGCTTTGGCTTTGGCCACATAGTCAAGCTCCGCGTTGTAGACCAGATGCCGCCGCTCCATGGCCTCCACCAGCTTGGGGTAGGCCCGGTACTTCCGGCGAACCAGCGGCAGCGCCTGATTTTTCTTTTTCCGGTAGCCCTCCGGCTGGGTCAGAATCACCACATTGCGCGTATAGCCCATCTCTTCAAAGCAGGCGGCGGGAATGGAGTCGGCAATGCCGCCGTCCAGCAGCTTTCTGCCCTCGATCTCCACCATCCGGGAAACCAGGGGCATGGAGGCAGAGGCCCGTATCCAGTCAAAGCCGTGGTCATCCCATCCGGTATAGCGATGGCAGAGGGCCTGGCCGGTCTCCACGTCGGTACAGACCACATAGAAGTCCGTAGGGTCCTTTTCAAAGGCGTCAAAGTCAAAGGGGTCCAGCTTCAGCGGCACCTCGCCGTAGCAGAAATCCGTGTTGAAGATATTGCCGGTTTTCCAGAGGGAACCCAGCCCGGAGTAACGCTTATCGCGGCAAAAGCGCACATTGTAGCGCAGCGCCCGCCCGATCTGCCCGGACTTGAAGTTGCAGCCGAAGGCCGCCCCCGCCGAAACGCCGATGACGCCGTCAAAGGCGATCTTGTTTTCCATGAGCACGTCCAGTACGCCGGCTGTAAACAGCCCCCGCATGGCTCCGCCCTCTAAAATCAGTCCTGTTTTCATTGCTTCTCCCTGTGATATGGTAGTCGACAGGCCCCGCCTCGCGGTCGATACAGCCACGGGCCGGCAGGCAGTTGGCCCTCCCCCCGGGAGGGTATTCTGCCAGTGTTTTTTATTTTATCATAAAACGCTGAAGAATCAATCGTTTCATTTTGTCTCTGCCCCAACGATTGACATAGAGCCAAATTTTCGGGAATACCGAAACAAAAATAAAAAACGCTCCTAAACTGAGTATTTACAACCGTTAATTCCTTTTCGGTGAATTTTTCGGAATGTCTCAAAGTAGGAGCGTTTTAAAAGATTTATTCAGTTTTTCGGAGTCCGAAAAGTAATGACTATTTCTTTTGCTTTGTTTTCTTTTCTTCTATCCTTTGTCTGTATGATGCAGCTTTATCTTGATATATTGGCTTTTTCAATCTGTCAAGGAAAGATAAAGCATCATCATAGCGTTTAACCTTTATGTATAAGTCAGCTAATCTAAAAGCCCATTTCATCCCATCAAAGGTTAAACCGCCATTATTCCAGAGGTTTTCCCAAAAGGCAATAAGGGAATCTATATCTTTATCGGCGGTATATTTGCTTTCCGCTGCTTGTATTTCCGCTAACTGCTTGTCTTGTACATCCAAATCAGCAGCTAAAGAAGGATTAGTTTTCTGCAAGCTGGCTTTTAATTCTGCATTATGCTTTTCTTGCTGTGCCTGGTTTTCCTTTTCCTTTGCTTCAATGATTGCCATAAAGCCGGACTTATCGCCATGCCCTAAAATCAAATTCATGTCCCATGCGGTAAAGTCTGTTCTTTTGATTTTCGTGTGCATATATGGCACATACTCATTTGCTGCAAGCTCTGCTTTTCCTTTTTCGGTTAATTGATATTTACCAGCAGAACCCAGAGTAATAAAGCCTCTGTCTACAAGGGAAGTTAGGACAGCTCCAACATTACGAATGCCATAATTAAACCACCAATAGCCAGGATAGCCATTCTTAGGATTAGGGTATTGTTTGCAGAAATACAGCATTAAAATT
The DNA here is from genome assembly GCA_022782265.1 of Clostridiales bacterium. GTDB lineage: Bacteria > Bacillota > Clostridia > Oscillospirales > Oscillospiraceae > Limivicinus. The sequence continues at coordinate 18,144 of JALFOM010000104.1, read as the reverse complement.
TCTGGTACATATAAACCATTCTCAGAGGGTATAGCGGTTTTCTTGCGTTCATCAAAGGTAATAACCTTTTGTTCAAACATTGTGCCAGGGTGAGAAACAAGGGTGTAATAGCTATCATCTTGATAGTATTGTTTTTCTGACTCTGGTATGGAGTTATCAACAATGTATAACGGGGATTTCTTCTTTTGTTCAATCGGGTTTATTGCTGTTGTAACTTTAACCGGATTATCTTTTTTCTTTCCAAATCCAAACAAGCCCATATTATAAGCCTCCTAAAATTGATGGTAATAACAAACGCTAACAGCAATTAACCGTTAGCGTTGTTTGTGTGTGTTCCTAAGTTTTTTCCTATGCCGTTTTTCCTATGCTGTTGTAGGGAGTCGGCAGTTTTCCTAAATTCTTTCCTAAGAAATTTTCGGAAGCGGTAAAACCACTTTATATTGTGGTATTTTAGGTCTTATGAACACTTTATATTGTGTTTTAGTCACTTAAAGGTTTCATTGTCGGGAACAAAATCACGTCCCGGATGGAGTTGCAGCCGGTCAGGAGCATGACGCAGCGGTCGATGCCGATACCCAGGCCACCGGTGGGGGGCATGCCGTACTCCAGGGCGTTGATGAAATCCTCGTCCATCATGCCGGCCTCGTCATCGCCCTTGGCGCGCATCTCCACCTGCTTCTGGAAGCGCTGCTTCTGGTCGATGGGGTCATTCAGCTCGGAGAAGGCGTTGCCCATCTCGCTGGCGCAGATGAAAAGCTCAAAGCGTTCGGTGAGCCGGGGGTCTTTGGGGCTTCTCTTTGCCAGGGGAGACACATCCACCGGGTGCATAGTGATAAAGGTGGGCTGGATCAGCTTCTCCTCCACCTTCTGGTCAAAGCACTCGTACAGGGCATGGCCCCAGGTGGGCTCCACCTTGGCCATATCCACGCCTGCGGCCCTGGCCGCGGCCACAGCCTCCTCGTCGCTGTTGATGGCCATAAAGTCCACCCCCAGATGCTTCTTCACCGCCTCGGCCATGGTCATGCGCTTAAAGCCCGGGGCCAGACTGACATCGTGACCCTGCCACTGCACGTCGTAAGTGCCCAAAATCTCCTTGGCCGCGCCGGAGAGCAGGTCTTCAAACAGATCCATCATGTCGTTGAAATCGGCGTAGGACTCGTAAAGCTCCACGGTGGTAAACTCCGGGTTGTGCTTGGTGTCCATGCCCTCGTTTCGAAACTGCCGGCCGATCTCATACACCCGCTCGATGCCGCCCACGATGAGCCGCTTCAGGTTCAGCTCCGTAGCGATGCGCAGGTACATGTCCAGGTCCAGGGTATTGTGGTGGGTGATGAAGGGTCTGGCGGTGGCGCCGCCGGAGATGGTGTTCAGCACCGGGGTCTCCACTTCCAGATAGCCTCTGTTGTCCAGGAAATGCCGCACATAGCTGACAAACTTTGAGCGGATCACAAAATTCCGACGGCTGTCGTCGTTGACGATCAGGTCCACATAGCGCTGGCGGTATTTCAGCTCCGTATTGGTCATGCCGTGGAACTTCTCCGGCAGGGGGCGCAGGGACTTGGACAGCAGCGTCACCTTTTCCACATGGACGGAGATCTCCTCGGTCTTGGTCTTGAACACATAGCCGGTGACGCCGATAATGTCGCCGATGTCGTACTTGCGGAAGTCCGCAAATTCCTGCTCGCTGACAGCGTCAGCCCGGGTATAGAGCTGAATCTGGCCCTTATCGTCCTTGATGTGGCAGAAGATGGCCTTGCCCATACCCCGCTTGGACATGATGCGCCCGGCGACAGAGACGGTTTTGTTCTCAAAGCCCTCAAAATCGGCCTTGATTTCCTCAGACCAGGCGGTTCTCACAAACTTTGTCTGCTGGAAGGGGTCTCTCCCCTCCTGCTGCAGGCTGCTCAGCTTATCCCGCCGGACCTGCAGAATTTCGGACAGCTCCTGCTCTTCGGCAGGCTGTCTGTTATTCACATCGCTCATACTCACCCTCACAAAAGCTTTTCACTTGTTCTCCACAGAGATGATCAAAAACTGCAGATCGCCCGCAGGCGCGCTGATGGTCACGGTGTCCCCTGCCTTGTGGCCCTTCAGCCCCCGGCCCACGGGGGAATCGTCGGAGATGCGGCCGGCTCTGGGGTTTGCCTCCTGAGAGCCCACGATCTCGTAGGCCTCCTCAAAGCCGTCCTCCAGGTCCCGCACCCGCACAATGCTGCCCAGGGTGATGGTGTCCTTGGGGACGTTTTCATCGGTATTATCCACAATCTCGGCGTTCTCGATCAGGACCTTCAGCTCGGCGATCTTGGAATAGAGCTTGCCCTGCTCGGTTTTGGCCTCGTCATATTCGCTGTTTTCGGACAGGTCGCCGAAGCTTCTGGCTTCCTTGATCTGCTCCGCCACCTCTTTTTCCCGGACAGTCTCCAGGTAGTAAAGCTCGTCTTTCAGGGCGTCCAGGCGCTCCTGGCTCATTTTGAATCTGCTCAGATCAGGCATAAAGCAGTCTCCTTTTTTATTGATATATTGAAAATAATTTTGTCCGCGTAATGGAATATTATAGTGATTTATTTTGCCGGTGTCAATCAAAAACTGGTCTGGCTGAGAAGCTTCAGCGCGGCGATGAGCTGTTCATCGTTGGAACTGCTGGCCGTGCCGGATGAGCCGCCGGTAGTCCCCTCGGTGGTGCCCACGGTGGATGGGTCACTGTTATACACGATGCTGTCCGGCACCACGCCGTTGAGGGAGATATCCACACGGTTGGGCGTCAGAAAGCTGTGGGTGGACAGGCGGATGGCGCTGCCATCGCTGATCTCGATGATCTGCTGGGTACGGGTTTTGCCGGTGGTGGGCTCGCCCATGACGGTGGCCCAGTCACACTCCTGCAAGACGGCGGCAAAGATTTCCGCTTCGCTGAAGGTCTGGCTGTTGACCAGCACACACATGGGCATATCAAGGCAGATGCTGTCAGAAGTGTAGACCTCCTCCTTTCCGCCCTTATCCACCGCCACGAACAGGTCACCGCTGGGCAGCAGATAGTCCAGAAAGGTCTGGAGCTCGCTGGTCAGTCCGCCAGGGTTGCCCCGCAGGTCGATAACAAAGGCCGAAGCGTTCTGGTTCAGCAGGTCCTCAAAGGCGTCGATCGCCGCCTGGCCGCTGCCGGCCTCGAAATTATCGATCTTCACATAGCCCGCCTCGGTCTTTTCCAGACGGTAGGACACGGGGTTGACGTAGGTGGCCGCGCAATTGACCTCATAGCTGTCGCCGCTGCCGGTCTCCATGGTGAACTTGGTGTTCTGCTTGGAGCGGACAAGGGTGCGGAAGCTGTCGGCGTCCAGACCGGTCACATCCTCCCCGTCCACAGCCACAATCACCATGCCGCTGCTCAGTCCCGCAAGTTGGGCAGGACTGCCGGAATTGATGGAGGTGATCTGGAAACCGCCGGAGTTTGCCTCCTTCATGATGGACATACCGATGCCCGAATATTCATTGGAGGCGGAGAGCTGATAGGTCTTGTACTCGTCCGGGGACATAAAAGTGCTCCACTTGTCCCCCAGGCCCGAAATCATGGCTGCCGCCGCGGAGTAGCCCATGCTCTCCCGGCTCACCGGGTCGATATAGTTCTCTTCCACGGTGTCCTTGATCTCGATATAGCGCATTGCCTCCTGATAGTCCGCCTTGCCGCCCACATTTTTGATGATGGTGGAGCGGGTAATGAACATTGCCCCGCCGGTGAACAAAATCAGGGCGATCAGCACGAATTTCAGGGGGATACCCACGTTGAATATTCTCGACAAGGCCCTGCCCAGAGCGGCAAGGATCCTTCCGGATAAGCTGTTTTTCTTCATGTCATTCCTTCTTTTCCGGTGATTTGATTCTGTGATTGAAAACCTGAAACCGTTTCAGCCGGACAGCCAAAAACGGCTGTCCGGCTTGTCAATACTCCCTTTGAAAGGGTGTACTGAAAATATTGTATTACTCGCCCGCGTCGGGGGCGTAGGTCAATCCGGTGAACCAGTTCTCCGGGTCGAGAATGGTCGTGCCCTGCCGGATCTCAAAGTGCAGGTGGGGGCCGGTGGAAACGCCGGTGCTGCCCACATAACCTATGGTTGCGCCCTTGCTGACGCTTTGGCCCACAGATACGGCAATGGAGGACATATGTCCGTAAAGGGTATAGTAGCCGTTGCCGTGGTCGATCATCACGCAGTTGCCATAGCCGCCGTTCAAGCCGGCGATGGTGACGGTGCCGCCGTCAGCAGCCACAATGGAGGCGCCATAGGCCGCGCCGATATCCAGACCGGAGTGATATTTCCACTGCCCGGACACCGGGTGCCAGCGGTAGCCCACGCGGCTGGTGATGTATGTACAGGAGGGGCAGGGCCAGGTAAAGGAGCCAGTGCCGGTGACGCTGCCGCCGCTGCTTCCACCGCCGCCGCTGCTGGGATTATTGGCGGCCGCTTCCTGTCTGCGGCGCTCTTCCTCTTCCGCCCGCTGGCGCTCCAGCTCGGCCACTTTCTGGTCGATCTCTTTCTGGGCCTCGTCCTGGGCGGCCTGGAGCTTGGCAAGCTCCTCGGCGTTGCCCTCGATATCCTCAAGAAGCTGGTTAATCAGGTCGGTAGCCTCGTCGATCTGGCGCTGAAGCTCCACCTGCTCAGCCCGGAGAGTGGCCTGTTTGGCCTCAAGCTCGGCCTTATATGCCTCGTATTCCGCCTTTACCTCTTCCGTGTGTTCCCGGGCGGCGATGTACTCGTCCTCCAGGCGGCGGTCGCTCTCCATGATCTCGCCGATATCATCCGTGGCGGTAAGCAGCTCGCCCAGGCTTCCGGCGTTGAGCACAAGGGCCAGAAAACCGTAGTTCCCGTTTTCCTCCATGGCACGGACCCGGGTGCGGTAACGCTCCAGCTGCTGTTCTTCCAGTGCTCTGGCGTCGTCCACTTCCCTGGCTTTTTCCTCGATCATCTGGTCGTACAGAGCAATCTCCTGCTCGTTCAGCTCCATCTGCTCAAGGGTATAGACGTTGCGGTCATCCAAAGCCAGCTTCCGCTCCAGCACGTCCGCGTGCTGGGCCTCCAGCTCGTCCACAATGGCCTGCTGGGCGGCTTTGGCCTCGGCGATCTTATCCCGCTCTTTTTTCAGCGCGTCGATCTCGCTCTGGGTCACGGCGTAAGCCCGTGTGGGCAGGGCACCCAGGACCAGGCTCAGCACGGTCACCACGCTCATAATCAGCGCCAGTAAAGATTTTGTTTTTTTCTTCATTGTTTTTCCTCAAAAATGCCTGCCCGGCTGCGTCGGTTCAGCAGTTATAGAAGGTCATCCCTGTGAAATACGCCTCCGGATCGGTGCGGCTTCCGTTTACATATACCTCCAGGTGGCAATGGGTGCCGGTGGACCAGCCTGTGCTGCCCAGGTAGCCGATGGTCTGGCCCTGGGTCACCGTGTCCCCATATTTCACGGCCATACCGGACATATGGGCATACAGGGTCTGCATCCCGTTGCCGTGGTCGATCATCACATAGTTGCCGTAGGAATCGCTCCACTTGGCCGCCACAACCACGCCCGCATCACAGGCGACGATGGGATAGCCGTCGTGGCCGTAGCCGTCAATGTCCATGCCGTTATGGTTGGTGTATTTGCCGGTAATGGGGTGGGTTCGGGGACCAAAGCGGCTGGTGACGGTGTGGCTGCAGGGTACGGGCCAGACAAGTGAGCCTGTGCCCTGGACGCCTTCGGACCCGGCGCTGATCATGCCGCCGTTCCCGGAGCTGCCGGTATTGCCGGTGCTGCCGGTATTGCCGGTATCGCCGCCGGTGCTGCCGGTGTTTCCTCCGGCGTTGGCATTATTATTGTTGTTTGCGTTGGCAATTTCCTGGTTCTGCCGGTTCAGCTCCGCCACCAGATTGCTCAGCTCCGCCGCCGCGGCCGCTCTGGCCGCCTCGGCGATCTCGTATTCCCTGATGGCCTTTTCAATATCCTTTTCCAGCTCTTTCAGAAGCTGGTCTGCCTCAGCCAGAAGTCCTTCCAGCTCAACCTTTTCCTCTTCCAGTTCCGCCTGCTTGGCTTCCAGCCCGGCCTTTTCCTCTTCGTACTCGGCCTGAACCCGCTCGTGCTCCTGGCGGGCGGCTATGTACTCATCCTCCAGCCGGCGGTCGCTCTCCATGATCTCGCCGATATCGTCAAGGCTGGTGAGAAGGGCGGTGAAGCTCTCGGCGTTGAAAACCAGGGTCAGAATATTGTAGCCCCCGTTTTCCTCCATGGCCCGTACCCGGGTGCGATAGCGCTCAAGCTGCTCTTCTTCCCGGTTTTTCGCCGCTTCGACCTCTTTCTTCTTCTCGGCGATCATTTCGGAGTACATGTCGATCTGTTCCTGGACCAGAGCAAGCTGCTGTTTTGCGTATTCGTTGCGCTCGTCCAGAGCGGCCTTCTGTTCCAGGACGCTGGCCTGCTGTTCCTTCAGCTTGTCGATTTTTTCCTGGCTTGCCTGACGCTGGGCCACCAGCTCGTCCTTTTTGCGCTGGGCCTCGTCGATATCGGCCTGGGTAACTTCGGCAAAGGCGCTGACAGGGATCACGCTGACGATCAGCATCATCAGCATCAGCACGGCCATAATGACTGCGATTACGGATATAATCTTCTTGTTGTTCATAAAGTCTCCAAAAAAAGCATCCTTTATGGTTCTAAGCTGTTTAAACTTTCAGATAGTTCCTTATGGCGTTCAGCGCGCCGAAAATACCAACCAGGATGCTGGTGCCCATATAGGCGATGAACATCTCCATGGCCAGATTGCTGAAGGGCACTACGGTGATGAAGCTGCCGGTCAGGCTGCCGATGAGCTTTCCGGTGAGCACAGTGTAGATGCCCCACTCGGCCAGGAAGGCCAAACCGCCGCCCAGGATGCCCAGCACCAGACCCTCCACCACAAAGGGCAGGCGGATAAAGCCATTGTTGGCACCCACCATTTTCATGATGGCGATCTCTTCACGCCGGCCAAAGGTGGCAAGCTTGATGGTGTTGGTCATGATGAACACAGACACAAACACCAGCATGACGATCAGTACCAGAGAGACGATGCTTACGATGTTTCTGATGGTGACAAAGATCTTTGCGTAATCCAGGTGAGCGTTGACCTTGGCCACGCCCTCAACGCCCATCAGGGCGGTCTTGGTCTGGGCCATCAGGGCGATATCCGTCAGGTGGATGATGTACCGGTCGCGGAACACCGTCTCGTCGATACCCTCCATCAGGTCCTCGGAGTAGTTGCCCATGAAGTTGTCCATGGCCTCCGTGCGGGTGACAAACTGCACGGAGCTGATGTTATCCAGCGCGGCGATCTGGCTTTCCAGCGCCGCCGCCTCTTCCTGGGTATAGGTCTCATCCACAAAGGCCACGACCTCGTTCTGGTTCTCCAGGCCCTTGATGATGGCGTCGATATTCACCGACAGCAGGGACACGCTGCCGATGATAATCAGGCAGGCCATGATAATGGCCACCGTGGCGAAGGACATGAATCCGTGCGTGGTGATGCTGCGGAAGCCTTCGCGAATCAGATATCCGCTTCTACTCAATCTCATAGCTGTAATACCCATCCATTCCGTCGCTGATCACATGGCCGTTATCAATGGTGATAACGCGCTTGGAGAAAGCGTTGACCAGCTCCTTTTCGTGGGTGACGACCAGAATGGTGGTCCCCATCTCGTTGATCTTTTCAAACAGGAGCATCAGCTCCAGGCTGCGCACCGGGTCCAGGTTGCCGGTAGGCTCGTCCGCCACGATCATGCGGGGATTGTTCACCAAGGCTCTTGCGATGGCCACACGCTGCTGCTCGCCGCCGGAAAGCTCGTTGGGCATGCGCTTTTCGCGGCCCTCAAGGCCAACCAGCTCCAGCACATAGGGCACGCGCTTTTTGATCTCCTTGTTGGACGCGCCTACAACGCGCATGGCAAAGGCCACGTTGTCATAGACGTTCATATTCTCAATCAGGCGGTAGTCCTGGAATATGACGCCCAGCGTCCTTCTCACTTTGGGGAGCTTGCGCCGTTTGATGCGGCGCATGTCGAAATCATTGACAATGATCTGCCCGTCGTTGGCCCGGATCTCGCCGGTAATGAGCTTCATGATCGTGGTCTTGCCAGAGCCGGAAGGCCCGACAAGAAAGACAAATTCTCCTTCGTTGATGGTCAGGTCCACTCCGTCCAGGGCCACAGTGCCGCTGCTCTGGTAGACCATCCGCACATCATTCATTTGAACCATAAGTCAGTTATCCTCCAAACAGGGTTTTTGCCAGGGGAAATCTATGTGAAAAGGTATCTCAAAACTTGGTATTATTCAGAGAATCGAGATACATCTTTACCATCATGGCCACCTTGAACACAATGGCGTGGTCAAACTCCCGCAGATCCAGGCCGGTGATCTTCTTGATCTTCTCCAGCCGGTAGACCAGGGTATTGCGGTGGACATAGAGCTTGCGGGAGGTCTCGGATACGTTCAGGTTGTTCTCGAAGAACCTGTTGATGGTCTCCAGGGTGTCCTCATCCAGGGTCTCGATGGGATTTTTCTTGAACACCTCTCTGAGGAACATCTCGCACAACGTGGTGGGCAGCTGGTAGATGATGCGGCCCAGCCCCAGGTTTTCATAGTTGATGATGGTCTTGTCGCTTTCAAAGACCCGGCCCACGTCGATGGCGACCTGGGCTTCCTTATAGCGGTCGGCCAGCTCCCGCAGATGGTGAGCCACGGTGCTGATACCGATGACGCATTTGATGCCCAGCTCGTCGTGCAGAGCCTTTTCAATGCCGAGAGCGATCTTATGTATTTCCTCGTTGCAGTCGGCGGAGGGCAGCGCCTTGACCACAACCACGTCGGACTCGTTGATGTTGATGACAAAGTCCTTCTGTCTGTCCGGGAACAGCCGCTGAATCAGCTCCACCGCCGCCACATCGGAATTTTCCATCTGGCGGACCAGAAGCACGCTTCTGGGCTCGTCGGTGACAAAGTGCAGCTCCTTGGCCCGGACATACACGTCTCCGGGCAGGATATTGTCGGAGATGATGTTCTTGACGAAGGCGGCCTTGTTGTGCTTTTCCTCGTAATTGTTCTTTGCCTCGTTAAAAGCCACGGCGGCAACGGCGCAGACGGTTCTGGCCAGTGCGTCGGTCCCTTCCGTGAAGGCGGTAAAATCGAAGCTGGAGCCGCTGGATACAAGGGGTTTGTAGGTTCTGCTGCCGCTGGAAACGGGATGCTCAGCCCCCTCCAGCTCATAAACATGGAAGTCGTCAAGCCGGGAACCGATCAGGGCAAGCTCACTGCTCGCCACAACATAGCCCTGATCGTCCACCACGCCGATGGTCCTGTCGACGGCATCCTTCATCTGAGTGATCACACCTTGGAAAATTCTACTGGACATAATCGTAGCCTCCTGTGCGTTATGGCGAAAATACCATACTCCCGCATTTTCTCTTTCTCTATGATACCTCATTATTTTGGTATTTTCAATAGAAATTCCAATGTTTTTTTGTTAATTTTTTTCGTTTTATCGCTTTTACGCTCAAATTATGGTAAACCACGCGCTGTTTTTTTCGGCTATCTGCCCATGAACACTCTGCACAAATCCGTTTCTGTCAACTCCCGGAATCCGCCGGGAGACAGGGCGGAGTCCAGACTCAGTCCGCCCACGGCCAGACGGCGCAGCGCAAGCACCGGTTTTCCCCGGGAGGCCAGCATCCGCTTGACCTGGTGGTACTTGCCCTCCATTACAACCACATAACATTCATTTCCGCCCAGAAGCTCCAGCCTGGCGGGCAGGCAGCGGGTGCCGTCAGCCAGGATCAGGCCCTGTTGAAAGGCCTCGCAGTCGGAAAGATCGGGCAGGCCATCGACCTTTGCATAATACAATTTTTCGACCTCAGATTTTGGCGAAATCACGCGGTGGGCAAAATTTCCGTCGTTTGTCAGCAAAAGCAGTCCGCTGGTATCCTTGTCCAGCCGGCCCACGGGAAAAATGCCCATGCGGCGCATTTCCGGCGTAACCAGGTCCAGGACGGTTTTCTGCTTCCCGTCCCGGGTGGCGGTAAGCACGCCGGAGGGCTTATCCATCATGTAGTAGCGGAAGCGGGCGTAGCCCAGGGGGCTGCCATCCAGCTCCACCAGGGATTTCTCCGGGTCAAATTTGGTTTCGGGGGCGGTAACGGCCGCGCCGTCCAGGCGGACGCGCCCGGCTTTGATGATCTGCCGGACCTCTTTTCTGGCGGCAAGGCCCTGGTCGCATATGAACTTGTCCAGTCTGATCAACGGCATGGTTTTCCCCCTCCGAAAGCCCATAATGAAAACAGTATAGCATACTTTGGCCGGAATTTGAATAGCTTTTTCCTGAGGTGAGAGGAAATGCTTGAAAAGAGGAAGGTATTCACGCGAAAAAAAGCCCTTGCCATCGTGCTTCTCATCGCGGCGGCGCTGACGCTGCTGATCGTTCTGCGCTGGCTGGGCAGAGACAGGGGGCCGGATGTTTCGACGACGGAAGGGCGGGAAATGTTCCTCAGCGAGCTGGGCTGGGAGATCGACGTCACCAGCGAGGACTGCCGGAACATTGTAATCCCCGAGAGCATGGAGGGGATCATGGAAGAGTATAACCGTATACAAAAAGAACAGGGCTACGACCTGTCAAAGCACGCAGGGGAAAGCTGCAGGCAGTACAGCTATTTTGTGACCAATTACCCCAACTGTTCCCAGACGGTGATCGTGACGCTGTATGTTCAGGGGAAAGAGATCATCGGCGGGGATATCCACACGGCGGAGATCAACGGCTTCATGCACGGCCTGCGCCGGGACAGCGCCGAGTAGTGATACCAGATTCACTGTCATTCTGGACAGCGCGGCGGTGAAGAATCCCGTAAGCAGGACGCCCACCGCACCCGAACGGGAGCCTTCGCTTATGCGTGGGATGACAGGGGGCCGTCAACACAACAGGGAGGCGCTTTTGCGCCTCCCTGTACTATTGCTTTTCAGTTTTTCGTCAGCAGCGTTTCGTCGCTGTCCAGCTGATATCCGGCGACCTGGGCGAATTTATCCATCAGGTCCTTTTTGGTCAGATGCTTCTTGTCCTCGCCCTCGATATCCAGGATGATGCGCCCCTGATCCATCATAATCAGGCGGTTGCCGTGCTTGATGGCGTCGGTCATGTTGTGGGTGATCATCAGGGCAGTCAGGCCGTTTTCTTCCACAATCTGGTCGGACAGCTCCAGCACCTTGGCGGCGGTGGCCGGGTCAAGGGCGGCGGTATGCTCGTCCAGCAGCAGAAGCTTGGGCTTTCGCAAAGAGGCCATCAGCAGCGTCAGCGCCTGGCGCTGGCCACCGGACAGCAGGCCCACCTTCACGGTCATCCGGTCTTCAAGGCCCAGGCCCAGAGTTTTCAGCTTTTCCCGGTATTCCTGGCGCTCGGCCTTGGTCACGCCCCAGCGCAGTCCCCTTTTCTGTCCCCTTCTCAGGGCCAGAGCCAGGTTTTCCTCCATCTGCATGTTGGGCGCGGTGCCCATCATGGGGTCCTGGAACACGCGGCCGATATACTTTGCCCGCTTGTGCTCGGGCAGGGCGGTGATGTCCTCCCCGTCCAGCAATATGCTGCCGCTGTCCACCGGCCAGACGCCGGCCACGGCGTTGAGCAGGGTGGATTTTCCCGCGCCGTTGCCGCCGATGACGGTGACAAAGTCCCCGTCCTTCAGGGTCAGGCTCAGGTCGGAAAGCGCCTTTTTCTCGTTAATGGTGCCGGGATTGAAGGTCTTGCTGATATTCCTGATCTCAAGCATCGGTCTTTACCTCCTTCTTCTTACTTTTGCGGAAGGAGTTCTGCGCCCTGTCCCGGAAATGGGGCACGGCCAGGAACACGGCCACAATGATGGCGGTGAAGAGCTTCAGATCGTTGGAGTTGAGCTTGAGCCACAGCACGATGACCACCACAATGTAGTACAGCACGCCGCCCAGAACGGTAAAGCTCAATGTGCCCAGGAAATTCATCCGTTTTCCCAGAACGGCCCGGCCCAGCACCTCGCCGATGATGACGGCGGCAAGGCCGATGACGATGGCGCCGCGGCCCATGTTGATGTCCGCGAAGCCCTGATACTGGGCCATCAGTCCGCCGGCAAGGGCCACAACGCCGTTGCTGAGAGACAGGCCCAGAACCTTCATGTTGTCGATATTGATGCCCAGTGCCCGGCTCATGGCGGGATTATCGCCGGTGGAGCGGAGGGCGGAGCCCTGCTCGGTGCCGAAATACCAGTAGGCCAGGGCCACCAGCACAGCCGCGATGAGCACGCCGGTGATGATGGCCGAGGGGATATTGCGGGAAGAGAGGACAAGATCAAACTTGTCCACGCTTACCGCCTTGTTTGCCGCCATGCCCATGATATGCAGGTTCACGGAGTAAAGGGCAAACTGGGTCAGAATGCCGGAGAGAATGGCCGGGATACCCAGCTTGGTATGGAGCATTCCGGTGCAGAAGCCCGCAAGCAGGCCCGCGATCAGCGCCACCAGCAGAGCGGCCCAGGCCGGCCATCCGGCTAAAATGAGCATGACGGTGCACGCGCCGCCGGTGGTAAAGGAACCATCCACGGTCAGGTCAGCCACATCCAGCAGCCGGAAGGTGATATAGATACCGAGAGCCATAAGCCCCCATATCAGGCCCTGCGCCACGCCGCCGGGTACATTTTTCAGCAGCTTGAGCAGGCTGAGCGATGAAAAATACGCTGCAATACTCACGGGTCTTCTCCTTTGTTATTTCTTTCTTGAATTACTCGCCGATAGCGACGTAATCCTCGGGAACGGTGATCTGAAGAGCTTCGCAGATGGAAGCGTTGTACTCCTTGGTGAACTGAGGAGCGTACTGGACCTCCATGGCGGAGACATCGGCGCCGTTAACCAGAATCTCATAGGCCATCTCGCCGGTGGTATAGCCGATGTCGTAGTAGGAGATGGACAGGGTGGCCACGCCGCAGCCGGCGCAGATGCCTTCCTCACCGGCAATGATGGGAACGCCGGCGTTCAGGGCCACGTTGTTGATGGCCTCGGTGCAGGAGGCGGCGGTGTTATCAGTGGGGATGTAGAGCACTTCCACTTCGCTGCAGGCGGTGGCAGCCACGCTGGAGACGTCGTTGGAGTCGGCAAAGGTGTACTCGGTGACGGTGTAGCCGTAGCCTTCCAGCATGGGCTTGATGGTGTCAGCCTGGTACTTGGAGTTGGGCTCGCCAGAGCAGTAGAGGATGCCAACGGTCTTGGCCTCGGGGAACAGCTCGTTGAGGACCTGGGCCTGGCCGTCCAGAGGAGCAAGGTCGGAGGTACCGGAGATGTTCATGCCGGTGACGCCGGTCCAGTCCTCAATGCTCAGGGCGGTGCCATAGTCGGTGATGGAGGTGGCCAGAACAGGGATGTCCGCAGTGGCAGAAGCGGCAGCCTGCAGGGCGGGCGTGGCGTTTGCCATGATCAGGTCAACCTCGTCGGACACGAACTGGGTGCAGATAACGGAGCAGGTGGCGGCGTCGCCGGAGGCGTTCTGCTCAACAAAGGTGACGGAGTCGCCCATCAGCTCGGTGAGGGCGTCTTTGAAGCCCTGGGTGGCCAGGTCAAGAGCAGGGTGCTGAACCAGCTGGCAGATGCCCACAGTAAAGGTCTGCTCGGCAACATCGGCAGGAGCTTCGGCGGGAGCGGCGCTCTCCGCGGGGGCGGCGGTCTGGCCGCAGGCGGTCAGTGCCAGAACCATCAGAACGGCACAGACCAGAGCAAGGATCTTTTTCATTTTTTCTTCCTCCAAATGTAAGTTTTCGGATTTTTCCCGACAGAGACAAAAGTGGCTGCACAGAGTGTCATCTGTGCAGCCACGTTAGCGTCAGGGTGAAGGTCCGTTAATTGCAGCACAAATGACTATTACAGCTTCTGAAAAAGTAATAGGTAAAGCCATATGCAAATACAAAACGGAACTTGAACATAGCGTTGCCTCCCTTTGGGATAGCCTCACTTTAGCACTATGTGGCAGTGAAGTCAAGCACTTTTTGCATTTAAATCGAAAGTTTTGCCGCTTTTTGTTTTTTCCGCAGAGAAAATCTTAAAGCAATCATAAACATTCGCCCGATTTTTTCTTAATCCCCTCTCCGCTATAATAATGACTGCTGAATAAACCGCAAAGCGGTTTATTCAGCGGCGTATGCCGCGAAATTCCATAAAAACGGCTCTTTTAACGGTTTTTATGGAATTTAGTCATTGCTTTCATGGCTTGCGGCTTTGTTCAGTACGCATTTTAATCAGCACCAGAGGTGAAAACCATGACGGAAAACAACAACGGCGGGATCTACATCCTGCTCACCCGCTCCGGCACCCTGCTTTCCGGAGCCATCAGCCTTTTCACCGGGGACAGCTACACCCATGTGTCCCTGGCCTTTGACCCGGAGCTGCAAAGCCTTTGCAGCTTCGCCCGGCGAAACGCCGCCTTTCCCCTTCCGGCAGGGCTTGTACAGGAAGATCTGCGCGAGGGCTATTTCTGCCGCCACGCGGAGATGCCCTGCGCCCTGTACGCCCTGCCGGTCTCCCGCTCTGCCTACGGAAAAGCGCGGCGGAAGGTGGAAAAAATGCTTGAAAACCGGCTGGATTACCGTTACAGTATAAAGGGGCTGGCCCTGTGCAAATTGGGCATTGAAGAAGAGCGGGAAGGGCATTATTTCTGCTCTCAGTTTGTGGGCGAGGTGCTGGAGGACAGTGGGGTCTGTGCCCTGCCCAAGCCGCCTTCCCTGATGCGGCCCCAGGATTATGCCTCCCTGCCGGAGGCCCGGTGTGTTTTTGAGGGCAGCCTGTATCGGCTCGCGGAGCTGAGCCGGGCCGGATGATTGCTGGAACAGACATGAAAACAAAAAGAGAATTGAGCCGAAAACAACAAAAAACGATCAGCATCGCCTCATTCTGCACCCTGCTGCTGATGCTGGTGTTGCTGTGCGCGGTGATCGGCCGGCCCATGGTCCGTTTTGCCTCAGACCCGGACAAGTTCCGTGATTGGGTGGAAGGCCACGGCGTCTGGGGGATGCTGGCCTACATGGGCATGGTGGCGGTGCAGGTGCTGGCGGCGCTGATCCCGGGAGAGCCGCTGGAGATCGCCGGGGGCTACGCCTTCGGCGCGGTGAAGGGCACGCTGCTGTGCCTGTTGGCAGCCTCTCTGGGCAGCGCGGCGGTGATCTGCCTGGTGCGGCGCTACGGGCTGCGGCTGGTGGAGGTCTTTTTTTCCCGGGAAAAGCTCCGCTCCCTGCGCTTTCTCCGCTCTTCGCCCAGGCGAAACCTGCTTTTCCTGCTGATCTTCATGCTGCCGGGGACGCCCAAGGACCTGCTGTGCTATTATGCGGGGCTTACGGATATTAAACTTCCGGTGCTGCTCATCATCTGCTCGCTGGGCCGGCTTCCCTCCATCGTCACCTCCACCGCCGGCGGGGACGCTCTGGGTGAGGAGAGCTATCTCTTTGCCCTGGTGATCTTTGCCGTCACCTTTGTGCTCAGCGCCCTGGGGCTTTTCCTCTATAATATACTCTGCAAGCGCCAAGGAAAAAAGCGTGCCGCGGAGAAGTAAAAAAAGCCTCCCCTGAAGGGGAGGCCTGAAAAGGCTCCCTTGTGTAAAGGGAGCTGTCAGTCGCAGGCTGACTGAGGGATTGTTTCTTTTGGTCACGCTGGGCAGTTAATGCAACCCCTCCGTCATTTGCTTCGCAAATGCCACCTCCCCTTACACAGGGGAGGCAGAAAACAGTTCCCGCTCCAGGGCCTTGACAAAGCGCTCAAGGCCCTCTTTGTCTGCCTTTGTAAAGCGGCCCACGGTGGGGCTGTCGATATCCAGGACGCCCACCACAGCGCCCTTTTTTCGTATGGGGATGACGATCTCGGAATTGGAGGCGCTGTCGCAGGCGATATGTCCGGGAAATTCATGGACATTTTCCACCAGCACGGTCTCCCCTTTGGACGCTGCCGCGCCGCATACCCCTTTGCTCAGCGGGATCTCTATGCAGGCGGGTTTGCCCTGAAAGGGTCCCAGCACCAGCCGGCCCTGCTCCATATGGTAAAAACCCGCCCAGTTGATGTCCTCCAGCGCGGCAAAAAGCAGCGCGGAGGCGTTGGAAAGGTTGGCGATAAAATGAGGCACACCGCGGATCAGCGCGGTGAGCTGCCGCTCAAGTTCAGGATAATCGGTCATCGCGCTCTCCTTTCAGACGCCAAACAGCCTTCTGCCGTTTTCCATGGTGATCCGGGCGATCTCCTCCGGGCTGAGGCCCTTCACTTCTGCGATTTTCTCCGCAATATAGCACAGGTTTCCCGAGTTGTTGCGTTTGCCCCGCTTGGGCACCGGGGTCAGATAGGGGCTGTCTGTCTCGATCAATATCCGGTCCAGAGGGCAAATCTCCAGCACCTCCAGAGTCTTTCGGGCGTTTTTGTAGGTCACAGGCCCGTCAAAGCCCAGATACCAGCCCCGGCGCAGCAGCTCCCTGGCCATCTCGGCGCTGCCGGAATAGCAGTGGAACACGCCCCGCAGCTCAGGATAGTCCCGGACAATGTCCAGACAGTCCCCATGGGCCTCCCGGTCGTGGACGATAACCGGTTTACCTGATTCAAGTGCCAGTTCGATCTGCTGCCGGAAGAGGGCTTTCTGCTCCTCCTTGTGCTCCGCGTCCCAGTAGTAGTCCAGGCCGATCTCCCCGATGGCCACGCATTTGGGATGGGCGGAAAGCGCCCGGACGGGCTCCAGACTGCCGCTGTAAGACGACAGCTCCTCCGGGTGAACGCCCACGGCGGCGTACACAAAGGGCAGCTCCTCCGCCAGCGCTGCAGCGGCCCGGCTGCTGTCCTCGTCGCAGCCCGGGTTTATAATCAGGTCTACGCCCTGATCGTGCAGCGCGTTCAGCAGCGCCGTCCGGTCGGCGTCAAAGGCCTTGTCGTCATAATGGGCATGTGTGTCAAAAAACATGATCTCAACCCCCTTTTGGCTGATTATAGCATAAATAACGCTGTCTGTCATTCCCGGAATGAGAAGCCTCCCCTTACACAGGGGAGGCAAAAAACTGCCCGGCGGGATTCCCCACCGGGCAGTCGGTTTACCTCAGGATTAATCAACGGACTCCAGGAAGTCGTAGGAGATGTCTCTCACCTTGTCGCGGCCGTTGTTGTAGTCGTCGGTGTAGGTGGGATTCATCACAAGGAAGGTGTTGTCGCCGGCGACAACGCGCTTGACGATAACCCATTTGCCGTCCCGCTTCTCCCACTGGTCGATGTCGCGGCAGCGGGCCTCAACGGTGAAGGTGGCCTTCTTGGTCTTTCTGTCCTTGTACTTGCAGCCGGCGTACATATAGGTCTCGCTGGCGGCCTTGGTGCCGTCCTCATTGAACTTGATGAGGATGTTGGTCATCATGTGGTGGGTGGACACCATGGCGCGGTGCTGCTTGAGCATCATGTCAATGAAGCCTCTGCCGGTTCCCTTGTAGGTGGGGCCGTAGTCAACCTCGGCGTCCTCTGCAAACACGGTGTAGCCCAGCTCGTTGTCGATTCTGTCCAGTGCGCGGCAGTAGGTGTAGATCTGGTCTCTGATTTTTTCTTTCTCAATCAGGATTTCAAGGTCGGTCATGTTTTTTCTCCTTTCTTTTTTGGGGAATGTCTTTGCTGTAATTGTGTTAATTTTATCACTTACTTCTCTTTGACACAACGGACATCACGTCTAAAATCACTGCATCATTTTGTACAAAAAAGGCGAAAATACTAACCGTATCCCGGATAATCGGCCGATCTGGTTTACATAATATCAATCCTTCAGGCTGGCGAAGAACTGATCGGCGGGGTCGGCCTTCTTGCCGCGGCTGTTGTTGTAGTCATCCAGATACTCGGGGCGGACGATATAGGTGTTGTCTCCGGCCACCACGCGCTTGACGATGAGCCATTTTCCATCCCGCTTTTCCCACTGGTCAATGTCGCGGCAGTGGGCTTCCACGGTGAAGCTGGGCTTGCCGGTCTTGGTTCTGTACTTGCAGGAGGCGGAGACATAGGCTTCACTGGCGGCCTTGGTGCCGTCCTCGTTGAACTCGACAAGGACGTTGGTCACCATGTGGTGGGTGGAGATCATCATCTTGTGCTGGGTTTTCAGCATGGTGTCGATAT
>JALFOM010000066.1 GCA_022782265.1 Clostridiales bacterium | reverse complement strand
CGAGAAGCCGCCCGCCCTCTATGACCTGACCACCCTCCAACGGGACGCCAACCGGCTGCTGGGGTTCACCGCCCAGCAAACCCTGGACTACCTGCAAAATTTGTATGAAAAGAAGCTCTGTACCTACCCTCGGACGGACAGCCGCTATCTGACTTCGGATATGGCGGCGAGTCTACCGGAGCTGGTCCAGCTCACTGCCGGGGCGATGCCCTTTTCCAATGGCATGGAGATTGCCTGCAATGCCGCCCAGATTGTCAACGACAAGAAAGTGACCGACCATCATGCAGTGATCCCTACCCGCAACCTCCAGGGCGCGGACCTGTCCGGCCTGCCGGTGGGCGAAAAGGCGGTGCTGGAGTTGGTGGCTCTGCGCCTGCTGTGCGCCGTGGCCCAGCCCTATACCTTTGCGGAAACCGCCGTTGTTGTCGAGTGCGCCGGAGCGGAGTTTACTGCCAAAGGCCGCACAGTGAAAAATTACGGCTGGCGGGCGCTGGACGCTGCCTATCGCGCAGGGCTGAAGAATGTGGAGCAGGACAAAGAACCCGAGGACAAGGCTCTGCCTGAGCTGTCTGAAGGTCAGACGCTGCCCCTTTCTGGTGCTACCGTCAAGGAGGGCAAGACCACCCCGCCCAAGCACTTCACCGAAGATACGCTACTCTCCGCAATGGAGACTGCCGGGAAGGACGATATGCCGGAGGATGCCGAGCGCAAGGGCCTGGGGACCCCGGCCACCCGCGCCGGGATTCTGGAAAAGCTGGTTTCCACCGGCTTTTTGGAGCGCAAAAAGAGCAAGAAAACCGTGCAGCTCATGCCATCCCATGACGCGGTATCCCTTATCACCGTGTTGCCGGAGCAGCTGCAATCGCCCCTTCTGACTGCTGAGTGGGAGTACCGGCTGGGTGAGATCGAGCGTGGCGAGCTGGCCCCGGAGGATTTCATGGCTGGGATTAGTGCCATGCTCAAAGAACTTGTGGGAACCTATCAAGCTATCAAGGGAACGGAGTATTTGTTCAGCCCTTCCCACGAAGTGGTGGGCAAATGCCCCCGCTGTGGCGGAGAGGTTGCAGAAATGCAAAAAGGCTTCTTCTGTCAGACAGAATCTTGCAAATTTGCAATTTGGAAAAACAACAAGTGGTGGGAGATGAAGCACAAGCAACCTACCAAAGCCATCGTAACGGCACTGCTCAAAGATGGCCGCGCTCATGTGAGGGGCTTGTACTCCGAGAAAACCGGCAAGACCTACGATGCCACTGTGGTGTTGGCGGATGATGGGCAGTACGCCAACTTCAAGCTGGAGTTTGACCAGCAGAAAGGTGGCAAACGATGAAGCTCTCACGCTATGAACAGGAAACCATCATCCTCTACAACCAGGCCGAAGCCACCGCCGAGGTCTATACCCATGACCCCCGGCTGCTGGAGAAGCTGCGGCGACTGGCAGAGAAATACCCGGACCAGATTGTGAAAAAGGACCGCCAGACCTTTCTCGTTCCCAAACGCTGTGTGTCCGTCCGGGAACCTTACAGCGCCGAGCGCCGTAAGGCAGCCAGTGAACTGGCCAAGGCTGCCGGATACAGGCCGCCCACCCCCAAGAAAGGCAATGAGTAAGCATGGCTGAAAGTGTCTTTGAGGCTGTCAAGCAGTCCATCACCGTCCGAGAAGCAGCGCAGATGTACGGAATCGAGGTCAACCGGAGCGGCATGGCCTGTTGTCCCTTCCACGATGACAAAAATCCCAGCATGAAGCTGAACGAGGAATATTTTTATTGCTTTGGCTGCGGAGCCACCGGCGATGTGATTGACTTCACAGCGAGGCTCTACAATCTGTCCCCCAAAGAGGCCGCCGAGAAGCTGGCCCAGGATTTTGGCCTGGCTTATGACAGTCAGGCCCCTCCCCGGCGACGCCATGTCCGCCAGAAATCCGAGGCGCAGAAATTCAAGGAGGACCGAGACCATGCCTTTCGTGTCCTGGCCGACTACTTTCATTTGCTCCGCAAGTGGAAAACGGACTACACACCCAAAACACCGGAGGAAAATCCACATCCCCGATTCATGGAGGCAATCCAGAAAAAGGACTATGTGGGCTATCTGCTGGATTTTTTTCTGGAGAACAGCCCGGAGGAGCAAAAGCTGTGGATTGCCGAACATCAATCAGAAATAGCCAAATTGGAAAGGAGAGTGAAATTCATGGCTGATAAGACCACCAATCGAGAACGGTTACAAGAGATCACAGCGGGCATTGAACAGGGTATCAAGGAACTGTTTGAGAGCGAGAAGTATATGCGCTATCTGTCCGTCATGTCCAAGTTCCACCGCTACTCCGTCAACAACACCATGCTCATCTATATGCAGCGCCCGGACGCCACCCTGGTGGCCGGGTTCAACAA
>JALFOM010000058.1 GCA_022782265.1 Clostridiales bacterium | reverse complement strand
GCATAGCGGAGGCCGGGTTGGGCGATCACCGTCCGGCTGGATTTCCGGCTGACATCCGGCAGATATCGCACATCAATGTCCTGCGTTAAATCCAGCAGGTCCAGATATTCTTTGATCTCCGCCGCATGGACATCATTCAGCGCAACGGTCTGCTCTGCCCGATTGCGGATATCCAGCAGCTGCCGCAGGCTTTCCGTCACAGCGGCAAGGTCGATGTGGTCCAGAATATCCGTCGGGTTTTCACGGTCCCGCCGCAGGTTGCTGGCAGAAATGCCAAGGTCATGGGACTTGAAGTCCTGTGTCAGCACCTCCAGCGTAAAGCGGTGGTTGATGTCCTCCACCACCCGGTTGATGGCGCTGGTCAGCTCGTTCCTGTCGTAGAGATCACGCAGGTGCCGGAAATGCCCCTCGTACTGGTAGCAGCGCAGTGAATGCTGGATGTTGCGGGCAATGGCTGTGTCCACATACTCATCGGCGCTTTTCTTGCTGGCAAATGTGGAGGTTTCGTTATAGTGAACGACGCCGAGGCTCATGGTGCCGCCGAAGCGGATGTATTCATCAATGCCGTGGATACCAAGAACAGACTCAAACTCGCGGTAAGGGATGAAGGTCGTGTGCAGCAGAATACAGCGGTCGTAGAGCTGTTCATCCTCCGTGAACAGAAAACCCAGCGAATCTGTGCCGGACAGCACAATTTTCATTCCGCAGGCGGCGAACACATCAGAGAACAGCGCCGCGCCCTCAATAAAGTCCTCCATCAGTGTTACTTCGTCGAGAAACACATAGCGGAAGCCCTGTTCCTCCAACGCTTTGAGATCGCGGTTCACATCAGCCAGTGTGTCTCTTGCTGTGATCTGAATGAAAGCTGCTTTCGAAAGCTCTGCGTCGCTCATCTCTACGAAGATCTGACGGATTATGGTTGTTTTTCCCGTCCGGCGCAAACCATAGAGAATGAACACTTTATCCTGCGGCTCTCCGTAAATATAGTCATGCAGCTGCCGGAAGCATTCGCGCTTGCGATATTTGCGTACAGAGGCAGAAAAGGTACGCAGTGCCTCGCCAGTGCGGATATTCGTTGCAAAGGTATGTGCAGAAACGGCAGATACGGATTTCATGGGCAGCTGCTTCTGCAGCGCCTTCAATTCTTTTTCCAGTGCTTTTCGTCGCTCAATCTGCTTCCGAAAAGAATCCACCTCTTCTGCAGGAATATACTTCTCCCGGCGCTTCTTGTTCTCTGTCCAGCGGTGATAGAAATACACATTGCCGTTGATCGTCTTCTTTGTGACGGAGCCTGCAGGCAGCTCCGCAATCTGCTGCTCCAGCTCCGTAATCTTGGCTTGAAGTTCAGACAGTTCCATGGTACACCTCCCCGGTGAAACTATTATATGCAAAATTATACCCTATTATACCCTCAAAATCAAGGGTATAATAGGGTATAAAACATTACTATTTTCAGAATTCACAGCACGCTTAGCTTTTATCCCACTACCAACTTATTTGTCTTCTTCCTGAAGGACTATACTGAGCTGTTTCAGAAGCGGTTTTCCGAAAAGCGGCTGTTTGAACGAAAAAAGGATGCTGTTATCCAAATCTTTTTCTCACTGATCTATCTGGACAAGAAAAGGTTAGTTGGCCGAAAAAATCTAAAAATAAAAAAGCCCTATCACAGAAAAGGCTCTGTGATAGGGCTGCTTGATGTTGAAAAAATCACGATTGCGTGATATAATATTTCTATACACATTTATCTACACGCGCGGAGGTGCCTTATGGCTGTAAGCTATAAAAAACTATTCCACATGTTGATTGAGAAAGACATGACTCCTGCCCAGCTACAGCATCAAGCAGGATTTTCGGCCAATATTATCGCCCGGATGAAACGGAACGGCTATTTATCGCTGGAAACAATTGAAAATATCTGCCGTGTGATGGACTGCGGCGTGGACGATATTCTGGAATTTTTGCCGGATCATGCGGAGGAAATGTAATGGATAAAAAGAGAGTCAGCCAGATCAAAGAGCAGTTTGACCTTGTGATACATAGCGATGAGGGCGCACATATTGAATTCTGGTATGCCCGGGAGTTGATGCCCCTGCTGGGATATGAGCGATGGGAAAACTTTGATAAAGCGGTTTCCCGTGCAATGGAATCCTGTGAAACCAGCGGTATCGAGGTGGCGGATCATTTTCGTGAGGTCACGAAAATGATCGAGACCGGCAAGGGCGCTCGCAGACCTGTGAAGGACTATATGCTGACGCGTTATGCCTGTTATCTGATTGCGCAAAACGGCGATCCCAAAAAGGAAGAAATCGCTTTTGCCCAGAGCTATTTTGCCGTGCAGACCAGAAAGCAGGAACTGATTGAGGAACGCATTGCTCTGATTGAGCGCACAGAAGCCCGGGGCAGACTGCGTGAATCGGAGAAACGCCTTTCCCAGAATATTTATGAGCGCGGGGTCGATGATGCCGGTTTTGGCCGCATTCGTTCCAAGGGGGATCGTGCGCTCTTCGGTGGGTATACCACGCAGGAAATGAAAGACCGCCTTGGCGTCAAGGATACCCGTCCCCTTGCGGATTTTTTGCCGACATTGACGATTGCCGCCAAGAATCTGGCAACCGAAATGACCAACTACAACGTGGAAGAGAAAGATTTGCAGGGTGAACGCGCCATCACCGGCGAACACGTGCAGAACAACCTCTCTGTCCGGGAGATGTTGGGACAGCGTGGAATCAAACCGGAAAATCTGCCGCCGGCTGAGGATATCAAGAAGCTGGAACGGCGGGTAAAGTCACAGGAGAAGAAGTTGGCAGCGCAGTCTGGCAAATTGCCGGAAAAAGGAACGGACGGAGGAAACGACAATGGCCAATAAGCTGGAACTGACCTGGTACGGCAAGGATGAGCCGATCCGTGTGGAGCCGCGCCTGTTGATTGAAAATGCCGCTCTGTCCAACACGGCTTCTGACCCGGATACCCAGAACATGCTGATTCACGGGGACAACCTTCTGGCGCTGAAAGCGCTGGAGAGCAAATACGCTGGGCAGGTGAAGTGCATCTACATTGACCCTCCGTATAATACCGGGTCGGCATTTGAACATTACGATGATAATCTGGAACATAGTCAGTGGCTGAATTTGATGCGGCCACGGTTAGAAATCCTGTGGAGACTGCTGTCCGAAGAAGGAAGCCTTTGGATTAGCATTGATGACGATGAAAGAGATTACTTAAAGGTGCTTGCTGATGAGGTGTTTGGCCGTCAGCACTTTCTTGCTTCTATTGTATGGCAAAAACGTTATTCGCGAGAAAACCGTGAAGCAATCGGGGATTCTCATGAATATATTTTGGTATATGTTAAGGATAAGGATAAGTTCAAAGAGGTTAGGCACTATTTGCCTTTAACTGAAAAGCAAACGAAAATATATAAGAATCCCGATAATGATCCAAGAGGGCCGTGGCAGTCCGTTTCTTTACTTGCGCAGGGATACAGGCCTAATCAAATGTACGAAATTGTTGCGCCGAATGGTAAAGTGCATACACCTCCTGCAGGACGATGCTGGGCAGTAATAGAAAGTGAATATAGGAAAGCATTTCTTGCAGGAAGAGTAACGTTCGGGAATGATGGAAACGGTGTTCCAAGAAGAAAAAACTATTTATCTGAGGCCAAAGGTCTTGTTCCATGGACGTGGTGGCCGCATGAAGAAGTGGGGCATACTGACTCTGCGAAAAAAGAAATAATGGCCCTATTTGGAAAGGATAATATCTTTGATACCCCAAAGCCGGAAACCCTAATTGAACGCATTATCCACATTGCCTCCAACCCCGGTGACTTGGTTCTCGACTCTTTCCTTGGCTCCGGTACTACTGCCGCTGTTGCACAGAAAATGGGGCGGCGGTGGATCGGCGTGGAAATGGGTGACCACGCCTACACGCACTGCAAAGTGCGTCTGGACAAGGTCATCGCCGGACAAGACCCCGGCGGCATCACCAAAGCACAGAACTGGCAGGGCGGCGGAGGTTACCGTTTCTATGAGGTTGCCCCGACCCTTATCAACAAAGACCCCTTTGATGAGTACGTCATCAATGAAGCGTATGATGCAGATATGCTGGCCGCCGCTGTTGCATTACATGAGGGCTTCCGCTATCAGCCGGACAGCAGCCTGTTCTGGAAGCAGTCCGTGGGCAATGAAAACAGCTATCTCTTTGTGACCACCCGCCACCTGAACAGCACCTATCTGGACTCCATCAAGGACACCATGGAGGAGGGCGAATACCTGATCATCGCCTGCCGCTCTTTTGACAGCGGCCTGGACAAGGCATACGGCAATATCACCGTCAAAAAAATTCCGCAAATGCTGCTTGACCGCTGTGAGTTCGGCAAGACCGATTACAACCTGAACATTGTACATCCACCGGTCTATGACGATGAAGCGGAAGAGGAGGAGCAGGATGAATAATCATTTTCCTCAATATACCACAGACTATATCAGCGGCGTCATGTCCCTGCGC
Organism: Clostridiales bacterium; assembly: GCA_022782265.1. Lineage (GTDB taxonomy): Bacteria > Bacillota > Clostridia > Oscillospirales > Oscillospiraceae > Limivicinus. The sequence continues at coordinate 302 of JALFOM010000058.1, read as the reverse complement.
AAGCCGCAGACGCAGTCCCTCAAAATTCTGGAGGAGATTGTCAATACTGTGCAGCTCCGCAAGGGTATGAACCTGAAGGCTGCGCTGGGCGCTGTCCATGCCATGTACCCAATCTGTACCGATTTTGAGCGGGACTTCATGTCGCTGACCTTTGCTCTGGCTACCGGTGTGGGCAAGACCCGGCTGATGGGTGCGTTCATTGCCTACCTGTATACCCAGCACAACATCCGCAACTTCTTTGTTGTGGCGCCGAATACAACGATTTATGAGAAGCTGAAAAAGGATCTGAGCGACAGCAACAG
>JALFOM010000056.1 GCA_022782265.1 Clostridiales bacterium | reverse complement strand
GGCACGGAGCTGTCAATCTTCTGCTTGGCCCGGTTATAGCGCTGAACCTGCCGCCAGAAAGCGGGGTTCCACTTCTCTCCGCTGCTGAGCAGCATGAGGATGGGGTTCTGACTGCGCTTCACATACGCCAGCTTTTTCCGGGTGGATTCCAGCGTGCAGCGGTGCAGGGATTTGGGGCTCTGGTGGATGCCGGAAAACACGGAGACAATATCCGGGCCCAGCAGGTCAAAGGGGTGTTCCTGATCAATTTCGGTAATCCGGAGGGAAAAATCCTCCTGTTCGATCTCCACGTCGTTATTGAGCACAACGGTAAACTCCGGCCGCAGATTTTCCCAGGCCCAGCGGACGCCCAGATTGTTGCCCCGGGCAAAGCCGGCATTCTCGCCGTTAACCAGCACGGTGACATCCGGGTCGTTCCGGTACTTTTCCTGCAATCTCCGGCCGGTATCATCGGGGGAGGCGTTGTCCACAATGACGATGTGATTTTCGCCCTGGAGCTTTTTGATGCATTCCGTGCAGGTGACGGTGGTGTCAATGGCGCGGTAATGGAGGATCACGAAAGCGTTCATATCTCTTTATCCTCTTTCTTTCTTCCGGAGCGCAATGCTCTCGCCCTGTCTCCCAGATAATATGCCAGGTCGTACCATTTATGGCTCAGTTTGAAGCTTATCCAATAGTGCTTTGCGGCCTGACCGGGGTCGGTCTTATGCAGCCGCTTGCCCATGCGCCGGTTCATCACCGCGTCGCTCTGGGGGTATTTTTCGTAAAGGGCCCTGTGCTTTTCATAGAGATGTACCAGCGCGGGATAGGACTTGACGGCAAAGGAGATACTGTCTCCCCCCACCTCAGAGTCGGCCAGGGCCTCCGGCAGGTAGCAGAGCGTAAAGTGCTCCGCGGCGCGGATGGCAAAATCCCAGTCCTGATAGCGCCGGAAGCTCTCGTCAAAGCGCAGCGCCTCCCAGACGCTTTTTTTCATCAGCATGGTCTGGGTCCCGGCCCGGTTCTCGGCCAGAAATTCCTCAAGGGCTTTTTCCCCGTGGAAATCATGCACCGGGAAATAAAAGCTGCTGCCGTCGTGGGCGATGCGGTTCATGCCGCAAAAGCACAGATCCGCCCCGGTCTCCTCCAACAGTCTGCGCTGCTTTTCCAGCTTTTCCGCATGCCAGGTGTCGTCGCTGTCCTGAAAGGCCAGAAGCTCCCCCCGGGCCCGCTCCGCGCCGTAATTTCTGGCGTAGCAGGCTCCACGGTTTTGTTCATAGCGGTAATATTTTATCCGGGGGTCCGTTATATTCTCGAATAGTTCTTGTGTTCCATCGGTGGAAGCGTCGTCCACCACGATTACTTCCATATTGGTGTAGGTCTGCCCCAGGACACTGAAAAGGCAGGCGGGCAGCTTGTCCCGCCTGTTGTAACAGGGTATGACCACAGAGATCAGCTTTTTATCCATGCTCTTTCTCCCCGCCGTTCATCCGGGGCAGCGGGAAGCTCTCCCTCATCAGCTTTTTCTTTGTCTCCACCATGGAGGGCTTAATGGCGTAATCCGCCCTGATCTCCGCCGGGGAGGGCGCCCGGTCCGTTCTCAGATCACAGACCAGGTGGGGCACCGGATAGGCGGAGTAATAATCGTCAAATTTATAGCCGTCGCCCAGGGGGCGGTCGGAAAAGACCAGATGCCGGTTGGGTATGCCGAAGCTGTCCGCCACGATCAGCCCGTGCAGACTGCTGGACAGCACCGTGCGGCACTGGGCGATCTGCCGGACTACCGTCAAGGGATCGTCCTTCACGTTGATCAGGATCGAATTGGGGTAGCTGTCCGCAAGCTTCTGGCAGACCGGGTCGCTGAGATCACAGATATGGGGTACTATTCCGATATCATACACCATTTCCGGCCTTTCGTCCAGTAGTTCATCGGCCAATATGCCCGCGTCTCCGGTGGGAATATCTAACTTTTTTCCGGTCATCCGCTCCACGTTTTTCCGTGTCAGCTCGCCGCGGACGGCGCGAAAGTCCATGTCCCGCTTGAAAAACTTCCCCTCGCAGTCGGAATAATTGATAAAGCCGGTGCCCCAGATGCTCACTCTGGGCCGGACAATGCCGTTGAGCCGCTGGCGAAGGCGCATGGGCAGGCTGCCGTGAAGGGTATACTGGGCAAGGCAGCTGCCGATGGCGCAGACCTCCCCGGTCAGAAAGGAGTGCCGCTCCACCCTATAGCCGAAGCATTTTTCCACGATGAGTACGTTCAGAAGGTCGCCCATATTGGCGAGCTTTGCGTAATAGAGCTTTACTGTTTCCTGCATAGTTCAGCCTTTCATCCCACAGCCCTGCAATAGGGCAGCGCATACATAAAGAGGAAGAACGCCCCCAGGGCAATGCCAAAGAGCAGATACACGATCCAGAGCCGGTGATCCTTCCGGCATTCCGCCTCATCCAGTGTGGAGGCCGGGGCCTGGAACAGGGCTGCGCGAAGCGCCTGTTCCCCGGCGGACGCCGGGCGGAGAACTGAGCCCAGAACCGCGCCGATCAGGCTCAGCGCAATGCCGATAAAGAAGGGGTCCAGAATCACCGGGGGCGTGATGTCCAGCGCGGAGTACAGTATTTTGGACACGACGCAGCCCAAAAAGCCCAGAAGCATTCCCCAGAAAGCGCCGGTCTTGCTGAGCTTTTTGCTCCAGACGCTGCCAAAGGCGGCCAGACTCCAGGAGCTTGCGATTACGGTGCCGCCGAAGTACATGATGACAAAGATCTGCGGCGGATTGAAATAGGCCAGCGCAAGAATGACCAGGCTGGCAGCCAGCATGGTAAGGCGGGACAGGCGGAGCTTTTTTCTGTCGTCCTGGCCCTTGTCGGGCATAATGTCGTTTACCAGAGAGAAGCCTACCAGGGACAAAAATGTGGACGCAGAGGAAATCCCCGCCGCGCTGATGCCGGTGAGCATCACAATGCCGATTACCGGAGGCAGCACGTTCAAGGCCGCCCAGATCAGCGCCTGATTCCCGGGCAGGCTGGCATTGAGATTGCGGACAAAGGCCGCAGTGAAATACAGGGAGATGGTGACGACCATCACGCCCATGGAGGACCAGATGGAAGAGCGCATGACCACATGCTCATCCCTGGCCATCAGGTAACGGCTGGTCTGCCAGGGGCTGACGGAAACCACCAGCGCCCATACCAGGCCGTAGGTCAGGGCCCAGGCCAGATTGCTCACGCCGTCCGGGTACAGATAGTTGAGGTTTCCGGACCAGGAGAGAATCCCGGGCATGCTCTCGCAGTTGGCCAGAGCGGCGATTCCCCCGAACCAGCCCCCTGCCGCATGGACAATAAAGGGCACGGCCACAAGGGCGGCAGTCAGGAAAATCAGAAACATGATGGTGTCCGTCAGCAGTACGCCGGGAGAGCCGGAATAAATGGTAAAGGCCGTGAAAGCCAGCCACACAATCACCGTACAGAGCGGATAGTTTAGCCCGGTGATGCTGCTGATCAGCGTGGCAACCCCCTGAATGGCGGAGAGCAGATAGGCGCTGACGGAAACAATGAGAATGAGAGAGGAGAGCTTTTTCAGCTCCGGAGAGTCAAATCGGCTGCCGAAATATTCCGGAAGAGTGCTTGCCCGGCTACGGCGGATATAGCGGCCGAAAAAGCCCGCGCCGTAGATATAGCCGGTGGCCTGGAGCACGCCCACAATGACGATGCCCATAAAAAAGCCGGAATAGACTTCTCCCGTATCGCCCAGGAAGGCCCCGGTGGACAGGAACGACGCAATCAGCGAGCCCACCACCAGAACCGTGGGCGCTTTGCGCCCGGCCACATAGTAGTCGTTAGTGCTTTTTACCCGGCGCCCCGCCAGAATCCCCACAGCAAAGAAAAGGACCAGAGAGGACAGTATGCCCACAAGATAAATATTCATTCCCTGCCGTCCTTATCTCGCCTGAAGGCGGTCAGGGACCGGTAGATCAGCGCGGTCACGGCAATCCAGACGCCAAAAGCGACGGAGAGCAGTATTTCCATGTTTTTCCTCCCTTTTGCCGCTTCAGGCCCCTTGCCGGCAAGGGGCTGCTGCCGGCTCTGTCTGTGGTTTGCGTCCGTATAATGCGGACAGATTCACAGCTTGATTACCACACGGTCATAATGGCCGCGGCCGTCAAAGGGTATGCCCTTCATTCCCTCATCAAACAGGGGCTGATAGCCGAAGCCGTCCGTCACCCAGGCAAAGCCCCGGTACTGAGCGGTGTTGAAGCCGGGAATGGTGTTGGCCTCGATAATCAGGGGCCCATCCTCGGTAATCGCCACATCCCAGCCGATGTTGGAGATCTTGGAGGCCAGGGGTACGGCCTTTCGCATCATGTCGATGGTCTCCTGCCAGAAGGGCATTTTCAGGCCCTTGAAGGGGACTCCTGTGACCGGATGTTCCGCGTAATCCACGAGATTATTCTGATCAACGGCATCGCTGATGACCTCGCCGGTTCTGATGTCGATCATGGCGGTGAGGGCGTCCTGGCAGCCGTTGGAAATGTCCTTGTTGGTTGCGGCGGTGAACACCGGGGCAAAGAGATAACTTGCCTCCGGGGAGACCACCGAGTAAAAGCGCACGATGCTGACCGCCTCCGGGTTCAGGCGGGCAATGTCGGGGTGCTGGATGATATACTCCTCCACAACGCCGTTTTCCACCCTGGCGATCTGCTCCAGAGCGGAGTTGAACTCCTCTTCCGTGGCGGTGGGGAGAACCCGGACGCCCTTGCCCTGGCCCTTGCAGCTGGGCTTGAGCACCACCTTGCCCTTGTCCCCGGCCAGCTCCCTGAGCTTCTCAGGGTCTACCTCCCGGGTCATGGCGCAGCGGCGTCCGTAAAAATCGGAAAAGACCTTTGAGAATATGTATTTATTCATCAGTATACATATATATCGCCGGTCCGTAAAGGTTTTTCTGTATTCCGCCCGGGTCCAGAGGGTGGACACCGTGGCCTTTTGTTCCTCGGACAGGTCATGGTAGCCTGTCCACTCATACTCGTTCAGGGAGATGTGGTTGACTTTTTTTGCCCGCAGGATATCCTTCTCGATAACCCCGGCGTCCTTGCCGCAGCGCGCCGAAAGCTCCCGGGAGAACTCCCGGATATGCTTTCTTGCCGCGTAAATGTCCTTTATGGTGTAGGCCGTTTTTCTCATTGTGCCGCTCTCCCTTTTACATTTTCGCAATCAGGGCTTCAAGCTCCGCTTTTCTGCCCGTTTTGGTCACCAGTTGCATACCGCCCATCTGCGCGGTGCAGTTGGCCTCCACCATGCACCAGCCCCGGTCCGCCGTATAGGCCAGATCCCAGCCGCAGTAGTGGTTGCCGGGCACCATCAGCGCTGCCGTTGTGACCATCTCCACCACCTGATCCCAGTGGGGGATCTGAAAGCCTTTGAATCGCACGCCGGTGTCCGGATGACATTCAAAGGTATGTCCCTTTTTGTCCGCCCCGTCGGTAAAGATCACGCCGGTCTCCGGGTCGATCAGGGCGCTGATGCCGCCGGCGCTGAAATTGTCCACGATGCTGTGGTGCTGACCCACACGCAGAGTGGGGTTAAAGAGCCGCACCTCTGGTTCCCCGTTCTCACCTTTAATCACGGCGGTGGGCACGCGGAGGGTGTTCACGGACTCAGGGTGTATGACTCCCATCTCGGCGCCCTGCTGAATGATCTCCTCCAGCACAGCGCCCTTTTCATGGACAGCCTCAACGGCTTGCTCAAGCGTTTCATAATTCTTTATGCTGTCGAAATGGACGCCCTTGCCGAAGGCGGCATAGATGGGCTTGACGATATAGTCCGGGTGCTTGTCCGTAAACTCCCGGAAACTTGCCATTGTCTCCTCCGTCACCTCGTCCCTGTGGCGGATGCAGATCATATCCCGCTTGAACATGTCCCTGAACTTTTTGTACGTCAGATACTTGTTCTCCAGCATGTTGGTGTTTTTGGGGTCGTTCATCCGGGGGTAGTAGCTCAGGCGAATGCCCTCGGTGATGAAGGAATCCCGGTAGGCGTCGTCCTGCCCCTCATAGCCGAAGTTGAAGTACTCGTCGTAGTAAGAGCCGAACTTCTGCAGGCAATGGTTCATATCCCGGCGCAGAGCGCGCATGTATTTCCTGTCCGCCATCTCCTCCGGAGTTTTATAGCGGGCAATGATCTCGTCGATCTGCCCCTTTTTGCGGCGGCGGTAGTTATACTTGCGGTACCAGTTTTGGAAGCGGATCTTGTAGTAAATTTTTCTCCTGAGTTTACGAAACACGGGAATCCACACTCTTTTCTCTTTGTCAGAAAATCGACGTTTTTCGCGGTATATAGCACAAATTTTCTGTCCGCAGAAACGGACAGAAAATCTGAAAAAAGCTGGGTACTATACATTTTGTACAGCGGCGGGAGAAGCCCTCACAGGTTGACCGTGCTGGGACGGTAACCGCCGTCCACGCTGATCACGGTGCCGGTGACATAGGAGGCCCAGTCAGAGGCCAGATACAGCATCGCCCGGGAGATATCCTCCGCCTCGCCCATGCGTTTGAGGGGGATGGTCCTGGCAAAGCTCTGCTTTTCCTTCTCGTTGAGTACGGCCACCATCTCGGTATTGATGACGCCCGGGGCCACAGCATTGACCCGGATATTCCAGGGGGCAAGCTCAAAGGCCAGAGACTTGGTCAGGCCGATAATGGCCGCCTTGCTGGCGGGATAGGGGCAGCCCATGCCGGAACCGTAGATCCCGGTGACGGAGGCTGTGTTGATGATCACGCCCTGCCGCTGCTTTTTGAAATAAGGCGTGGCATACTTGCAGAAATTGAAGACGCCCTTGACGTTGATATCCATGACCCGCTCAAACTCCTCTGTGGTGGTGCGGGTGATGGGAAGGTCACTGGAGACGCCGGCGATATTCACCACCATGTCCACATGGCCAAAGCGTTTCACGGCCTGCTTGAAGACGGACCTGACGCTCTCCGCGTCCCGCACATCGCACTGGCAGGCAAGAAACGCGGAGCCGCAGGACTCCACATGGTCTTTCAGCTCATCCATACGGTCGGTGCGGATATCCACACCGGCAATCTTTGCGCCCTGCTGGGCAAAAAGCTCCGCGGTCTTGCGGCCGATACCGGAGTTGACCCCGGTGATCACAGCAACCTTATCAGTTAAAAGCATAGCAAAGTTCTCCTGAAATTGTGCCCGGACCGGGCGGGTAATGCCCGGCCCGGACACAGATGGAAGCATTATTTTTTCTTGACGACTTTCTTTTTCTTGGGGGCGAACATGTTGATGCGGATGTAGTGGGACTTATCTCTCTGGAAGGTCTCCTCATAGATGCGCAGATAGCCGGTCTCCTTGATGAGCCACTTGCCGTCCAGCTTGACATACTTGTCGGTGTAGAGAGCGCTGCCCTGGATCTGGGTGCCCTCGTAGGGGTTGCCCTTGGCAAAGATCAGGTTGTCCTGCAGGTACCAGTGGCCGATGGCCTCGGTATCGCTGATGATCTCGATCTCGGGGGTGTGGCCCTGATGCAGGGTGATTTCGGTCTGAGGCATGTTCTCTGCCATGTAGTTGGCGACCTCTTCGGGGCCGTGGAAAGACAGCTTGCCGTCAGAGTAAGAGGTGGTAACATCGGGGTGGAAGGTGGCCTTCAGGCCTTCCCAGTCCTTGGTGTCCAGGGCGGCAAAGTATCTGCTCTTCAGCGCCTTGATCTCCTCGATGTCCTTCAGTCTCTGTACTTCCTTTTCAAGGGCTTCCAGACGTTCTTCAACAGTCATTGTAAAAAACCTCTTTTCTATTTCGCTTGTTTATCAGATGGTCATAGCGACTGCATAGGCGTCGGCTGTGGCATCCAGACCCATGCGGACTTCCTTGGCGTCGCCGATGACGTCACAGGCAATGCCCAGCTCCTCGCACTTGGCGGTCAGGTCTGCGGTGGGACGGGAGACGGTGCCGAAAGCGACGACCAGCGTGTCAAAGTGACGGCTCTTGTCGGAGGTCTTCTTGAACTTGTCGGTGAACTTGTAGTTCAGGGTGTGGTCCTCAACGCTGGTAACCTTGGACTTGTTGCTCTTCTTGATGGTATCGCCGGGATACTCAATGTCGAGGAACATGGTACGCAGCATGCCCATGCCGTTGCCCACGCGCTTTGCATCCATCACGCGGACGTCCTTCACGCCGTTGGCAATCAGGTACTGTGCGGTCTCGCAGCCTACGCCGCCGCCGCCCAGGATAACGACCTCGCCCTTGGGCATGACCTTGCCGGAGAGGACGTCCTCAGCGGTAACAACGTCTGCACCGTCCAGACCGGGGATCTGAGGAGCAACGTAGTGTGCGCCGGTTGCCACAACAACATGGTCGGGCTTGACCTCGGCGATCAGCTCGGGAGTGACGGTAACGCCGGTCTTGATCTCGATGCCGCGGCGCTTGCACTCCTCAGCCTCCCAGAGGACAGCCTTGGTGAACTCTTCCTTCTTGGGTGCCTTGCCGGCCAGGACAAACTGACCGCCCACCTCGTCGCTGGCTTCGTAGACGGTGGGATTGTGGCCGCGGGCCTTCAGGAACTCTGCGCAAAGCAGGCCGCCGATACCGGCGCCGATGACCATGACGTTCTTGGGGCTCTCGGTCTTGGGCAGGCCCTTGTACTCCAGGCAGAGCATGGGGTTGCGGGTGCAGGTGATGTGGGTGGCTTTGGGGTCGACAACCTTGTCGTAGCAGCCCTGGGTGCAGCCGATGCAGCGGCGGATTTCGTCGTCGCGGCCTTCCTTTGCCTTGTTGCACCACTCGGGATCGACCAGCTGGCCGCGGCCCACGGCGATCATGTCGATCTTGCCCTCGCGAATCAGCTTGTCAGCCACATCGGGGGTGTTGACACGGCCCACGCCGATGACGGGAATGCTGATGCCGGCCTTGACGGCGGCGATATTGTCCATATTGAAGCCGGGCTCCAGGTTGTAGGGGGGAACCTCGTAAACGGTAGCAAGGCTCATGGCGTTGCCGCGGGACAGGTCAGCGGCGTCTACGCCGGCCTCGGCTGCCCAGTTGATGAACTGGATGGTCTCCTCCAGAGTGGTGACCTTGGGCATCAGCTCGTCGATGGCATCAAGACGCATCAGCAGAGGCATATCCTCGGGCATATTGGCGCGCATCTCGCGGATGACTTCCAGATTGAAGCGGCAGCGGTTCTCCAGGCTCTGGTTGCCGTACTCGTCGGTACGGTTGTTCAGGCTGGGGTTCATGAACTCGTGGGGCAGGTAAGTATGGGCAGCGTGGAACTCCAGTGCGTCAAAGCCGGCTTCCACAGCCAGTTTGGCGGAAGCGCCGTACTGCTTGATGATCTCCTGAATACGCTCGTGGGTGATGGTATCGGGAGTCTCTCTCTTGTTGGTCTTGTCAAAGAAGGCTTCGGGAACAAAGCCGCCGTGCCAGATCTGGACGCAGGCCAGGCCGCCGTTGTCGTGGATAGCCTTGGTGACCTTCTTCAGCTCGTCTCTGTGGTGCTCGTTGTACAGGCCCAGGTACAGATAAGCATGGGTCTCAGGGCAGATACAGGCAGGCTCCACAATATTCAGCGCGCAGCCGCCGGCCGCACGGACGCCGTGGTAAATTGCCAGATCCTCGGCGACATCATGCTTATTCTTGACCATCTTGGTGTTCATGCCGGGCAGAACAACGCGGTTTTTCAGCTCAAGCCCTCTCAGCTTGATGGGGGAAAACAATGCATCGTAGCTCATAATTAATACACTCTTTCCATTTCTCAATTTTTTGTTTTTTGGTTCCTCCCCCGCCCCGGGAAAAGGCGGAAAAACGGATTTGGGAAGCATCCGTTTTCTTCGGTTCCTGGTGGTCCGAACCGACGGGACAAAGTGTTCAGCAGAAAACCTTTTGATAAAATTCTAACGCTTTATGGCCTTACCTGTAGGAAATATTTTTGTGTTTTTATTCAACATACATGTACAAAAAATAAAAAAACTCTGTCAAGCCTCATAACCTGTTGGTATTTTCGCACAAAGATACCGCAGTCAAATTGTTCAATATGCATCATTTATGCCGATTTCCGGGAAATGCTCCCCTTCCGGGCTGAGGGAAATATCCCTTTGATTTCGGGATTTTATGAAGGAAAAATTAACATTATGTCCACATTAGTGACAGTACGGAGTGATAAATTTGGCGTGCCTGAAGATTATTTAACAAAAATATTGGTCTACATCAAAGCGAATTTATGTTTATAATGATATCATACAACAGATTTGATCTGAACGCAAGCAGAAAGCCTCCGCTCCGGCGCCGGGAACGCCGGGACGGGCATGAAGCATGAGGCAAGGAAGAAAGAAAACCGATACGATAAAGAAATTAGGAGAAGACGCCATGATCACTGACATGAAAAACGCCAAACTCTTCAGCCCCCTTCAGCTTGGCCGCACCACGCTGAAGAACCGCATTGCAATGGCTCCCATGAGCATGCACTACGAAGCCACCGACGGCACCGTGCCCAAGCAGCTGGCCGACATTTTTGTCCGCCGTGCAGAGGGCGGCGTCGGCTACGTCGTTATCGACGCCGTGACCGTTGACCACAAATACTGGTACATCGGCAAGACCACCGCTCTGGACAAGGACAGCCTGGTTCCCCAGTTTGCCGCTTTCGCCAAGAGAGTCAGCGACGCGGGCAGCACTCTGTTCCCCCAGATCATTCACCCCGGTCCCGAGTCCATCTGCGCGCTCAAGGGCATCAAGCCCCTGGGCCCCTCCGTTAACACCAACGCCAACGGCCATGTCTGCAGAGAGATCACCATTGACGAGATCCACAAGGTAGTCAAGCAGTACGGCCAGGCCGCCCGCCGTGCCGAAGAGGCCGGCTGCGGCGGTATCGCCCTGCACACCGCCCACGCTTACATGCTGCCCGGCGCTTTCCTGTCCCCCCTGCGCAACAAGCGTATGGACGAGTACGGCGGCTGCATCGACAACCGTGCCCGCTTCATCCTCGAGGTCATCGAGGAGGTTCGCAGAAACGTCAGCCGCGATTTCCCCATCGTTCTGCGTGTTTCCGGCGACGAGCGCATTGCCGGCGGCAACTCTCTGGAAGAGATGCTGTACCTGGCGCCCAAGTTTGAGGCAGCCGGCGTGGATATGCTGGAGGTTTCCGGCGGCGTTCAGTACGAGGGTCTCCAGAACATTCTGCCCGCCCACAGCCAGAAGATCGGCAAGAATGTCTATGAAGCTTCCGAGATCAAGAAGGTTGTCAACATTCCTGTTTTCGTGGTTGGAAAGATCAACGACATCCGCTACGCTGCCGACATCGTGGAGCGCGGTCTGGTTGACGGCGTGACCCTGGGCCGTCCCCTGCTGGCCGATCCCGACCTGCCCAAGAAGGCCTACGAGAACCGCTTTGACGACATCACTCCCTGCGGTTCCTGCGCCGGCCGCTGCATCACCCCCGAGAACCCCATGCACCCTGTCTGCAAGTGCCACATCAACCCCCTGGTTGGCTGTGAGTATGACTTCCCCTTCAATCCCACCGACAAGCCCAAGAAGCTGCTTGTCATCGGCGCCGGCCCCGGCGGCATGTACACCGCTGTCACCGCTGCCGAGCGCGGCCACGACGTGACCGTTTGGGAAAAGTCCAACCGCATCGGCGGCCAGCTGAACCTGGCTGTTGTCTCTCCCGGTAAGCAGGAGATGACCAAGTGGCTCGTTCACCTGAACTACCGCGCCAAGAAGGCCGGCGTCAAGTTCGAGTTCAAGAAGGAAGCCACCGTTGACCTGGTCAAGGAGTTCGCTCCCGACGCTGTTGTTGTGGCCACCGGTGCCAAGCCCTTCATTCCCACCTTCATCAAGGGCGTCGATCCTGCCAAGGCCATCACCACCCATGACATTCTCAGCCGCAAGGTCACCATTCCCAACGGCCGTGTCTGCATCCTGGGCGGCGGCGAGGTCGCCTGCGAGACCGCCGAGATGATCTTCGCCGACGCACGTCCCCACTCCATCTACACCCCCAACTTCAGAAACGGCGATGTGGACGTCACTCTTGTCGAGATGATGCCGCAGATGATGACCGGTGTCTGCCAGCCCAACCGCAGCGTTGCCATGGAAGCACTGCGTCACCACGGCGCAAGGATGTTTGTCAACTCCAAGGTTATGGAGCTCAACGAGTACACCATCCAGGTGAACGCCGGCGGCAAGGTCAACGACGTTGTCAAGCACGACGTCAAGATCCAGCATCTTGAGGACGGCAGTGAGGAATGGCTCAAGTGCTTCGACTACGTCATTCTGGGTCTAGGCTCCAGAAAGTACGATCCTCTGTCCGAGGAGCTGAAGGCCTTCGTGCCCGAGGTGTATGTGATCGGCGACGCAGTAAAGCCTGGTCAGTCCAGCGATGCCATGCATCAGGGCTTCCACGTGGCTTACGACCTGTAATCAAGGCAATTCACGGAATCATTTTCCTTTCCCCGGACGGCAAGCCGTCCGGGGAATTTTTCTTTTCCTGTTCCCCGTTTCAGACCGGGCCTGATGGAGCAGAATAGCAAATGAGCCCCCGGAAGAGAGGAAAAATTCTGTCGAAAACTTGCTTTTTTTCTCAAGTGCTGGTAAGCTATAGCTAAAAAACGGAAGGCTGTTTTCATCCGCATAAAGCGAGGTGTGATGTTTTAATGAAGAAGAAAAGCAGACCCTTGTGTGAAAAGCCCAGAAGCGGCATATTCTGCGGGCCGGACAAGTACCTGACGCTCCAGGAACACACCATCACCGAGGAAATGTACCCGGTAATGGAGCTGGACAGCTATTTTGTCTTTGTCCGCAGCGGCAAAGGGATATTCATCATTAACGGCGAGGAGTTTCACGTGGAGTCCGGCTGCATGGCCTGGATCCAGGCCACCCAGGTGCTCACCATCTGCCCGGATTTCGGCGATCCCCTGCGCCTCTGGGTATGCGCATACGATTATCAGCTTCTCAGCTACTATCTGTTCCGGGAGATCAGCGCCACCAACGAGTCGGAGATCGTCAACGGCATCCCGGTCATCGGCCCGGAGGGGCAGGAGCTGCGGGATATTGAACGGCTTTTCTCCCAGTTCAGGGAGCTGTGCAAAAAAGGCAGCCGGGGCTCGGCGGTGATCCGAAGCTCCTATTTGAGAAAGATTGAGATCCTGTACAACCGGGTAGCCGGCAGGATGCGGGACCAGTACAAGATCATTGACATGCCCTTGGGCCGCAGGGCCAGCCTGTATATTGCCGCCCACAGCTCGGAGAACCTCACGTCAGAGAAGGTGGCCAAGGCCTTAGGCGCCAGCGAGCCGGCCATGAACCACGCCCTTCTGGTGGTGACGGGCATGAATTTCAATCAGTATCTCAGCCGTCTGCGGCTGGTGCTGGCCACCACCTATTTTCTCTACGACAGCCTCCCCTTTGACTATATCGCCTCCATCTCCGGCTTCAACATGGACATCACCTTCTTCCGCCGCTTCAAGAGCCTGACCGGCATGACGCCCCAGAGCTTCCGGGAGCAGATGCTCTGCGACGGGAAGGACGGCAGCATCTACCGGGGTATGATTATGAGCGAAACGCTGATCTCCGCCATCAGCTATCTCTACGAAAATCTGACGGAATATATCGACGTGGAGATCCTGGCCAAGGCTCTCTATACTTCAGGGAGCATCCTGCGCAGCCAGTTCAAATCCCGCCTGAACACCAGCTACAAGCAGGTGCTGTCCCAGTTTCGGGTGCGCTACGCGGAGGCCCTGCTGACCACCACGGACCTGCCCACGGTGGATATTGCCATTGAGTCCGGCTTCGGCTCGGACAGAACCATGGGCAGAGTGTTTTACAGCATCAACGGCATGACTCCCTGCGAATTCAGGAAGCTGCGCACCGGCAGGAGAAGCAGAAATGGTAAATAAAAACGTATTTGAAAAGGAACAGGGCGCGCCGGAAAAGGTCCCTTCCAAGCCGATTTTTTTCGGTTCACATGATTATTTTGTGAAAAATGTGCTGCCGGACAACATTCAGGCCAGACTGCGCCGGATCAGCGCCCCCACCCCCTATGTGAACAACAGGGACGAGGTGTTCCTTCTGGTCCGCTCCGGCACCGGTACCATGGCGGTAAACGGGCTGGAGTACAGGCTCAAGCCCAATACGCTGATTAACCTTGGTCCCTTCCATCGCTACCGCTTTATCCCTGACAAGGGCACGGCCCTGGAAATCGCCGACAGCCGCATGAACAGCGGCACCTATGTCTACATGATCGCCAACCCTTACCTGAAGCGCAAGCAGTTTTTCGTCACCTCCGAGCCGCCGGTGGTTCATCTGACCGGCCTGCTGGCCGAGGTGGCCAACGATGCCATGGACGGCCTGCTGGCCGAGATGGAAACCAAGTCCGAGGACAGGATGCAGCTGTGCTTCTGCTACATGATGGACCTGTTCGGCATCATCACCGACAAGATGCCCAGGAGCTATTTCAGCAAAACCGACTCCGGAAACGACTGAAGAAAAAAGCCCCATATTCTGCATTTGACCGGCTGTACGGGTCCTGTTTCCCAGACGGCGGCACGGCAAGGTCGGAATAGGGGGTTTTTCCGGTTTTCTGCTGGTAAAAGTTTATTTTTTGGCGTATATATATGCGAAAGAAAAGGACATTTTGGCAGTCTATGTCTCCGGAAAACTGTTAAAATATTGTCGCACGAATAAAATATCTGGTGGCGTGTAATGGGGTTTGGGAAGGCCCCTGAGTCAGTCAACATTAATTTTATTTGAGAAGAAAGGAAGTACTTCAACATGTTTGAAAACGAATTCAAAGGCAAAGTAGTAGTCATCAGCGGCGGCAGCCGTGGTATCGGCTTTGCAGCCGTCAAGGGCTTTCTGGCCAACGGCGCAAAGGTCTGCTTCCTCAGCCACTATGAGGAGACCGGTGCAAAGGCTCTGGCCGCACTGAAGGAGATCAACCCCGACTACGAGGTCATGACCAAGGCCATCGACCTGTGCGACTTCAAGGCAGCTCAGGAGCTGTACAAGGAAGTTGTTGCAAAATGGGGCCGCATCGACGTGCTCATCAACAACGCCGGTACCGACTGCCCCACCTGGCTCACCAAGCTGAAACAGTCTGAGTGGGATGCCGTCTGCAACCTGAACCAGAAGGCTGTCTTCAACATGAGCAAGTACGCCATTGATTACCTGAAGAAGACCAAGGGCTGCATCATCAACACCGCCTCCGTCGCCGGCGTTTACGGCTCTCCCACCGGCCTGCCCTACCCCGCTTCCAAGGCCGCTGTTATCGCCATGACCAAGTCCATGGCTTACTCCTTCGCTCCCAACGGCGTTCGCGTCAACTGCATCGCTCCGGGCGTTGTTGAGACCGATATGACTGCCGGAATGCCCGACTTCGCCAAGAAGTCCGTCGGCGACACTATCCCCATGAAGCGCTTTGGTCAGCCTGAGGATATTGCCAATGCCATGATGTTCCTGGCCTCCAGTGCAGCATCCTACGTCACCGGCGCCTGCCTGCAGGTAGACGGCGGCTACCGTCCCAGCAACCTGCTCAACTGAGCATAAGAGTAAAATAACATGTCTCGCCGGGGCCTTTCCGGCCCCGGCCCACAAGTAAGAACGTTTGGTTTTATCAGAGGAGTCTGCTATGAGCACGACTGAGCATTTTAATCTCTTCAATCCCGCAGATGACGGTTTTTTCACCCCCGGAAAGCAGCTGGAAAACATTGCCCGTGTAAAGCCGGACGAGCCCGCCCTGATCTACATCTCCCCGGAAGGCAAGGAGAGCGTGACCACCTGGCGGCAGCTGGAGCAGCTTTCCAACCGCATCGCATGGTATCTGTTAGAGAAGGGGATCAAGTCGGGCAAGAGCGTCATTGCCGCCCTGCCCAACATCCCCACCCATATTGCCCTGGCCTTCGGTATCTGGAAGGCCGGCGGCTGCTATGTTCCCGTTTCCAGCCGGGTGCCTCAGCGCAACATGGCGGAAATCTGCCACTGTGTTGACCCCTCTCTGGTTGTGACCAACCGGAAGAAGCCCGAGGGCTACGAGAGTCTGAGCACTTCTGAGCTCAGGGCCCTCTGCGAAGGCTATCCCGATACCCTTCCGCCCGATATTCTGGCCATCCCCAACCTTTCAAACTGCTCCGGCGGCACTACCGGAAAGACCAAGGTCATCCAGCAGAACACCCCCGCAGGCGAGAGCGGCGCAGGGCTGCACCGCTGGTTCCGCTACTCCGGCATGGCCTATGAGCAGCGCCAGCTTCTGGCCGGCCCCCTGTTTCACGGGGCGCCCCACACCGCCGCCTTCAACGGTCTGTACAGCGGCAACACTCTTGTGATGCCCTCTTCCTTTGACGCGGCCGATATTGTCCGCCTCATCAAGAAGTATCAGATCGAATATGTGCAGATGGTGCCCACGCTGATGCAGCGCATCATCCGGCTGCCGGATTTCCGCAAGGAGGATCTGGCAAGCCTGAAGGCCATGTCCCACACCGGAGGCATCTGCTCCCGGGATCTGAAGCTCCAGTGGCTGGAGATCATCCCGCCCGAGCGCCTGTACGAGATCTACTCCATGACCGAGTGCATCGGCATGACCTATATCCGGGGCGACGACTGGCTGAAGCACGAGGGCAGCGTAGGAAAAATGGAAGGCGGCTACATCTCCATCCGGGATGAAGACGGCCATGAGCTGCCCAACGGGGAGATCGGCGAAATTTACATGAGCTGGGGCGACTGGGATCTGGACGTTCACTACAAGAACGTGCCGGAGCTGGAGAGCGACAGCCGCGGCTTCAAGAGCGTGGGAGACATGGGCTGGCTGGATGAAGAGGGCTACCTCTATTTTGCCGACCGGCGCAGCGACATGATCGTCACCGGCGGCGAGAACGTGTTCGCGGCCGAGGTGGAAGCGGTGCTGAAAAAGCACAAGAAAGTGGCCGATGCTGTTGTTGTGGGCCTGCCCGACAAGGAGTGGGGCCACCGCATTCACGCCATTGTGGAGTCGCCTGAAGCCGTCACCGGCAAGGAACTGATTAAATTTGCTCTGGACTATCTTCCGCCTTACAAGATCCCCAAATCCTTTGAATTTGTGGACGCTATCCCCCGCAACGAAAGCGGCAAGGTGGTAAGAAGCAAGCTCATCGAAGAGAGCCTTGAAAAAGGCTATTAAAACGGAATTACTGATAGGACATATCTGTTTTCTTACTTCCTTTTTCCCGGCGATCCCCGCATTTTTTCATAAAATACGGGTCTGTTCCAAACAGGCCCGTATAAATAATCAATTTCAAATTACACAAAGAAAGGAATATTCGTAATGTTCAAACAGATCGACAACAAGCTTACCCAGAGCTGGAACGAGTATCCCCAGTTTGGCGTTCTCCAGGGCGTCAAAGTGTTCGTCTCCGGTACCAACATTGCCGGCCCCTTCGCTGGCTGCCT
The DNA here is from genome assembly GCA_022782265.1 of Clostridiales bacterium. GTDB lineage: Bacteria > Bacillota > Clostridia > Oscillospirales > Oscillospiraceae > Limivicinus. The sequence goes on along the minus strand of JALFOM010000056.1, from coordinate 1,420 downwards.
GATGGCTGAGATGGGCGCAAAGGTCCTCCAGGCCGAGTCCCCCAACATCGCCTGCCAGACCCGCGGCACCACCGCATGGGCCCAGTGCCACAGAAACGAGTACTCCGTCACCATCGACGTCTCCAAGCCCAAGGGAAAGAAGTTCTTCCTCAAGTGCATTGAGTGGGCTGACATCTGGATCGAAGCCGGCCGTCCCGGTTCCTACGCAAAGCGCGGCCTGTCCGACTCCGTTCTGTGGCAGCACAACAAGGCTCTGACCATCGTTCACGTCTCCGGCTACGGCCAGTTCGGTCCCTACAAGGACAAGGCCTCCTACGACGTTTCCGGCCAGGCCATGGGCGGCTACATGTACATGAACGGCGTCAGCCCCACTTCCTCTCCCCTGAAGGTCAACCCCTACCTGTCTGACTACGTCACCGCTTACAACGCCTGCATGGTCGCTCTGGCTGGCTACATCAACGCCCAGAAGACCGGCGAAGGCGACTCCTGCGACGTTGCCCAGTACGACACCATGTTCCGTCTGCTGGACTACTACCCCGCAAAGTGGTTCAACTACCCCAACGGCTATCCCAAGGCCGGCGAGCCTGTTCCCTACCGTACCGGCAACAAGCACGATATGGCCTGCTGCTTCTCCTTCTACGACACCAAGGACGGCGGCTCCATGTTCGTCGCTATCGCAGGTCAGGGCCCCGTCTCCCGCGGCTATCCCATCATCGGCATGGGCAAGCAGGGCGTGGACTTCCCCGACAAGTGCACCGGTATCCCCCTCTACGATCCTCTGGGACAGAAGGCCGAGAGACTGTGCGAGAAGTTCTGCGCAGAGCACACCTGCGACGAGCTGGAAGCCATCTTCAACAAGGCCGGCGTTCCCTGCCAGCGTGCCTACGGTCCTGAGGACATCCTCAACGATCCTCAGTTCGAGGCCCGCGAGAACCTGGTCGAGTGGGAAGACCAGTGCTTCGGCAAGATGAAGGGCATCGGCGTGACCAACATCTTCAAGAAGCATCCCTCTCAGATCGTGTGCGCTTCCCCCTGCTTCGGCGAGCACAACCGCGAGGTTCTGGCCGACTTCGGTTACACCGAGGACGAGATCAACGCCATGTACAAGAGCGGCGACCTGGCCACCTGGACTCCCAAGCAGACCGCTATCAACAAGCAGTATGTTGAGTGGCGCTTCTTCTGGGATCCCGAAAATCAGGCAAAGCGTCTGGGCATGGATTATCCTCCCAAGCGCGGATAAGTTAAAAAATGAGGAGACATGCGAAAGCATGTCTCCTTTTTGTATAGGTAAAACCACTCGCTAGGCGAGTGGTTCCAAAAAGCTTAAGCGAAGAGGAAGAAATAAAAACTCCTTTTGCTATAATGGAAGTGCGGTCTGCCAACTGCACAACGAAAGCAAAAGGAGGACATTCAGAATGAG
>JALFOM010000038.1 GCA_022782265.1 Clostridiales bacterium | reverse complement strand
AACTCGCCCATGAGGCCCTTCTCGCCGGTGGCGGGGTTCCGGGTGAAGGCAACGCCGGTGCCGGAGGTGTCGCCCATGTTGCCGAAGGCCATCATCTGGACGTTGACGGCAGTGCCCCAGGAATAGGGGATATCGTGATCCATACGGTAAATGTTGGCGCGGGGGTTGTCCCAGGAGCGGAACACAGCCTTGATTGCCTCAAATAGCTGCTCCTTGGGATCGTCGGGGAAGTCCTTGCCCAGCTGATTCTTGTACTCCGCCTTGAACTGGTCGGCCAGCTCGTGGAGGTCGTCGGCCGTGAGCTCCACGTCGAAGGTCACGCCCTTGCGCTCCTTCATCTCGTCAATGAGCTTCTCGAAGTACTTCTTGCCCACTTCCATAACCACGTCGGAGAACATCTGGATGAAGCGGCGGTAGGAGTCGTAAACAAAACGCTCGAAATTGGGGTCGGGGTTGCCCTTGATCATGGCGGCGACAACATCGTCGTTCAGACCCAGGTTCAGGATGGTGTCCATCATGCCGGGCATGGAAGCGCGTGCGCCGGAACGGACGGAGACCAGCAGGGGGTTATTCAGGTCGCCGAACTTCTTGCCGTTGATCTGCTCCATGATCTCGACGTTCTTCATGATCTCAGCCATGATCTCGTCGTTGATCTGGCGGCCGTCCTCGTAGTACTGGGTGCAGGCCTCAGTGGTGATGGTGAAACCCTGGGGAACAGGCAGACCTATATTAGACATTTCTGCCAGGTTTGCGCCCTTGCCGCCCAGAAGCTCGCGCATGGATGCGTTGCCTTCGGAAAACAGATAAACATACTTTTTGCTCATTGTTTGCGTCCTTTCTATCATGAATTTAATTTAGCGAATGGTAGGCAAAAGCACGGAAAAATACCCACGCTTTGCCACTGATTAGATTATCATAAAAGCGACAAATTAATCAATGCATTTTCCTTACAAATCACAGCCCCGCATATTGCCGATTTCATCCGCAATTTTTGCAAAACGACCAATATCCAGGCTTTCCCCCCGAATTTTCGTATCAAAACCGCATTTTTCCAGGCACTGCTCCACCGCGGCCTTGTCCAGCCCCAGTCCGGAGGACAGGGCATTGACCAGCGTCTTTCTCCGCTGATTGAAGGCGGCGCGGATAATTCTGAACAGCAGCGCTTCATTGTTCACCGGCACAGGCGGATTTTCCCGGCGGCGCAGGCGGATGACGCTGGAGGTGACTTTGGGCTGGGGCACAAAACAGGAGGGCGGCACGTCAAACAAAAGCTCCGTCTCCATGTGCCACTGGACGAAGAGGCCGAAGGCGCCGTAGTCCCCGCTGCCGGGGGAGGCGCAGATCCGCCGGGCCACCTCCCGCTGGATCATGACGGTGATGCTCTCAAAGCAGCCCGCCTCGATAAAGGCGGTGAGCAGGGGGCTTGTGACGTTATAGGGCAAATTGGCGCAGACCACGGGGCGCAGACCCCCGAAATGCCCGGCGCAGAGGGCGCGGAGATCCTGCTTCAGCACGTCGCCGAAGATCAGCTCCACATTGCCGCAGTCTCTCAGTGTCTCGGCCAGCACGGGCTTTAAGGCCTTGTCCAGCTCCACGGCCAGCACCTTGCCCGCCCGGCGGGAAAGCTGCTCGGTCAGGCAGCCGATGCCGGGCCCCACCTCCAGAACGCCGGTGTTTTCATCCAGCAGCGCGCTGTCCGCAATGCGCTCCGGCACCCAGGCGGCGGTGAGAAAATTCTGTCCCATGGACTTGGAGAAGCGGAAGCCGTGGCGGCCCAGCAGCTCCCGGATATCCTTGCTGTTGGTAAGCTCCATTATTTTTTGCTCTCTCTTTTCGCGTTCTTGTAGCGCATCCACTGCATACAGGTGCAGGCCACGGCCAGGGCCAGGATCAGAATGGACCAGGTGTTCACCGCGCCGATGGAGATTACGACCCAGGCCGCGGCGGCGCAGACCACAGTCCAGAAGATCGCCATGATGAGGCAGAATGTGGTTTGTTTCATAGTATATCCCCTTTTTCTTTTTTCAACAGCTTTTCAAAGGCCTGGCGGGCGGCGTCGTGCCCCGGCTCCACAGCCACCCGGACATTGCCCCGGTAGCGGTAGCCGCTGTCACGCAGCAGGCGCTGCATGGCCTTGTTTTTTTTGTGGGTATCCACGCGGATGCTGCGCCGGTCAAAGCGCCGCGCCTGCGCCTCCACGCATTTCATCATGTATTCCGCCATGCCGCTGCCCCGGTATTCTGCGGCCACCGCCGCCCGGTGCAGCACGCAGTAGGGCAGATCCGCCGTCCATTTCCCGTCGGTGATCTCCCCGTAGCACTTCTCCTCCCGGGTGGACAGGGTGAAAAAGCCGGCAATCTCCTCCCCGTGGAGCAGTACAAAGCACTCTCCCCTGTCCATGTCGAACAGGAAGGCCTTTTCGTCGGGATAAGCCCCCTGCCACTGGTCCACTTTGTGCTTTTTCAGGGAGGCCCGGGCGTCGCCCACGATGCGGAGGATGTCCCCCATGTCCGCCGGGGTGCCCGGGCGGAAGGACAAGGCTTCGGTCAGCTTTTTGCGGAAGGCGTCCTTTCGGATCTCCTCCAGCAGTGCCCGGTCCCTTTTGTCCGTGACGCTGAGCTTTTCAAACATGTCCGGCCGCTTTTCCATGGTGCGCTCAAACTGCTTTTTCCGCCGCCACTGCTCCACCTTGGCGTGGTCGCCGTTGAGCAATACCTCCGGCACGGTACGGCCCTCCCAGACCTCCGGGCGGGTGTACTGGGGGTATTCCAGCAGGCCGTCCCAGTGGCTCTCGCCGGTGTAGCACTGCTCGTCCGCCAGCACGCCGGGCACCAGGCGGCATACCGAGTCGGCCACGGCCATAGCCGCGATCTCCCCGCCGGTGAGCACAAAGTCCCCCAGGGAGATCTCCTCGTCCACGCATTGCTCGATAAAGCGCTCGTCCACGCCCTCGTAGTGGCCGCAGACCAGCACCAGATGGTCATAGTCCCGTTTCAGCCGCCTGGCGGTCTCCTGGGTGTAAGTCTGCCCCTGGGGGGACATATAAATCACCCGGCTGCGCAGGCCCTCAGCGGTTGACATAATATCATCAAGGCAGGATTTCAGCGGCTGGGCCATCATCACGCAGCCGAAGCCGCCGCCGTAGGGGTAGTCGTCCACCTGGTTCTGCTTATTTTCCGTATAATCCCGGATCTGTACGCAATTGATCTCCACAATGCCCTTTTTTGCCGCCCGGCCGATGATGCTCTCGTGCAAAACAGCGTTCACCGTGTCCGGAAACAGGGTCATAATATCTATCCGCATGGGCTTCACATTCCTTCTATCAGATGCACGGTGATGATCCCGTTGTCCGCATCGGTTGACAGTATAAATTCGGGCACAGCCGGGATCAGGTGCTCCCGCTCCCCTTTCACCACATACACATTGCTGGCCGGGGTCTCCATCACGTCGACAAGCTTTCCGATCTGGCTGCCGCTTTCGTCCACCACGGACGCGCCGATGATGTCCTGGAGAAAGAAGGCGCCTTTGGGAAGCCTGGCGTCGGCCCGGTCAATGAACACGGTCCGGCCCTTCAGCGCCATGGCGGCGTTCACGTCCTCCACGCCCTCCAGCTTCACGATGAGAAAGCCCTTGTGCACCCGGGCGGAGAGGAGCTTCACTTCCCTTCTGTCGATGAAGCAGCGCTTGAAGCTCTTCAGAAACTGGGGGCTGTCCAGCCAGACCTCGATCTTCACTTCTCCGGCCACGCCGTGGGTGTTCACGATGCGCCCCGCCTCGATATACTGCTTTTTCTCCATAGTCCGCCTCCGATTCCTTACTGTTTTTCATAACAATTCAGTATACCACGTTTTTCCCCTTTTGCCAACTGCCGAAATGCGTTCTCCTGCCGGAGAGAGCAAAAGGCCCTCCCGGACTATCCGTGGAGCAGTATACGAAAAAACAGCAGCCCCTGACGGGGTTGCCGCATTTGAGACAATGACGTCTCCGTCCTCCCCGCAGCCGAAGCAATGAAACCGATCGTCTAGTTTCATGCTGGGGTTGTGATCGTCATGGAAGGGACATAGGGCCATCCCATAACGGTTTACTGTCAGCCCATAGTGTTCCGCCGCCTCGCGGGCTGTGACAAGGCTTTTCGCTTTTTCGTAGATTGTCATAGGCAATCCTCCTAATAATGAGTAGTAGGGACGATTTGTTCGCCCCTCCATGAATATTATGAGGAAAAAGCGAAAAAGCAGGCTAATGGCATGACAGGTCGATTTCAAAAAACATGACAGCGGGACACAAGTACGGATGGACAGATGATTTCAGTCGCTGCACTTTTTTGAAAAGGCCGGGCAGATAAGAACGCCCTTAAAGAGAATAAAAGTCCCTCTTGCGCATATGATAAAGTTATGATAGAATTCTGATAGAAAAAAGGAGGGATCAAGATGATCAATATTCGTCCGGTATCCGATCTGAGGAACAAGTATCCGGAGATCGAGGAAGAAGTCATGAGCACCGGCGCGCCGGTTTTTCTCACAAAGAACGGTTACGGTTCTATGGTGGTCATGAGTCTGGAGCAGTATTCGGCTCTGACAGACGGCATTGAGCTGGCCTTGGATGAGGCAGATAAAGCCGCTGCCATGTCCGACGTGCGTTACACAGCCGATGAAGTGTTCAGCCGTGTGCGGAAAGGCGTTCATGGACAGAAGGCATTATGAACTGCGGATCCTTCCGCTGTTTGAGGAACAACTGAGTGAGACGGTCTTTTATATATATCTCCGAGCGCCTGAAAAACCCCACCGCCGCAGACAACTTCATTGATGCGGTCGAGGCCGCAATCTATGAACGCCTGCAAGCGCCGGAAGCTTTTCAGCCCTATCCATCCAAGCGGGACCGTGAACATACCTACTACGCGATCCCGGTAAAGAACTATTTCGTATTTTATGTTGTGATCGGAAATGTCATGGAGGTTCGCACGCTCGTATATAATCGGCGGGATCTATCAAAAATCATATAATCAATCGTAAAAGAGAACGGACTCAATATTGTTTGCGCTGGTACAGATGTGCAGATGATTGTGAGTCCGTTTTTTTCATATAGTTCGCAGAATGCCAAACTATTATTTTGAAATCCGACGAAGTTCTGTTGATCTCGGCGGATTTCGACTATTTCCGCATGAAAAATGGGATTTAATGATGGTGAAAAAGTGCTCCCAGAAAATGCCAAGTCCGTTATTTAGGACACCTTTTATGAGATAATGTTTTTTGCCTGAGAAGAGAAAGGGGGTATTCCCATGAAGATTGCCGAGCCCAATTTGCTGACACTGGACTATTGGCGTGACGAGGTCTCCTATCAGGGCATCACGCTGCCCTCCGGCACCATCGGCTGTGCCGCGCTGAACATTCCGGATGATGTGATCGACAGGCTGAAACAGATCATCATTTTGCCGGTATTCATTTTCCCCCGTGCGCCACAAAAATGCAAAAGCGGTTTTTGTGACCGCGAGAGAAAATGAAAAAAGCGGAGCAGAATTGAACAATCTGGTGCGCAATTCTGTTCCGCTTTTTTAGCAGCGGGAGTTCAAAAGCTGATAGCGAAAACCGAAACGAATCTTATTGTTTTCCGGAACTGATTGCATCACGCCCGGAAAAATAGAGAGCGGCGGCGATCGAAAGCATCAGCACGCACGCGCCTAGCGTGCCAAGCGTAAGGAGAAAACTGTATCTGAGCACGCCGAGAGCGTTGATGAACACCAGCAGCGCGCGGATGCCGAGCAGCAGGACCAAAAGCCTTGCGGACTGGATCTGCGGCAACCCTTTCTTGAGCACCAGCAGCCAGTACAGCACGGCGATCGCCACGATGAGAAGCGTGCTGAGGATGGACAGGATGCCGCCGGAAAAACCGTTGAGCAGAGAGAGCACTGCCAGGATCGTCACCGGGATCGCCATCGGGATGCTGTCGGGACGCTGGTCAAACAGCACCAAAACCAGCCATAGGACTGGCGCCGCGAGACTTAACAGCGAGGTGAATCTGCTCAAAACGGCGAGAAGGATCAAAACGATTGCGGCGATTGCCGTGAAAAACACGATCTTATAGCCCTGCGCGTTCGCCTTGAGGCTTTGGAACAGGGACGCTGGCGTGGCAGCCGCGTGCCTTGCTCCAGTGTTATTTGGCTGTACCGGAGCCTTATTGGCGCTTCTGGCGACGGGCTGAACGGGAGCCGCTCCGCCCATAGAGACCGGAGCGGTCGACGCGCGTTGAGAAACGGATCGAGAAGCTGAATTGACTGCCCCGAACCGCTGATAATACTGATCCATCTATCTATCCATCAGAGGCAGAGGTAATTATAGAGACGGTACGGGAGCGGCACGACTACCCCTTGCTGGCCACGTCCTACATAAACAACAACCCGGACTATATTCCGGAGCTAATCAGCCATGTGCAATGCAGCACGGCCCCATACCTGAAGCTCAGCAGCGAGACCATCCCCATGCCAAAGGTGCAGGCCCGTTTCCGACGGCTGCGGTTTGCGCACGCGGCCTATGTCCAGGACGCCCTTGAGAATACCACATCAGAGATCAAAAACATAAAGGCCTATCTGTTGACTGCGCTGTACAATGCGCCGATGACGATAGGCCCTTATTATTCTGCCCGAGTGAAATATGATGCATCACAGTAGAAATGCGTTTCACGGTGAAACGCATTTTCTCCTGAAAGATAAGCTGTGTAAGACATTTTTTCGAGGGACATGTACAAATATGTGGCTGTCCCTGCAAGTATGGCATTTGTTAAACACAAACGCCCTTGTTCGGGGGAATCGAACCCCCAACCCCATACGGAATACGTTTCACCGTGAAACGTATTTAATCATACACATGGAGGAATCATGCGGAAACAAGAACATTTTATCGGCGTCTGGCTGGGAGATGAGGAATATGTCCATCTGGCCGAGCAATGTATTGCCAGCGGTCTATCTGTCAGTGCTTTTATAAGGCAGGCCATTGCCGGAGTGCAGATTCGTCCCCGGCCCCCTGCTGAATATACGGCGCTGCTCCGGGAGCTGTCAGCAATCGGAAACAATATCAACCAGATCGCCCATTGGGCTAATAAAGAAAAGAGTATCCATGAGGCAGAGATCGTAGAAGCTGCGGTGCTTGCCAAAGAAGCCTGGCGGCTGGTAAAGGAAACCCTGTAAATAGTCTATAGCAAGATCCGCACCATCCGCACTTCACTAGGCTGGGATATTGGTTGTCTGTTTTCTCAAAGCTAAAAATGAAGGGAATTCTGCAAAAGAAATTAAGACTATATTTGAAATAAAAAATGCAGTGTATGAATTACCGGATATTCCATTCTGCATGCTCAGAGTGCCATACTGCCAAAAGCTCATCTTGTTTCAATATTGCTTCCCAGACGGGAGCCAGGAAGCACTGAATACCCATCATAATATCCTGAAACGAGATCTCCGGATTGCCCAGTGTCTTCAGGAAGAAGCGCCACTTGGTCTGCATATCCTCATCATCAGCCAGTGCAATAACGCGGTTGAAGCTTTCTTTTTCATAAGCAGTGCCGCGGTTCTGAAGTGTTTCCTGAATTGCTGTCTGCAGCTTCAGTCCATCGAAATCAAAAGTGCGGGACAGGTAGTAAATATCGTAGAAGTCCTTCATACGACCGGTAAGTTCAAAGCGCTGCAGAATAGCATCGAACTTTTCGGCAATCGTGCTCTCCAGGGAATAAGTCAATATCTCCGGTTTTTCATAACCGTCCAGCTGTGTCTGTATGCTGCGCCGCTCCGGGTGAGGAATGATGACGTCACCAATGCCGATGTCCACATTAAAGGGCACTCGTACGTTCTTTATGTATCCGGTGATCTGCATACTGACGCCATGGTATTTGCGCTGTAG
>JALFOM010000052.1 GCA_022782265.1 Clostridiales bacterium | reverse complement strand
AATCTTGCTATTCTGTGTATAATTCATGGTGAACCTCCGGTTTGATTGGGTTGTTACATCCTGCCAGATGCACCTCAATTTTATCGTGAGGTTCTTCTTTTTTCAATTGGCGCGTTTTACGAGTTACAGGAATGCTCCTTTGCCCTATATAACGACGCTTTCGGGTAAAAAGATCCACACAGGCGCAAAAAAATGATAAAATAAAAAAAGCAGAAATCCTTTTCCCTTAAAAAGCTATTTTATATTTAAAGGGGGTATAATTATGGAAGACACGGCAATCGTTGAGCTTTACTGGCAGCGAAACAGCATGGCAATTACAGAAACAGAAAAAAAATACGGTGCCTACTGCCAGACCATCGCCTTTAATATTCTGGCAAATCACGAGGATGCGGAGGAGTGTGTCAACGACACCTATCTGGGCGCGTGGAATTCCATGCCGGATAACCGTCCATCGGTTTTAGCACCATATCTCGCAAAAATAACCCGCTGGCAGTCCATTGCACGGCTGCGAAAAAATACCCGCCTTAAAAGAGGCGGCGGCGAATATGAGCTTGCCCTTGAGGAGCTTGGCGAGTGTATTCCGTCACCGGTCAATGTGGAAAAGGCCGTGGAACAAAATGAACTGGCAAGCGCAGTCAACAGCTTTGTCGCGGGTCTCTCGCTCACGGAGCGGCGGATATTTCTTCTTCGATATTGGCAGGCGATGAGCCTTGCAAGTGTAGCCGAAACACTGGGTTTCAGCCTGCCGAAGACCAAGAGCATACTGCGCCGGACGCGGGTCAAGCTGCAATGTTATCTGAAAAAGGAGGGCCTATGTTAAACGGTGATATGCTGATGGACGCGCTGAACAGCGTTGACGACATTTATCTGCTGGATCTGTATCAGCTTATTGAGATGACCGCTTTGTCCCGGCGCAGACATAAGTTCTGGCGCACGCTTCTGATCGCGGCGGTGATTTCCGCCCTGCTTGCGGTCACCGCCTATGCTGTCCATCTCTTCAGCCTTCGGGAAGCGCTGGTTGCAGGCAAATATCAGGCGCCGGAATATCATGTGTCCCCCTCGGGAGAGTTGACCACGGTCTGGACAGACAGAAGTTATTTCTCCTTTACCGGGAACACGGAGAGCGCCGAATACCTGGCAAGTAAGGAATGGATAGAATACAGCGAAGAATATGTAGGTGAAAGGATAAGCGAAATGGCAGCGGCCGGCAGGACGGCCTGGGACTGGTGCGAGCAAAATACAGTGGATGCGCTTCTGGGCAGTTCCGGTGTTTACGCGGCCATGGACACCCAGATGGCGGAAAAGCTCCTTGCCATCGCCGAAAAATACTCTCTTAAGCTGCATACGGAACGTACGGTTGCCAACTCTCTTGAGGAATTTTATGCCCTTGCTGGGACCGCTCCCTTTGGCCTTACCGGCACAGGATACGTTTTTGAGGACGGATCCTTTAAAAACGAGGGAGAGATCGATATCGGCAGTGAAACGGTCCCATACAGCTTCTGTAAAAACATGCGCGGCGTCATGCTCCCTTACACCATTTCTGTTTACCCGGAGGGCTGGGAGGAATGGAACTATAAAAGTACCTGCGGCGTGGAGCTGTCTATGGCGATAAACTATACTCCTGCTCCCGCGTACGCGGACGGGCAGCAGGTTATCCTATTCTGCGCTCTTGATGATGCGTATATCACGGTTACCGGCGCAGTGTCCGGCGGCCGGGCAAGCGCCGAAGCTCTCGCCGATTGTTTTGACTTTACTGCCGCTCTCCAGCAGGGAAAATAAGAAAAAATCCGGGAAAAATCCCGGATTTTTTCATTCTTCATAAGTTCTGATAATGCTTTCAGCCACCTCGCGGCGTTTGGCGCCGGTGTCCATGGCGGTTTTTTCAATATAGCGGTGGGCCTCCGCCTCGGTCATCTTCAGCCGGGACATCAGCAGCAGCTTTGCCCGGGTGACGATCCGGGTGTCGTCCAGCTTCCGCTTCAGCGTCACCGTCTCCGTACACAGTGCGCGCAGTCTTGCGCAGCAGGCCAGAAAACAGGGCAGCACGGTGGAAAGATTCTCCGCGGTGCAGACCATTACGCCGGCACCAGCGCAGGTCTCATTGAGCACCGAAGTGTCGCCTTTTGTCACAAGGAGCACGGCCGAATAGCTGCGCTCCGCCGTCTCAAGGGCCAGATTCAGCTCCTCGCGGCTGAGAATCAGGCCGTCCACCGGCCGCTCCAGCGCAAGGGCACGCAGCTCCTCCGCCCCGGCACTTTTGATCTGGGCCTGAAAGCCGCAGGGCAGCCGGTAGGGCAGGGTCTGGGCAAGGCCGCAGCTTTCCGAAACCAGTATGTTGAATTTCAGGTTTGGCGAGTACTTCATAAAGCTCTCCAATCAAATCAGAATCCGCTTGCGCCGTAGTTTGCCAGCACGCGGGCAGAGGGATCGTCCACATCACAGCCCTCCCAGGAGCGGTTGGGCATCCAGAAGTCCTTGACCATCCCGGCCTGGCCGGGATAATATTTTTCAAAGATGTCCCGGTACAGCAGGCTCTCCTTGGTAAAGGGCCTTGCAAAATCATATTTTGCGCAGCCGGCGGAAAATTCCTCGTCGCTGTACACCGTCTCGGCGTATTCCTTCAGGTCGTCCACCATGGAGTGGCCCACCGCGTCAGAGAAAGCCGCCTTCTGTCTCCACAAAATGTTTTCGGGCAGAATATGGTCATCGGCAAAGGCCTTGCGGAGCAGATATTTGCCCATGTTGTAGTTGTTCATTTTCAGCTTGGGGTCAATACTCATCACATAGCGCACAAAGTCCAGATCGCCGAAGGGCACTCTCGCCTCGATGGAGTTTACGGAGATACAGCGGTCAGCGCGGAGCACGTCGTACATGTGCAGCTCATCCACCCGCTTCTTGGCCTCCTTCTGAAACTCCTCGGGAGAGGGGGCAAAGTCGGTATATTTATAACCAAACAGCTCGTCGGAGATTTCTCCGGTCATCAGAACGCGCACGTCGCTGATCTCGTGGATGGCCTTGCAGCAGAGATACATGCCCATACTGGCCCGGATGGTGGTAATATCATATGTACCAAGCAGGGCGATAAGACCCTCCAGTGTGTCCAGCACCTCTTCCCGGGTCATAATGACCTCGGTATGCTCCGCGCCGATGTAGTCGGCCACCTGCCGGGCATACTTCAGGTCGATGGCGTCCAGATCCATGCCGATGGCGAAGGTGCGGATCTTCCGGCCCAGCAGCTTTGCAGATATGGCGCAGACAAGGCTGGAATCCAGTCCGCCGGAGAGAAGGAAGCCCAGGGGCGCGTCGGCGTCCAGCCGCTTTTCCACGGCGGCGATGAGCTTTTCTCTGATCTTGGGGCACACGGCTTCCAGAGTATCTTTGGAATACTCCTCCACGGTGGTCAGATCCGCATAGCGGACAAACTGGCCGTCGGCATAATAGTGTCCCGGCGGGAAGGGCATGATCCTGTCGCACAGGCCAACAAGGTTTTTCGCCTCGCTGGCGAAAACCGGCTGGCCGTCCTCCAGATAGCCGTAGTACAACGGGCGGATGCCGATGGGGTCCCGGGCCGCGATCAGCCTGTCGGCCTTGGCGTCGTAAATTATCATGGCAAATTCCGCGTCCAGCATGGAGAACATGTCCAGGCCGTATTCCCTGTACATGGGGAGAATGATCTCACAGTCAGACTCGCTGACAAAATCGTATTTTTCCGCCAGTTTTTCCTTTACCGGACGGAAGCCGTACAGCTCGCCGTTGCAGACCACCATGTCGCCGTCCAGATGGAAGGGCTGCATTCCGCTCTCGTTCAGGCCCATAATGGCCAGCCGGTGGAAGCACAAAAATCCGCTGCCCGCAGGCTCGATTCGGCTCTGGTCCGGTCCCCGGGAAACCGTCCGGTCAAAATAGGCTTTGACGGTTTCCGCGTCAAGCCGCGGTGAAAGAAATCCCATAATTGAACACATAAAAAAGCACCTCCGAATATATTCGCAGCATCGCCTAAAACTTAGGACGAATTGCTGCTGATCCGCGGTGCCACCTAACTTACTGTACAAATCGCACAGTCACTTTTCGAGTTCCATCAAACCCGTGTACTTTAACGCTGCACACCGCGTCTCCCCTATTCGGCTTGCCCTTTCGGTTCGCTGCTCCAAAGTGTTATTCCCTCAGACCCTTTGTACCGGGCTTGCACCCTCCCCGGCTCGCTGTGACGGGATTTCCAAGGTACTTGTCTTCATCATAGCATTTCACGATATGAATTTGAAGTCCCCTTCAAAAAATATGCGTTGATTTTACTGCCGGGATCGAAAAATGTCAATTCCGCATATTTTACTAAATTAATGCGTTAATGAATTTTTCAAATGGTCAATCAGACAAATTTTTCACTACATGCAAATTTTTTGTTGCGTTGGGGTGTCCACAGTAGTATTTTTGAAGTGAGCCGACCTTCCGGGGGAGCAGGTTTTTTGATTTAATGCAAAAAAGTGCTTGACAAACGGTTAAGGTTGGTTTATGATGCAAGCAATAAATCAAAACCGATGATGAAGAGTAAGTAGCTTTCTATTCGTCTTGCAGAGAGTTGCCGTTTGCTGAAAGGCGATATTCGGGTAGTTTGTGAATGGACTTCTGAGGGTGACCGAAAGCCGTTTGGTGAGTAGCAGTCAACGGGTGATCTGCTCCCGTTATCAGGGCAGACTTGTATGATGGTACAAGACAGAGGCGGATACGTTTAAGTATCAACTTGGGTGGCACCGCAGGATTTGTTTTTTCTCCTGTCCCTTGATTTTCAAGGGACAGGATTTTTGTTTTTATGAGGTGATTTTATGTTTCTTCTGACCAAACGATGGCGTCCTACCAAATAAACACAGACCAAAAACCATCACATATCATATTTCAGGAGGAAAATTATCATGAAAAAAACGTTCACTTTTGTACTTGCTGTTCTTATGCTTCTTTCTCTGGCTGCCTGCGGCGGTTCCGGTTCCAAGGACGTTTACTCTATCGGCATCTCTCAGTACGGCGAACACCCCTCACTTGACAACTGCCGCGAAGGCTTCCTGCTGGGTCTGGAAGAGGCCGGCCTGAAAGAGGGCGAGGACTTCACCGTTGATTACCAGAACGCCGGCTTTGACGACAACATCGCCATCCAGATCGGCCAGAACTTCTCCGCAAACAATGTTGACCTGATGGTCGGCATCGCCACTCCCTCCGCTACCGCCTGCTTTGCCGCGGCAGAGGATAAGAATATCCCCGTTGTTTTCAATGCCATCACCGACCCTGTGGAAGCAAAGCTTGACAGCGGCAACGTGACCGGCGTGTCCGATAAGCTCCCGGTGGAAGCCCAGCTGGATCTGATCCGCACCCTCCAGCCCGAGGCCAAGACCATCGGCATCATCTACACTACCAGCGAGCCCAACTCCGTCTCCGCCATCCGCGAATACAAGGAAAAAGCCCCCGACTACGGCTTTGAGATTGTAGAGATCGGCGTCACCGCCCAGGCCGAAGTCACCCAGGCCGCCGATACCCTCATCAGCAAGAAGGTTGACTGCATCTCCAACCTGACCGACAACAACGTGGTGGGC
>JALFOM010000150.1 GCA_022782265.1 Clostridiales bacterium | reverse complement strand
TGTACTCAAAGTAGGGAGCCCAGTTGATGCGGGAGGAAACGATGAAGGTGTTGGGGCAGGCGGCAACGGTGCTGCCGTTGTAGGACACGTTGGGAACGCCGGCAGTCTCGCAGGCAGTGGGAGCGCCCATGGAGTCAGCATGCTGGCTGATGAGCTTGCAGCCGTTGGCGATGAGCTTGTTTGCGCCTTCCTTCTCGGCGGTCTCATCGTACCAGGAACCGGTGAAGGTCACTTCCATGGTGGCGGTGGGGCAGACGGAGCGAGCACCCAGGAAGAAGGAGGTGTAACCGGAGACAACTTCTGCGTAGGTGAAGGCGCCGACATAGCCGATCTTGGCCTCGTCTGCGGTGAACTCGCCGTTTTCGATCATCTCGTTGAGCTTGAGACCAGCGGCAATGCCGGCCAGGTAGCGGCCCTCGTAGATGGAGGCAAAAGCGTTGTGGAAGTTGTCAAGACCCTCGGTGTGAGCCTTGGTGCCGGTGGCGTGGCAGAACTGAACCTCGGGGAACTCCTTGGCAGCCTGGATCATGTAGTCCTCGTGGCCGAAGCTGTCGGCGAAGACGATGGAGCAGCCGGCGTCGGCCAGCTCAGCGGCAGCGTCATAGCACTCCTGGCCTTCGGGAATGTTGGTGCGGAAGATGAACTGATCTTCGCTGAGGCCCAGAGCAGCACAGGCTTCCTTGGCGCCGTTGATGAAGTTCAGGTCATAGGTGGAGTTCTCGTCGTGCAGGAAGATGAAACCGACCTTGATGTCGGAAGCGGCGGACTCCTCGGCGGGGGCAGCGGACTCTTCGGCGGGAGCAGTGCTCTCAGCGGGAGCGGAGGAACTGCCGCAGGCGCACAGGGCGAAAACCATTGCGAGCGCAAGGATCATGGCAAGAAACTTTTTCATTCTTTGATCTCCTCAAGTAAAAGTTTTTATTTATCTAAACCGCTGCTGCGGTAAAGACCAAAAAAAGCATAACCGGTCACAGCCGATTTGAAGCCGTGACCGGTAATAGACAAAAACAAATGAACAAAGAAGCCTCTGGCCTCTTTGCTTATTTCGATAGTCCGGTCATTTACGGTGTCCGGGTAGAAACTTCAAATCCATATTATTTGCTTTATATCGAAGTGCTGTGTCCAGTTGTTACATGCTATAGATTAGCAGTCTGCGCGAAAAATGTCAAGTGACGTTTTTAGACGATTTTACTATTATTGCCCTTTGTTTTTTGGCAAAAAGGACAAATTTCTACCATATTCGCCCTCAGCAGAAGCGGATGCTGCCATCGTCGCCCATGGAGGCAATTTTGGCCAGAGACTCTATGCGCAGCCCCTGACTGCGCAGCAGGTCACCGCCGCCCTGGAAGGCTTTTTCGATGGCGATGCCGGCGCCCACAACCGTGGCCCCCGCCTGCTCCGCCAGGGCCTTCAGACCCACAAGGGCGGCGCCGGTGGCAAGAAAATCGTCAATGATGAGGATCCGGTCCTCAGGCCCCAGATATTCCCTGGACACCACCACGGTGTTGGTGTTTCCGTGGGTGAAGGACTCCACCTCCACGGAATACACATTGTCGGAGATGTTGCGGGATTTGCTCTTCTTGGCAAAGACCAGCGGGCAGCCGAAAACAAAGCCCACAAGGCCCGCCATGGCGATGCCGGAGGCCTCGATGGTGAGAATCTTGTTGATCTCCTCCCCCGCATAGAGCCGCTTCAGCTCAAGGGCCATTTCATAGAGCAGGGAGGGGTCGATCTGGTGGTTCAGAAAGCCGTCCACCTTGAGAATTCCGCCGGGCTTCACTTTCCCGTCGCGGAGGATGCGCTGTTCAAGAAGCTTCATATCCGTTCTCCTATGTTTCTGCAAAATTCGACAAGGGTATTGTATATGACCCGGTCTGATATTTCAAGCCCCATATAACCGAAAAAAGCCCGTCGTACAGCGTTCGACAGGCTTGTTTCGGGTAATGTTAAATTACACAGCGCGGGTGACCTTGCCGCTGCGGAGGCAGCGAGTGCAGACGTAAACATGCTTGGGGCTTCCGTCCACGATGGCCTTGACGCGCTTCACATTCGGCTTCCAGGTACGGTTGGAGCGTCTGTGGGAGTGGCTGACCTTGATGCCGAAGGCCACGTCCTTCTCGCAAAACTGACACTTTGCCATATTTGAAGCACCTCCTTGCTTGTGTTTCGCTGATGAGACAGCTTTTATATAATAGCAGACCCAGGCAGGAATTGCAAGAGAAATTTTTTCTTTTTTGTCCGGGCCGAATAGGCGCGGAAACTTTTGAAAAACTTATTGACAATGCCTCCGAACCGGTGTATACTGATTCAGTAATTGATTTTTGTACTTTTTCTGTGAGCGTTCACTGGTGTAAGGGGCCAAGTGCCCCCTTAAGGCATCGGAGAACGTTATTTTTTTGCAGAATACACAGAGGAGGTACTCACATGACAAAATACATTTTCGTTACCGGCGGCGTGGTCTCCGGGCTGGGAAAGGGCATCACCGCAGCGTCTCTCGGACGGCTTCTGAAGGCCAGGGGCCTGAAGGTGGCGGCCCAGAAGCTGGACCCTTATATTAATGTAGACCCGGGCACCATGAGCCCTTATCAGCACGGCGAGGTCTTTGTCACCGAGGACGGGGCCGAGACGGACCTGGATCTGGGCCATTACGAGCGATTTATCGACGAGGATCTGAACAAATATTCCAACCTGACCACCGGCAAGGTGTACTGGAACGTGCTGAACAAGGAGCGCCGGGGCGAGTATCTGGGCCAGACGGTGCAGGTCATCCCCCACATTACCCAGGAGATCAAGGATTTTATCTACAGCGTGGGCAAAAAGACCGGGGCCGACGTGGTGATCACCGAGATCGGCGGCACCACCGGCGATATCGAGAGCCAGCCCTTCCTTGAGGCCGCCCGTCAGGTGGGCATCGAGCAGGGCCGGGAAAACTCCCTCTTTATCCATGTCACCCTGGTGCCCTTCCTCCGGGGCAGCGACGAGCACAAGACAAAGCCCACCCAGCACTCCGTCAAGGAGCTTCAGGGCATGGGCATTTCCCCGGATATCATCGTCCTGCGCTGCGACGAGCCGCTGGAGCCTGCCATCTTCAAGAAGATCGCCATGTTCTGCAATGTCAAGCCGGATTGTGTGATCGAAAACCGCACTCTGCCCAATCTCTACGAAGCGCCGCTGATGCTGGAGGAGAACGACTTCTCTCTGGTGGTCTGCCGGGAGCTGGGTCTCTGGACCAAGGCCCCCGATCTGCGGGAGTGGCAGGAGATGGTCAGGCGGATCGAGAGTCTGGACAAGCAGGTCACCATCGGCCTTGTGGGCAAATATGTGCAGCTGCACGACGCCTATCTCTCCGTGGCTGAGGCTCTGCGCCACGCGGGCTACGCGCTGGGCGCAAAGGTCCATATCCGCTGGATCGACAGCGAGAACATCAACGAGAGTAATGCGGCGCAGGTCCTTGGAGACTGCAACGGCATCATCGTCCCCGGCGGCTTCGGCGACCGTGGGATCGAGGGCATGATCTGCGCTGCCCGCTACGCCCGGGAGAAGGGCGTGCCTTATCTGGGCATCTGCCTGGGCATGCAGGTGGCGGTAATTGAGTTTGCCCGCCATGTCTGCGGCATTGCCGACGCAAATTCCGGTGAATTTGATCCCCTTTCCGCAAATAAAGTGATTGATTTTCTGCCCGATCAGAACGATAATATAGATAAGGGTGCAACGCTGCGTCTGGGCGCTTATCCCTGCCATGTACAGGCGGGTACGCAGATGCACGGCTGCTACGGCGCGGACGATATCAGCGAGCGCCACCGCCACCGCTATGAGTTCAACAACGATTACCGCGAAGTGCTCAGCAGCAAGGGTCTGACCCTCTGCGGTCTCTCCCCCGACGGGCACATCGTGGAGGCGGTGGAGCTGGATAACGGCAGCTTCTTCGTTGGCGTGCAGTTCCACCCTGAGTTCAAGAGCCGTCCCAACAGGGCGCATCCCCTGTTCAAGGGCTTTGTGGGCGCGGCCGTGAAAGGATTGAAAGAATGAGAGACTATCAGGCGGAATTTGAGGGCCGGGTAAGCTTCATCCGGGAGCTTGTAAAAAGCTCCGGGGTCTCCGGCATCGTATTCGGCAACTCCGGCGGCAAGGACAGCGCCCTTGTGGGCATATTGTGCAAGGCCGCCTGCGAAAACACCGTGGGCGTCATTATGCCCTGCGCCTCAAAGCGCAACTACGGCATGGACGCGGACGACGGCCGGGCTCTGGCCGAGCAGTTCGGCATTGAGACCAGAATGGTGGATCTGACGGCCGTCCGGGAAGCGCTGATGGAACAGCTCAGCGCCGTGACGGAGCTGAACAGCCAGGCCATCACCAATCTGGCCCCCCGTCTGCGCATGACCACGCTCTACGGCATTGCCGCTGCCGAATCCCGCCTTGTGGCGGGCACCGGCAACCGCAGCGAGGCCTATATGGGCTACTACACCAAGTGGGGCGACGGGGCCTGCGACTTTAACCCCATTTCCGACCTGACCGCCACCGAAGTCTTTGAATTTCTGGAATACCTCAAGGCGCCCCGCTGCATCATCGACAAGGCCCCCTCCGCCGGCCTGTTCGACGGACAGACCGACGAGGCCGAGATGGGCGTGAGCTACCGGGCCATTGACGACTATCTGCTCTACGGCAGGGTCAACGAAAAGGATAAAGCCGTTATCGACGGTTATCACCGGCGCAGCGAGCATAAGCGCCGTCCCATCAGTACCTATAAATAAGGGAGAGAGCGAGCATGCACGAATTTTACCAGAACCCCCTGTGCGGCAGATACGCCGACGACGAAATGAAGCGTCTGTTTTCCGACGACAACAAGTTTTCCACCTGGCGCAAGCTGTGGATCGCGCTGGCGGAGGCGGAGCAGGAGCTGGGCATCCCCATCAGCGACGAGCAGATTGAGGAGATGCGCCAAAACATTTACAACATCGACTATGCCTCCGCCGCGGCGCATGAGCACGAGGTCCGGCACGACGTGATGGCCCATGTGCTCACCTTCGGCGAGGTTTGCCCCAAGGCCAAGCCCATCATCCACCTGGGCGCCACCTCCTGCTATGTGGGCGACAACACCGACATTCTGCAGATGCGGGACGGCTTGCTGCTGGTGCGCAAGCTCCTGGTAAACGCCGTGGCTGCTCTCCGTGACTTTGCGGAGAAGTACAAGGCTCTGCCCACCCTGGCCTACACCCATTTCCAGGCCGCCCAGCCCACCACCATCGGCAAGCGGGCCTGCCTCTGGCTCAACGACCTGCTTTTCGATATCGAGCAGCTGGACTTCCAGCTGGAAAACCTGCGGCTTTTGGGCTGCAAGGGTACCACCGGCACCGGCGCCAGCTTTCTGGAGCTCTTTGACGGGGACAAGGCAAAGGTGGAGCTGCTGGAGGAGAAGATCGCCGCCAAGATGGGCATGGACAAGTGCCAGAAGGTCAGCGGACAGACCTACACCCGCAAGGCGGATTTCGCCGTGCTTCAGGTGCTCAGCGGCATCGCCCAGAGCGCTTCCAAATTCTCCAGCGATATCCGGCTGATGAGCCATCTGAAGGAAGTGGACGAGCCCTTTGAGGCAAAGCAGATCGGCTCCTCCGCCATGGCCTATAAGAGAAACCCCATGCGCTCCGAGCGCATTGCCTCCCTGTCCCGCTATGTGATCTGTGATGTGCAGAACGCGGCCCTCACCGCCTCCGCCCAGTGGTTTGAGCGGACCCTGGACGACTCCGCCAACCGCCGTCTCTGCATTCCGGAGGCCTTCCTGGCGGTGGACGGCATACTGAACCTGTATATCAACATTGTCAGCGGCATGAAGGTCTATCCCGCCGTCATCAAAAAGCATCTTGACGCGGAGCTGCCCTTTATGGCCACGGAAAACATCCTGATGTACTGCGTCAAAAACAAGGGCGGCGACCGGCAGGCCCTCCACGAGGCCATCCGCCGCCACTCCGTTGCCGCCGCCGAGCAGGTCAAGCTCTACGGCAGGGATAATGACCTGCTGGAGCGCGTCATGGAGGACGAGAGCTTCGGCCTTACGAAAGAGGAGCTGGACGCCCTCACCGACCCCGCCACCTTCACCGGCATGGCGGAGTACCAGTGCGAAAAGTTCCTGAGAGAGAGCGTAGACCCGGTACTGGAAAAGTACAGTGAATATATCGGCTTCAAGGCCGAGGTAAAAGTATAAGACAAAGAAAGCGAGAAGAGCCATGTTAACATCTATCGTAGGTACAAACTGGGGCGACGAGGGCAAGGGCCGTATGGTGGACCTGCTCAGCGAGAAGTACGACATCGTTGTGCGCTATCAGGGCGGCAATAACGCCGGACACACCGTGGTGAATGAAAAGGGCAAATTCGTTTTGAATCTTATGCCCTCCGGCATTCTCCGGGACGAGACGGTAAACGTTCTGGGCCCCGGTATCGTCATCGACCTTGAGCATCTCTACGGCGAGGCCCAGCGCCTGCGGGAGGGCGGCATCGAGATCACGCCCGAGCACCTGAAGATCAGCGACCGCGCTACCATCTGCATGCCCTACCACAAGCTGCTGGACGGTCTGGAAGAGGACCGCCTGGGCGACAAGAAGTTCGGCTCCACCCGCCGGGGCATCTCCCCGGTCTATGCGGACAAGTACATGAAAAAGACCATCCGCATGGGCGACCTGCTCCACTGGGACACCCTGAGAGACCGGCTGGAGGGCATCATCGAGTGGAAGAACCTGACCGTGGAAAAGGGCTACGGCCACGCGCCTGTCCTGCTGGACGACATCATGGATTGGCTGGAAAAATTCGGCCGCTGCTTCACCCCCTATGTCTGCAACACCACCGAGTATCTGAACCAGGCCATGAAGGAGAACAAGTCCATTATCTTTGAGGCCCAGCTGGGCGCTCTGCGCGATATCGAATACGGCATCTACCCCTACACCTCCGCCTCCACCACCCTGGCGGCTTACGCGCCCATCGGCGCCGGAATCCCCTTTGCCAGGCTGGACGAGAGCATCGGCATTATGAAGGCCTATTCCAGCTGCGTGGGCGAGGGCCCCTTCACCTGCGAGATGTTCGGCCCGGAGGCCGACGCCCTGCGGGAAGCGGGCGGAGAATACGGCGCCGCCACCGGCCGGCCCCGCAGAGTAGGCGGCTTTGACGTTGTGGCCTCCCGTTACGGCGCGCTGATGCAGGGCTGCAGCTATGTGGCGCTGACCAAGCTGGACGTGCTCTCCTATCTGGAGAAGATCCCCGTCTGCGTGGCCTACGAGCTGGACGGCAAGCGCATCGACTATTTCCCCTCCGACATCGACGAGCTGAACGCCGCAAAGCCTGTGTATGAGTATCTCCCCGGCTTCCACTGCGACGTCAGCGGCTGCCGCTCCAAAGAGGATCTGCCCGCTGCGGCACTGGACTATATCCGCTACATTGAAAAGGCCATCAACTGCCCCATCAAGTATGTGTCCGTGGGCGCTGAGCGCGAAGCCTGCATCACCATGTTCTGAGGCGGGGTGAACAGATGAGAGAAGAGAAAATTCTTGTTCTGGACTTCGGCGGACAGTATAACCAGCTGATCGCCCGCCGGGTCCGCGAATGCAATGTTTACTGCGAGGTCAAGCCCTTCGACATGCCCCTTGAGGAGATCAAGGCCTATGACCCCATGGGCATCATCTTCACCGGCGGGCCCAACAGCGTTTATGACGAGAAGGCCCCCCATGTGGACACCGGCGTGTTCCGTCTGGGAGTGCCCATTCTGGGCATTTGCTACGGCTGCCAGCTTCTGGCCCACGAGCTGGGCGGAAAGGTGACCGCCGCTCAGGCCGACTCCGCCCGGGAATACGGCAAGACCGAGACCTTCTTTGACACCGGCTGCCGCCTTTTCAAGGGTCTGCCGGAGCAGAGCGTCACCTGGATGAGCCACGGCGATTACATGGCAAAGGTGCCCGAGGGCTTCTCCCTGGTGGCCCACTCTGCCGCCTGCCCCACCGTGGGCATCTGCGACGAGCAGCGCCGCTTTTATGGCGTACAGTTCCACCCCGAGGTGAACCACACCGAATTTGGCCAGAATATGATCCGTAATTTCCTCTATGAGGTCTGCGGCGCCACCGGAAGCTGGACCATGTCCGACTATAAGCAGGAGGCCATTCAGGCCGCCCGGGACAAGGTCGGAGACGGCAAGGTGCTTCTGGGCCTCTCCGGCGGCGTGGATTCCTCTGTTGCCGCCGCCCTGCTGGCGGAGGCTGTGGGAAATCAGCTCACCTGCGTCTTTGTGGACCACGGTCTGATGCGGAAAAACGAGGGCGACGAGGTGGAGCAGGCCTTTGCCAAGTGGGACATCAACTTTGTCCGCGTCAATGCGGAGGAGCGCTTCCTGCAAAAGCTCTCCGGCGTCACCGACCCGGAGCGCAAGCGCAAGATCATCGGCGAGGAGTTCATCCGCGTCTTTGAGGAAGAGGCCAAGAAGCTGGGCACCGTGGATTTTCTGGTGCAGGGCACCATCTATCCCGACGTGATCGAGTCCGGCAAGGGCGACGCTGCCGTGATCAAGAGCCACCACAACGTGGGCGGCCTGCCCGACTATGTGGACTTCAAGGAGATCATCGAGCCGCTGCGTATGCTCTTCAAGGACGAGGTGCGCGCACTGGGCCGTGAGCTGGGCCTGCCGGAGTATCTGGTCATGCGCCAGCCCTTCCCCGGCCCCGGGCTGGGCATCCGTGTCATCGGCGAGATCACCAAGGAGAAGCTGGATATCCTCCGGGAGGCCGACTTTATCTTCCGGGACGAGATCGCCAGGGCCGGTCTGGAGCACACCATGAACCAGTATTTCGCGGCCCTGACCAATATGCGCTCCGTGGGCGTCATGGGCGACGGGCGGACCTACGACTACGCCGTGGCTCTCCGCAGTGTCACCACCAGCGACTTTATGACCGCCGACTGGACCCGCATCCCCTATGAGGTGCTGGACAAGGTCTCCAACCGCATCGTAAACGAGGTCAAGGGCGTCAACCGCGTCCTCTACGACATCACCTCCAAACCCCCCGCAACGGTGGAGTTCGAATAACTGACAAAACCCGCAAAGCCTTGAAAACACTGGGTTTTTGAAGCGGAAACGGGGCATTTGATAGCAAATTGATAGCAGATACCAAAACCGGATTTACTTTGCTCACTCCTGTATAGCGGGTGGTTTGCGGGTAAA
>JALFOM010000127.1 GCA_022782265.1 Clostridiales bacterium | reverse complement strand
TCCATTTCAAGGCGAAAATGCTCACCGCTGACGAGGTTTTGGAGCTGGTGGGCCATCCGGTGGGCGGCGTGTGCCCCTTCGGCATCAACGAAGGGATCCCCGTCTATCTGGACCAGAGCCTTCAGCGCTTTGAGACGGTGTTCCCCGCCGTAGGCAGCGCCAGCAGCGCCATTGAGCTGAACCTGGAAGAGCTTTTCGAATACTCCAAGGCCCTTGAGTGGATCGACGTCTGCAAGCTCCCGGAATAACATTATAGAAGATTCAAAATATGGGTAAGAGGCCGTTTAATACTATCGTATAAAGCAGGTTCTTGCCCATTTTGCTGCTTTCCACAAGCGAAAGAATGGAGGTCATCTTTTGAATATTGAGGAGATTCTTGAGCAGCAGCGCGCTTTTTTTCGCAGCGGCGCAACGCTTTCCGTGGATTTTCGCATTGAAAGTCTCAAAAAACTGTATAACGCCGTTCAGAAATACCAGCGGGAGATCGGCGAAGCCCTGACCGAAGATCTGGGTAAAAGCGATTTTGAGGGCTTCATGTGCGAGACGGGGCTGGTCTTGTCTGAGCTTCATTATATGATCCGCCATACCCGCAGCTTTGCCCGGGAGCGCCGGGTGCACACGCCCCTGGCCCAGTTTGTGTCCAGAAGCTATCAAAAGCCCTCTCCCTATGGGAACACCCTGATTATGAGCCCATGGAATTATCCTTTCCTTTTGACGCTTGATCCCCTGGCAGACGCCATTGCCGCCGGGAATACCGCCATTGTGAAGCCCAGTGCCTATTCTCCTGCCACCAGCGCGGTGATCAAAAAGCTCATCAGCGAATGTTTTGACCCCCGGTATGTGGCTGTTGTGACCGGAGGCCGGAAAGAAAACGCCGCTCTGCTGGAACAGAAGTTCGACTTGGTTTTCTTTACCGGCAGCCAGAGCGTGGGAAAAGAGGTACTGCGGCACACGGCCGAAACCCTGACCCCCGCCGTTTTGGAGCTGGGCGGCAAAAGCCCCTGTATCGTGGACAGCACGGCCAAGATCCCGCTTGCTGCAAAGCGGATCGTTTTCGGAAAGTTTATCAACTGCGGGCAGACCTGCGTGGCTCCCGATTATATTCTCTGCCAGCGCAGCGTGAAGGATCAGCTTGTGGAGGAGCTCTGCCGCCAGATCAAGCTGCAGTACGGCGAGGCTCCCCTGTCTAACCCGGATTACGGCAAAATCATCAACGAAAAGCATTTTACCCGTGTTTGCGGTCTGATCGAACGGGATAAAACAGTACTGGGCGGCGGCAGCTGCAGGGATACGCTGCAAATTGAGCCCACGGTGATGGATGGCGTTAGCTGGGACGACGATGTGATGCAGCAGGAGATTTTCGGCCCGGTCCTCCCTGTGCTGACCTTCGATACCTTTGAGGAGGTCTATGCCCTTCTGGCAAAGCGGCCCAAGCCCCTGGCCCTTTATCTGTTTTCCGAGGACAAGGGTCGGATGAAAGAGGTCTCTTCCCGCTGCTCCTACGGCGGCGGTTGCATGAACGACACCCTTATTCATCTGGCCACCAGTGAAATGGGCTTCGGCGGCGTGGGTGAAAGCGGCATGGGCGCCTACCACGGCAAGGATGGCTTCGAGGTCTTCTCCCACACCAAGAGCATCGTGGAGAAAAAGACCTGGCTGGACTTGCCCATGCGATATCAGCCCTATAATAAAAGACTTTACGCCAAGCTCCTGCATATGTTCCTGAAATAAGGTAAGAAAAGGCCCTCCGCACATCATAATGAAGTGCAGAGGGCCTTTTCTTGTTTATTTCAGAATGACCTTGTTGGAATTTTTCTTGCCGCGCCAAATAACCACGCCGTTTTTCAGCTCATCGGCGCTGAAGCTTCTGCCGATGTCCGTCACCTTCGTGCCGTCCACAGACACGCCGCCCTGCTGAATATTGCGGCGGGCGTCAGACTTGGAGGAGCAAAGCCCGGTTTTGACCAGCAGACTCATCATGTCGATGCTGCCGTCGGTCAGATCCCCATCGGAAAGCTCGGTGGTGGGCATATTGTCGCTGGAGCCTGCCCCGGAGAAGAGGGCCTTTGCGGAGGCTTCCGCCTTCTTTGCCTCTTCCTCGCCGTGAACCATGCTGGTAAGCTCAAAGGCCAGGATCTCCTTGGCCCGGTTGAGCTGGCTGCCCTCCCATTTATCCATCTCGTCGATCTGCTCCAGAGGCAGGAAGGTCAGCATACGGATGCATTTGAGCACGTCCGCGTCCGCCACATTGCGCCAGTACTGGTAGAAGTCAAAGGGGCTGGTCTTGTTGGGGTCCAGCCACACGGCGTTGCCTGCGGTCTTGCCCATTTTCTTGCCCTGGGAGTCGGTCAGCAGGGTGATGGTCATGGCGTGGGCGTCCTTGCCCAGCTTGCGGCGGATCAGCTCCGTGCCGCCCAGCATATTGCTCCACTGGTCGTCGCCGCCAAACTGCATGTTGCAGTTGTAGTGCTGGAACAGGTAGTAGAAATCGTAGCTCTGCATGATCATGTAGTTAAACTCCAGGAAGCTCAGGCCCTTTTCCATGCGCTGCTTGTAGCACTCGGCCCGGAGCATATTGTTGACGGAGAAGCAGGCGCCCACCCCCCGCAGCAGCTCCACATAGTTCAGGTTCAAAAGCCAGTCGGCGTTATTGATCATCAGGGCCTTGTCCTCAGAGAAATCAATGAACCGCTCCATCTGACGCTTGAAGCACTCGGCATTATGCTCGATATCCTCCCGGGTCAGCATCTTGCGCATGTCGGTACGGCCGGAGGGGTCGCCAATCATGGTGGTGCCGCCGCCGATCAGGGCGATGGGCTTGTTTCCGGCCATCTGGAGACGCTTCATCAGGGTCAGCGCCATGAAATGTCCGGCGGTAAGGCTGTCTGCCGTGCAGTCAAAGCCGATATAGAAGGTGGCCTTGCCGTTATTGATCATTTCGCGGATCTCTTCCTCATTGGTCACCTGGGCGATCAGTCCTCTTGCAACCAGTTCTTCATAAATTCCCATTATCCGTTACCTCTTTCACCAGTTTATTTGTTCCTTATGATTTCCTCTGCCAGCTGAGACGCACAGGCGATCAGCTCGGCGCAGCTTACTCCCGCCTGCTTCAGCTCAAGGCATCTGACACAGCCGTACTTTTCCCGGAAGGCTTTCACAAGCTCCTTGGTCTGCGCGGCTGTTTTTGCCTTGGTTTCCGCATTGGCCGGATCACTCTGCTGGGCCATGCCGATGGCCATCACTGCCCCGGAGATTGCCCCGCAGATTTCCCCGCTGCGTACGCCGCCGCCAAAACCGGCGGATACGGCCAGGGCGGTATTGTCGTCCAGCCCCGTATATTCGCCGCAGGCGCCCAGTACGCTCTGGGCACAGTTAAAGCCGCTTTTGTGGAGCTTTTCCGCTTTTTCTTTGATATCCATGCTCTTCTCCTCACAAAAAGCCCCCTGTCCCTTGGGGACAGAGGGCATTGATATGCGGTACCACCTCTGTGTATCCGCGCCTCGCGGCGCAGACCTCACGGAGTGCAAAGCACTCCCGCGCTTTACCGGGCGCACCCGTCACAGCCTACTTGCCAATCGCTTTCGGTGTGCCGCTCCGAACCGTATTCGTTCTGCCCCTCTCCCCCTCTTCCAGCAAACGAGGTCTCTCTGTGCAGAGGATCAACAGACTACTTCTGTTCTTCATCGCGTTACCTGTGGATTATACAGTATACATTATTTTCTGTCAAGCCATGGCTTTCTTAAACTTTTCCGCGGCGGACAGCTGCTCCTGAGCGCTGGCCAGGGTGGTGGCGGTAATATGATCTCCGCCGTGGAGCCGGGCAAGCTCATGCTTTCTGCCTTCGGTATCCAGCGGCCGAACCTGGGTGAAAGTTCTGCCTCCCCGCTCTTCCTTGGAGATGACGAAATGGCTGTCGGCCATGGCGGCGATCTGCGGCAGGTGGGTCACGCACATGACCTGCTTACCTCTTGACACGCAATACAGCTTTTCTCCCACCCGCTGGGCGGCAATACCGGACACGCCGGTGTCAATTTCATCAAAGATCATGGTGGAGACCGGGTCGTTTTCCGCGAAGACATTTTTCATGGCCAGCATGATCCGGCTCAGCTCGCCGCCGGAGGCGATTTTGCTGATGCGCCCCATCTCCTCGCCGGCGTTGGCGGACATGATAAATCGAATCTGATCCATTCCGTTCGCGTCAAAGCCCAGCTTGTTTTCCACCGGGGCAAACTCCACAGCAAAGCGCACCGATGGCATACTCAAGTCCCGCAGCTCAGATATGATCCGCTCTTCCAGCGCCGCCGCGGCCTCCCGCCGTCTGCGGCTCAGGCTTTCGGCCGCAGCCTGGCACTGCTTTTTCTGGGCTTCCAGCTCCTTGTTGAGCTTTAACAGCCGCTCATCCGCGTACTGGATATCGTCCAGCTTGTCCCGGCACTGCTGGAGATATTCCAGCAGCTCGGCCTCATCCTTGCCGTATTTCCGGTTCAGCTTGTTTAAAAGGGCAAGTCTGGTCTCCAGCCGGTCATATTCCTCCGGGGAAAAATCGAGGCTCTCCTTGAAATCCCGAAGGAGCTCCGCTGCGTCGGTAAGGGAAAACACCGCCTCGCTGATGCTGCTTCCGGCCTTTTCCAGCTCCGGCGCGATGGCGGCGGCCCGCTGGGCATAATACTCCGCGTTCTGTGCCAGAGTCAGGGCGTTCTCCTCCCCGCCGTACAGGGCGGAATAGGCCTCGTCAATGGCTTCCGTCAGCTTTTCTGCGTTTCTGAGCAGGTCCCGCCGGGAAGAGAGCTCGTCCATTTCCCCCGGCTTCAGCTCCGCTTTTTCCAGCTCGTTGATCTGAAAGCTGAGGCTGTCGCTTAAACGGGCCTTTTCCAGCTCGTCCATATTGAGCTTGGCGATTTCCTTTTCAATGGACCTGAATTTTGCATACTGCCTGCCGTATTCCCCGATGCTGTCCTCATAGGAGCCGAAGCGGTCCAGGTATTCCCTGTGCCTGCGCTCGTCCATCAGCTGGCGGCCGTCGTTCTGCCCGTGGATATCCACCAGCAGAGCGGCAAGCTCCTTCATCTGCGCGGCAGTGACAGGGGCGCCGCAAATGCGGCAGGAGCTTTTCCCGTCTGCACTGATCCGGCGCTGTAGGATCAGCTCGTCCTCCGCCTCAATCTCGTTGTCCCGGAGCCACTGCTCCGTGTTCTCCTCCAGGTCAAAAACCGCGCTGACCATGCCCTTCTCCGCGCCGTGGCGCACAAGCTCGCGGCTCACCCGCTCCCCCAGAACAGCGCCGATGGAGTCAATGACAATAGACTTACCTGCGCCGGTTTCGCCGGTGAGCACATTCAATCCGCCCGTAAAGCTGATGTCGGCCCGCTCAATGACCGCAATATTTTCAATGTGAAGCTCATTTAACATAACTGTGCTCCCCACACCGGAAAACCGGTTACAATATGGTCTCTATCTCATGATAAAGCCTGAGGGCGGAATCATTGTCCCTCATGGCGAGAAAGGCCGTGTCGTCTCCCGCCAGGGTACCCACAAGATTTTCAATATGCATCCCGTCGATAGCTGAGCAGGCAGCCGGAGCAAGACCCGGCAGGGTTTTGATCACCAACAGGTTCTGTGCCAAATCGAAGGACACAAGACTCTCCTTCAAAATCTTCCGCAGTCTCTCGCTGGAGTCGTCCTGTTCAGGCTTTGCGGCCTGAACGTAGCGGTAGTTTCCGTTTGGGCCAAGCTCCTTTATCAGGCGCATGTCCTTAATGTCCCTTGAGAGCGTGGCCTGGGTGCTCTTGATTCCCCGCTCCGCAAGGGCTTGCATAAGCTGGTGCTGGGTCTCGATGTCACGCTCCGAAATGATCTCCAGAATAACGCTCTGTCTGCCCGGTTTCATCAACTTCCCTCCTGTTTTCTATCAAGTCAGTTTTTCATATGCCAGTTCGTAAAAGCTCTTCAGCCCCATATCCACCATCAGCGTGCTATGTTCAGACTTTTCCGCCACAAGCATGTCGCCGTTTGCAAGGTCGATCACCGAATTTCCGTCCACGGAAAGATAGGCTCTGCGGCCGTGGAGCTTTTCCGTTTTCACGCTGATCCGGCGTCCCGGCCCCAGCACAAAGGATCTGGCGCTCATCATATGGGCGCAGATGGGGCTGAGGATCATTGCGTCGGCCTCCGGCTCAACGATGGGGCCGCCGGCGGACATAGAGTAGCCGGTGGAGCCGGTGGCCGTGGAGATAATAACCCCGTCGCCGGAAAAGCTGGTGATCCGCTCTCCGTCACACCAGGCGCTGATCTTCACGCAGTCTCCGTAACCATGCACCACCGCGTCGTTGAGCGCATAGTCGGTATAGATCGCTCTGCCGTCACGTATAAGGGACACGTCCAGCATCATTCTCTTGCTGATCCGGTATTCGCCCTTCGCCGCTTTGACAATCAGGCAGATATCCTCAGGCTCCAGCGTGGTCATAAAGCCTTTGGTCCCCAGGTTCACGCCTAAAAGCGGGACCTCAAGACCCTTGATCTGCCTTGAAGCGGCAAGGATCGTCCCGTCGCCGCCGATGACGATAATCAGCGTGCAGTCCCGGGCAACGTCACCCAGACGCTGTGTCTCCATTTTTTCCGGAATGACCGGGTCATTCTCTTCGGCAAACACCGGGCACACGGCTGTTTCAAAGCCGGCCTCATTCAAAAGCTTAACGGCCTGCCTGGTGATGTTCAGCTCCGCATCGCGGAAAGGATTCGGACAAATGGCAATCAATTTTGCTGCTTCCTTTCTGTCAAAGTACATGATGAGATGCTTCAACTACCGCGTCCACGTCGATCTCTACAGGCGGATAAATTCCGTTTTTCACATGGCAGATATACTCAATGTTTCCCTCCGGGCCTTTTATCGGAGAAAAATCCAGGCCCTGAACGGAGAGGCCGATCTCCGGGGCAAAGTCCAATATGCCCCTGACCACCTGACGGTGTACCGCACCGTCACGGACAACACCTTTTTTGCCCACTTCATCCCTGCCAGCCTCAAACTGGGGCTTAATGAGGCAGATAATGTCCGCGTCATCCTTCAAAAGCCGCTTTACTGCGGGAAGCACCAGGCGAATGGAG
>JALFOM010000091.1 GCA_022782265.1 Clostridiales bacterium | reverse complement strand
AATATCTTCATCAGTCAGACGACACTTCTTTTTTGCATCCTGCCATAGCTGTTCACTATATGCCATAGGGAAGAAGTTTCCTTTCATTTTTTCTTTATCGTACCACATCGTACATAACAAAACAACACGGAGGAATTCAATGGAAATCAAAATCAATAAGGAGATTCGCACTTACCGCGAAACGCTCTTTTTCGGCCTGTCCGTGCGGCAATTTGTCTGCTCCGTTTTGGCGGTGGGCGTTGCTGTGGCGCTGTATTTCACCCTGAGCCAAGTGTTGGACCGGGAAACGGTGAGTTGGGTGTGCATTGTCGGCGCGGCTCCCGTGGCCGCTGCGGGCTTTTTTCAGTATAACGGCCTCACGCTGGAGCGATTTTTGTGGGCATGGCTGAAATCAGAGGTCATCATGGCAGGCAAGCGTGTCTGGAAAGCGGAAAACTACTATGAAGAAGCATTGAAACGCGAGGTGAAGAAGCATTGATGTTTTTTAAGCAGCACCGCAGCGCAGAACGGGACGCCTTTTCCGTTCCCCACAGCGTTCAAAAATCTATTCCCATCAAACGTATTTATCAAGACGGCGTGTTTCAGGTAAGCGGCAAGTTTTCAAAAACTTGGCGCTTTTTTGATGTCAATTATGCCGTGGCCTCCCCGGAAAAGCAGCGGGAACTCTTTATGACCTACTGCTCCTTCCTGAACTCGCTGCCCATCGGTGCCACAGCGAAGATCACGCTCTTTAACCGTCAGCTCAATCAAAAGGACTTCGGTCGGACGCTGCTCATGCCCATGCAGGGCGACCGCCGTGACCTCTACCGCAACGAGTATAACGCGCTTGTTTTGGGCAAGGCGGCGGAGAGCAACAATCTCATTCAGGAGAAGTACATCACCGTTTCGGCAGAAAAGAAAAGTGTGGAGGAGGCCCGTGCGTTCTTCTCCCGCGTTGGGACTGACCTCACCACGGGACTTTCCCGTATGTCCTCCAGCGTCCGTGAGATCACGGTCAATGACCGTCTGCGGCTTCTGCACGACTTCTATCGCCCCGGCGAGGAACAGCTATTCCGGTTCAATTTGGAGGACACCATGCGAAGGGGCCATGACTTCCGGGACTGCATCGCCCCGGACTGTATTTCCTTTCAAAAAAATCACTATGAGTTGGGCGATCATGTGGGGCGCACCCTGTTTCTGCGGGAGTATGCCAGCTTTATCTCCGATGCGATGATTACGGAGCTGATGGACTATCCCCGGAATATGATGCTTTCCATTGATATTATTCCTGTGGCGATGGACGAAGCAGTGAGCGATATTCGCAAGCGCATTATGTCCGTGGAATCGGATATTACCCGCTGGCAGCAGCGGCAGAATCAGAACAACAATTTTACCGCCAATATCCCCTATGACTTGGAGCAGATGCGGAGCGAAACGAAGGAGTTTATGACTGACCTCATGAGCCGCGACCAGCGTATGATGCTGGCTTTGGTGACGCTGACGCACCTGGCAGATAACCTCGAACAGCTCGACCAGGACACCGAAGCCTTACAAGCCATCGGGCGGGCGCGGGGCTGTCAATTCAATATTCTGCGCTATCAGCAGGAGGACGCACTGAACACGGTGCTGCCCCTCGGCTTAAAGCGTATTGACGCCACCCGTACTCTGACCACGGAATGTACCGCTGTCCTCATGCCGTTCAAATCGCAGGAAATTCAGGACGCAGGCGGCATTTACTATGGCGTGAACGCCGTGTCGCATAACCTCATTATCTGCAATCGCGGGAACTTACTCAATGGCAATGGCTTCATTACTGGCGTCTCCGGCTCTGGCAAGAGCATGGCGGCAAAGCAGGAAATGACCGCGCTGGCCCTTTCTACAGACCACGACATTATCATCGTGGACCCTGAGCGTGAATACGGCGAGCTGGTACGGGCATTGGGCGGTGAGGTCATCACCATCTCCGCCTCTGATCCAAACGGCTGTCACATCAATGCGCTGGATTTGTCCGAGGGGTATGGCGATGGCAAAGAGCCGCTGGTGATGAAGTCCGAGTTTATCATGTCGCTGTATGAGCAGCTCATGGGCGCGGACAAGATCGAGCCGCAGGAGAAGTCCATCATCGACCGTAGTGTGGGTAATATCTACCGGGAATATCTGAAAAACTATCAGGGCGAGCCGCCCACCCTGAAAAATCTTTACGATGATTTGATGAAGCAGGTCAACCTGGAGGCGCACCGCATTGCGTTGGCGCTGGAGCTGTTCACGGTGGGCAGTCTGAATGTATTTTCCCACCAGACCAATATCAACACAAAAAGCCGCATTCTCTGCTTCGATATTCAGGACTTGGGCGAAAATCTGAAATCGGTGGGCCTGCTGGTGATGCTGGACGCCAT
>JALFOM010000125.1 GCA_022782265.1 Clostridiales bacterium | reverse complement strand
CGCGTCCGCGGGAATCTCCTGGGGAAGCACCTGAGCAAAGCGCCCGTTTTCCACCTGGAAGCCTCCCAGATGGAAGCGGAAATCCTGGGTATAGAGATTTGCATTTTTAAAGAACATTTGAATACTCCTCGTATAATAAGATTTGCGGATAGTTTTAAGTGTATCGGCTTAGTTCACTTTAATTAGTTCAGCAGGTTTTGACATACCCGTGATACAATAGCTGTAGGACAGCAGGGTGAAGTTCGGTCACTCCTAGTTGAACCATATGGTTGCTTCATGGAAAGTCCGTTCCCCTGAGCCGGAAGTTAGCTGCATACTCATTAGCTGTTTGCCGGGATGTGGGGCCTCCCTCTTAGCAGTGGGGGATATCGCATCGGCCTGCCCCGGTATGATTCTGATACGCGAGGTAGCGGATGCTCCGGTTATCATGGGTATCTCAAAGCCTGCTGACCTGAAATCCACCACACAGGGAGGTGAGAAAATGAATCCACTTTTTGTTGGCATCGATGTGAGCAGCAAGAACAATGTTGTCTGCCTCATGAAACCGGACGGAACCAAGTTCAGTACATTTTCCGTGCAAAATAACCTGGGCGGTGCTAAGATACTCTCAGAGAGAATCGTGTCGGCACTGGACAAGCTCCAACTCCAGGAAGTGACCATCGGTATGGAGGCAACCTCCATCTACGGCGACAGCCTGGTCTACGCCCTTCGGGAGGATGGCAAGCTGGGAAGCTATCAGCGACATATCCACGTCCTTAACCCCAAGCAGGTTCGGAAATTCAAAGACGCTTACCCGGATCTGCCCAAGAACGACTATGTGGATGCCTTCGTCATCGCCGACCATCTCAGATTCGGCAGAATTGCTTCGGAGGTCTACATGGACGATTACCGCTATAAATCCCTGCAAACCCTGACCAGAGCCAGGTTTGAAGCTGTCCAGAATCTTACCAGAGAGAAGCAGCGCTTCGCCAACTATCTGTTCCTGAAATGCTCCGGGATTGCCCAGGATAAGGACATTCCCAACACCAGCGCCACCACCCTGGCGCTCATGGAACACTTTGAAACGGTGGACGAGCTGGCAAACTGCGACCTTGAGGCCCTGACTGCTTTTGTATCTGCGGCAGGGCGAGGACGGTTTGCTGATCCGGAAGCTACGGCAAAGACGGTGCAGGCCGCTGCCAGAGGCTCCTACCGGCTGCCCAAGACTGTCAATGACTCCATTAACCAGGCCATGTCTGTCTCCATTGCCTCCATGCGGGCACTGGAGAGCCAGATCAAGGTGCTGGACAAAGCCATTGAGCAGCAGTTTGAAATCATCCCCAACACCTTGACCTCTATCCCAGGCATT
Organism: Clostridiales bacterium; assembly: GCA_022782265.1. GTDB lineage: Bacteria > Bacillota > Clostridia > Oscillospirales > Oscillospiraceae > Limivicinus. Next base: position 815 of record JALFOM010000125.1, on the reverse strand, counting down.
GGGACGGTCTACTCCGCCGGTATCATCGCCGAGGTCGGCGATATCCGCCGCTTTGCATCCCAGGCGTCTGTTGCCAAATACGCCGGCCTTGTCTGGACTCAGCACCAATCCGGCGAGTTTGAAGCACAGAACACCCGAATGATTAAATCCGGCAACCGTTACCTTCGTTACTATTTGCTGGAAGCCGCCAACTCCGTGAGAAGATGCGACCCCGAGTTCCGGCGCTACTATGACCTCAAGTACCACGAGGTCAATAAGTTCCAGCACAAACGCGCACTCGCTTTCACTGCCAGAAAACTGGTTCGCGTTGTCTTTCGACTGCTGAAGGACAACCGCCTGTATATCGTGCCGGAGAGCTGATTGCAGCAGCTGCTCCCGGCGACAACAGGCCCTGTCAAAAAATTCTCCACAGGCAGGGCTTTGGTTGGTGTGCGCTTTTTTGCCGGAACCGGCCGATTTTGAACCTTTCGATTCAAAAAAATTTTTTATTTCTCTCTTGACATCACACCATTAGACTTTTTCTTGATGATCGACACACTGTAATCATAACACACACGCCCTGAGTTTTCAATGTAAGGGGGAATTTTTAATATCTTAATTTTTTCTGAACCGAAAATGCCACTTCCGGTTTTCCGGAGGATTGCAAGCAATTAACAGAAATTACTCTTTACAATTTGGAAGATATCCATTAAAATATAGTCAGAGAAAGACTGCCCTTTCGGCAATCCAAACAACAGGAGGTCATCTATATGGCAATCAAGCGCATTGGCGTATTAACCAGCGGCGGCGACGCACCCGGTATGAACGCATGTGTC
>JALFOM010000111.1 GCA_022782265.1 Clostridiales bacterium | reverse complement strand
GGTTGACAGTGCGCTGCGTCTGACTGATGGAGGGTGTGGGCTTGACTGCCACACGGAATACGACCGGAGAGCCGTCGCTGATACCACCGAGTGTGCCTCCTGCGTGGTTGGTTGCCTTGGATACATGTCCGCCGCTCATCGCAAAAGCATCGTTGTTGGTGCTGCCGTTGGATGTGGCAGCGACAAAGCCGTCGCCGATCTCAAAGCCCTTGATACTGCCGATAGAGAGCATCGCTTTGGCGAGGTTTGCGTCCAGCTTTTCAAATACCGGATCGCCGACTCCGGCAGGCATGCCGGTGATCGAACACTCGATGATCCCGCCGCAGGAGTCCTGATTTTTTATGCATTCATTCAGATATGTCTGTGCTGCCTCAGCCGCCGCTGCGTCAGGCATGCCCACCGGGTTTGCAAGAGACTGCTCCAGGTCAAATGCAGCACGGTCGATCTGTACCGGGCCGATGGCTGTGGCGTAGGCATGTACATCGATACCCAGCTCTTTTAACAGCTTGGCAGCAATGGCACCGGCGGCCACACGTCCGATCGTCTCCCGGCCGGAGGAGCGTCCGCCGCCACGGTAATCGCGAAAACCGTATTTTTCATCAAAAGTGTAGTCTGCGTGTCCCGGGCGGAAGTAGGTTGCGATATCGCCGTAGTCGCGGGAGCGCTGATCGGTGTTGAACACGACCAGAGAGATGGGTGTACCGGTCGTCTTACCCTCAAAGACACCGGATAAGATCTGTACAGCATCAGCCTCATTTCGCTGTGTCGTGAATTTGGACTGACCGGGCTTGCGCCGGTCTAAGTAGATCTGTATATCTTCTTCATTTAAGGGAAGTCCGGCGGGGCAACCGTCGATGACGACGCCGATGCCCTTTCCGTGGGATTCTCCCCAGGTTGTGATCGTAAATAATCTTCCGTATGTGGAACCTGCCATGTAGTACCTCCTGAATGTTGTCTGCCAGACGGGGCAACAGGAGCCCCGTTTGATTTAGAACAAAATTTATGCTTCATCAAGTATAATGTATCTTTCAAACAATTTCAATCTTTCTTCGATAATCGTCCGGATAAGAGCGGCCGCATTTCTGCAGCAGGACACTGCGGTAAAGCTCAGCGGCAAACAGATCCTGCTTGAAATATAACATTGCTTCTGTGGAAAGGATCCGTTCCGCTTCTGGAACGCGCGTGATGAGCGGCACCCGGGCGCGCTGCTTGAGCTCGTGTAAGAGGGGGGCGGCCGTCTCACGGAAGCCCAAGACCCGCAGATAGGGCAACGTACCGTCATCAGACGTGAGAGGTGCGGGCATTTGCGCAGGCAGCCGCAGCAAAATATGCGTCAGGGCCCGGGCGATGCGTGCGCGGGTCACACTTTTGTTTTTCAGCAGATCGCAGAACTGTGAAAAACTCTCAAATGAATCCAGCTGATTACAGATCCGTGCCGACAGATCGCCGCCACAATCTGAAAATGCATTATAACCGGAATCTCTCTGTGCCAGCAGCGCATAGCGCAGCGGCAACGAAAGATCATTTTCCTGCAAAAAAGCGTAGCTGCCGGCGTAGTCTGCCAGAACTCTGCAGGCGTCTGTGGGTATCTGGCCGGCATGTTCGAATGCCTGTAATTTTTCGGCAGAATCTGCAGAACCTGATAAAAGTGCCTTTCGGCAAGCGGAAGCGGAGGCGAATGTTTCGGACCATTCTGTGTCGTGATAGTTGCCCAGCCGTTTGACCGGGCAAAGCTGCATATCCGCGCCAAAGCTTGCCAGAGCCCGTACATATTCAAATGCCAGAAGATTGTTTGGGGTATCCAGCAGTGTCAGGTCGAAATCCTTCCCATAGCATGATCTGACCGCTTCCACCCGGGCCTGCGCATAGGGGATTCCGTCAGCAAGGCGCTTCGAAAGGGCAGCTCGAAAATCCGCCGGTTCCTGCGTCAACTCCCGTGCCAGACGAAAGTAACGCTCTGAACAGACAGACGTATCTTCGCAGCCGAAACTGATGGCATCCACAACTCCGGTCGAAAGAAGGGCGGCAATACCTGCACGCGCAAAGCCTTCCGCACTGGCGGTGGATCCGTATACCGGCAGCATCAGAACCAGATCGGCACCCTCAGAAAGCGCCATGTGGGCACGTATATACTTGTCGGCCAGCGCGGGTGCACCTCGTTGCACGAAATCGCCGCTTGTGACTGCGATCACGTAATCGCTGCCGCTCAGTTCGCGTGCGCGGGCAATCTGGTAGGCATGTCCGCTGTGAAATGGATTATATTCTGCGATGATGCCGCAAACTTTCATTGCTTACCTCCTGCATGATATGTTGATTGTCTTGGTTCTGAATCTTTGAAAACCAACAAAAACAAAGATTGTTAAAAATAAAACAAACACAAAAACAATAGTGTATGCAAAAAAATACATCAAAAATCAATAAAAAACAGTATAAAACTATGATAACATTCATTTTTGCACTTGTCCACTTGAAATAAAAGGCGTATAATGAATTCAACTGTGATTTGCAACTATATTAGAATAAAAAGAAAGAATAAAGGAGAAAGTAAAATGAATGTATTAGTTATCAACTGTGGAAGCTCTTCACTGAAATA
>JALFOM010000090.1 GCA_022782265.1 Clostridiales bacterium | reverse complement strand
CTTACTTCCGACACGCCCCCCCTCCGGCCCTGCGGGGCCACCTCCCCCTCAGGGGGAGGCTGGGGAGGCGCGCGGCACAAAGGCGGCCCGGGAGGCTAACGGGCGATTCGTGAATCGCCCCTACGGCTGCACCACAAAAACGCTCGTAGGGGCGCATCACGATGCGCCGGCACGGCGGCATGAAGCAAAAAACACCCTTTCGGGTGTTTTTCCGGTTCTTATTCGTTGATGAACAGCACGCCCAGGGTCCTGGGGCCGCAGTGGGAGGAGACGGTGCAGCCGGCGATGGTGTGGTGAATCTCCTGAACGGGGATCAGCTCACGCACCAGAGCCTCCAGCTCGTCAATGACGGCCTGCTCGATCTCCCCGGACTCGGTGATGAACACATGGCCGGGGCGCACCGTTTTGCCGCTGAGCCGCTCGGTGATGTACTGCCGGTACACCGAATTGATGTTGCCCCGGTACTTCTTGTACACGCCCAGCTTGCCGTCCTTCATCTCCAGCCCCGGCTTCAGCTTCAGCAGATTTGCCCCCAGTGCCGCCACGCCGGAGCAGCGGCCGCCCTTCCACATGAACTCCAGGGTGTCCAGCACAAAACTGGTGTCCACCTTGTCCGTAAGCTCCGTCAGATGCTCCGCAATATCGGCGGCGCTCATGCCTTTATCCCGGCACTCCGCCCCCTCGATGACCAGCAGTCCCACGCCGGTGGAGAGCATGCGGCTGTCCACCACATACACGCCTTCCAGCTCGCTGGCCACAATACGGGCGTTGCTGCAGGTGCTGGAAAGCTCGCTGCTGATGTCCAGATGGACGATCTCATAGCCCTCGTTCAGAAAGGGCGTGAAAAAATCCGTAATCTGCTGGAGGCTGGGTGCGGCGGTTTTGGGCAGGGTGCCGTCGGCCCGGTAGCGCCTGTACATGTCGGCGGGGGTGTAGTGCGCCCCGTCCAGAAAGCTCTCCTCGCCAAGGAGAATGGTCAAAGGCAGAATTTTTACCTTGTAGCGGCTCAGCAGCTCCTCAGAGAGGTCGCAGGTGCTGTCCGCGGTGATCATTACGGGTTTACTCATTTTTCTTCAACTCCTTAGCCCCCAATATAGCACACTTCAGGGCCTTTCGCAATGGATAAGCGCTGAAGTTTTGTTTGATTTTACTTGCAATTTTCGCTCCGTTGCGCCATAATAGGGCCTTGAACAGGAGGCATGAACATGAAAAGAATGACAAGAGTCGCGCTGATTACCAGCGGCGGAGACTGCCAGGGCCTGAACGCCGCCATCCGCGGCGTGGCCAAGGCGCTCTATGAGCATATCGACAATATCGAGATCTTCGGCATGTACGACGGCTACCGGGGTCTGATCGAGGGCGACTACAAATACATGGAGCCCAAAGACTTCTCCGGCATCCTCACCGAGGGCGGCACCATCCTGGGTACCTCCCGGCAGAAATATATCCCGGGAAAGGACATCGTGGACGACGCGGGCAACAGCCTGATCCCCGCCATGCTGGACACCTATAACCGCCTGAATCTGGACTGTCTGGTCATCATGGGCGGCAACGGCACCCAGAAGAGCGCAAAGCTCATCATGGACGCCGGAATGAACGTGGTCACCCTGCCCAAGACCATCGACAACGACATCTACGGCACTGACACCACCTTCGGCTTCCAGAGCGCGGTGGATATCGCCACCAACGTCATCGACTACATTCACTCCACCGCCAGCTCCCACGGGCGCATTTTCGTGGTGGAGCTGATGGGCCGTGACGCGGGCTGGCTGACGCTGAACGCGGGCATCGCCAGCGGCGCGGACGTGATTCTGATCCCCGAGATCCCCTACGACCTGAACAAGGTGGCGGCGGTTATCGAGGCGCGGAAGAAAAAGGGCAGGAGCTTTTCCATTGTGGCCTGCGCCGAGGGGGCCGTGGCCGCGGACGAGGCCGTGCTGGACGAGGAGACCAAGCGGCACAACAGGGAAAATTCCCTGTATCCCACCGTGTCCTACGCCATTGCGGCAAAGCTGGAGGAGCTGACGGGCCAGGAGACCCGGGTCACCGTGCCCGGACACTACCAGAGAGGCGGCCCTCCCTGCCCCTACGACCGGGTGCTGGCTACCCAGTTCGGCGCCGCCGCGGCGGAGCTGATCGAGCTGCACCAGTATGGCCGCATGGTGGCCATCCAGAACGGCCAGATCGTCTCCGTTCCCCTGGACGACGCCGCCAGCCGCACAAAGTTTTTGCCCGTGGATCACCCCATGATTAAGGTGGCAAGGGATATCGGCATCAGCTTCGGCGATTGATTCGAAAAAACACCCGAAAGGGTGTTTTTTCTGTTTTCGGGGCAGGGGAAAACAGACGCTCAGGACTGCCCTTCCGGCCCGCAATTGTCTCTTCTTTTCTTTCTTTCTTTTTCTTTCTTTCTATTCTTCTCTCTTCTGTTCTGTTACAGACATGTATAATAAATAAATATATATATAAATTAAAATATATATAAATAAATATAAATAAATATAAATATATATATAAAATAATAAATATATATATAAAATAATAAATATATATATATATATATAAATATATAATAAATAATCTATACAGGATTTCCATGAAAACCCAGGGACAGGCCCTCTGTTCAACACAACCCCCAGCCGTTCAACACAACCCCCAGTTTTCATATCCACTGTTGATTTTTTCCCCATCTTGTCGTATGCTGGATTCAGGAAGGGGGCTGTGACAGATGAACAGAATGGAAAAAAACGGGAAGCTCCCCGCAAGAGCAGCGGTGCGGCAGGGGGACATTCTCTGCCCCAGATGCGGCCGGCTTTTAGCCAGGGTCCACGCCGGGGCAAGGGCCAGAGGCGTAGAGCTCTGGTGCGGCGGCAAGGGCTGCAAAATGCCCGTGCTGGTTGAGCTGTAGCGAAAAACAGAATACCAAAAGGCCATGAGCCGTGCGTTGGAGGATCGTATGCCTCCGATGTACGGCTCATTTTTTTTCGGACAAAAAGAGGAGCTGATGTATACGGCAAGACAGAAAAAAACGGAGGGGGTCCGGGAAATTCTCTGGGACCCGGGGCAGGCCAACCCAAAGCAGCGGGAATTTTTCCTCAGCCGCGCCCTCTTCACCGCCTACGGCGGGGCCAAGGGCGGCGGCAAGACCTGGGCCGTGCGGACAAAGGCCATCGGCGGCGCGCTGCTGAACCCGGGGATAAGAATCCTCATCATGCGCTGCCACTACCCGGAGCTGGAGGAAAACCATGTGCGCCCCATCCTGAAGGCCGTGCCGCCAGAGCTGGCCAGCTACAACGGTACCTCCCACCTGATGAGCTTTGAAAACGGCAGCATTATCAAATTCGGCCACTGGGCCGGGGACGAGAGCGAGAACGAGTATAACGGCCTGGAATACGACTGGATCTTCATCGACGAGGCCACCCAGTTTTCCGAGCGGGCCTTCAACTTTCTGGGCGGCTGTCTCCGCGGCGTGAACCACTTTCCCAAGCGGATGTACCTGACCTGCAACCCCGGCGGCGTGGGCCACAACTGGGTGAAGCGCCTGTTCATCGACCGGGATTACCGGACCTACCCGGACGAGCCGGAGCGGGACGAGCACCCGGAGGACTACCGCTTCATCTTCGCCACCGTGGAGGACAACACCCACCTGCTGGAATCCTCCCCAACCTACCTGAAGAATCTGGCCAACATGCCGGAGGATCTGCGCCGGGCCTACCGCTACGGCGACTGGAGCGTGCTGGGCGGCAATTATTTCCGGGAGTTCCGGCAGGAAAAGCACTGTATGAAGCCCTTCCGGCCGCCGGAGCACTGGGAGCGCTACCGCAGCTTTGACTACGGTCTGGACATGTTCGCCTGCTTCTGGTGGGCGGTGGACGAGGACGGGCGCTGCTGGTGCATCCGGGAATTGGAAAAGAGCGGCCTGATCGTAGGGGAGGCGGCCCGGGCGCTGCTGGAGCATACCCTGCCGGGGGAGCGGATCTCCGCCACCTACGCGCCGCCGGACATGTGGTCAAGGCAGAAGGACAGCGGCCGCACCATGGCGGAGCTGTTTCTGCTCAACGGCGTGCCTCTGGTGAAAAGCAGCAGCAGCCGGGTTCAGGGCCACATGATGGTGAAGGACATGCTCTCGCCCATCCCCCTGACCGACCCCTTTGTGAAGGGCCTGTTTCCCCGGGGGAAGGCCCCGGAAAGGCTGCCCGGGCTGATGTTTTTCAACAATCTGAGCCGGGTCATGGCCGACCTGCGGGACATTCAGGCGGATGAAACGAACCCCAACGACTGCGCCAGAAAGCCCCACGAGATCACCCACACGGTGGACGGGATACGGTATTTCTGCGTGTCCCGGGTGCTGGCGGCCCAGGCCGTGACAGAAAAGGGCGTGCCTGACGGGGACGAGGATGAGGACGAGGAGAGCTACGACAGCTTCATGACCGGCGGGGAGATCACCGGGGAGTATCTGGTGTAGGAAAACAGGCGGCCCGGGAGACTAACGGGCGATTCGTGAATCGCCCCTACGGTTGCACCACAAAAACGCTCGTAGGGGCGCATCACGATGCGCCCGCAAAAAGGCGCCCCCTACCGGCCCTGCGGGGCCACCTCCCCCTCAGGGGTAGGCTGGGGAGGCAGTGAAGTGTGAAGAAGTCAGAAAGGAGACAAAGCGTGTCGAAAACAGAGGAAAACAGCAGTCCGCCCTCTCCGGCGGCGCTGCGCGGCGGGGTGGAGGCCTACTTTGACCAGTGCGAGGCCGAGGGCGTTTTCCCCGACTGGCCCGGGCTGAAGCTCTTTCTGGGCGTGTTCGATGACCGGATCTACGAGCAGTGGCAGGAGGGGGACGACGAGCGCGCCTCCGCCTGCCGGCAGATCTTCGCCATGGCCGCCGCCCGGCGGGAGAGCTGGCTCATCCGGAAAATGACCAGCGACAACAAGGCCGTGCAGGGCTGCCTCAACGCCCTGAAGCAGCCCCAGAACGGCGGCTACACCGACCGGCCCCGGGAGGGCGGCGAAATCAGACTGACCATCAATCTCGCCGGGGTCGGCGGCGAGGAAGCGTTTAAGTGAGGTGCGGCAATGAAAAACATCATAACAGCGGCCCTGTGGGGCGGCATTCTGGTTCAGCTTGCGGCCCAGATTCTGCTGTGGGACCGGGTGAAGAAGCTGGAAGAGGAGGAGAAGAGCGGGGAAAGCCCGGCCATCCCGGAGGCGAGCTGGGAAAAGCTCTGGGCCAGGGGCCTTGAGGGCATCATGTCCTACAGCGTGGCCGACGCCCGGGGAGAAAGGCAGGACGACCAATGAGCGGCAGTCTGGGTCTTTTCGGCGGGCGGGACAGGCCCGATGTGGCCTCCGCCTGGAAGCTCTATGAGGAAAGCGAGCGCTTCAACAGCGCCATCGACCTGTACGACACCGTCCGGGTCAACGAGAATTTCTACATCGGCAAGCAGTGGGAGGGGGTCAGAAGCAACGGCCTGCCCACGCCCCAGTTCAACTTCCTCAAGCGGGTGGTGGGCTTCATCGTGGCCACCATCACCACCGACGATGTGAAGGTGACGGCCACGCCTCTGGCGGCCACGGCCGGTACGGAAGCGCTGATCGAGCCGGCCCGCATCGTCAACGAGGAGTTCGAGGCCATCACCGAGCGCAACAACATCCCCTCTCTCCTGCGGGAATACGCCCGGAACGCCGCCGTGGACGGAGACGGCTGCCTGTACTCCTGGTGGGACCCGGACATGGAGACCGGCCAGGAGGCCCGGGGCGGGATCAGAACGGAGGTCATTGAAAACACCCGGGTCCGCTTCGGAAACCCCAACGACCGGCAGGTGCAGAGCCAGCCCTGGATCCTCATCACCCGGCAGAGCATGGTCCGGGAGGCAAAGCTGCGGGCAAGGGAAAACGGCATGGCCGACTGGGACGCCATCCAGCCCGACGGCGAGGAGCAGAGCATGGACGCCGTAAAGCGCTGCGGCGACAAGGTGACGGAGCTGCTTTTGCTGTGGCGGGAGGAGGACAGCGGGGAGATCTGGGCCTTTGAGACCACCCGGTATTGCGCCCTCCGGGAGCCTTACTCCACCGGCATCCGCCTTTATCCCCTCTGCTGGCTGAACTGGGACTATGTGGCCGACTGCTACCACGGACAGGCCATGATTACGGGGCTGATCCCCAACCAGATTTTTGTGAATAAAATCTGGGCGGCGGTGATGCTGGCAAACCAGCGGGGGGCCTTCCCCAAGGTGATCTACGACAAAACCCGCATCAAGAACTGGGACAACCGGGTGGGCGCGGCCATCGGCGTCAGCGGCGGGGACGTGAGCACCGTGGCCCGGAACATGGACGGCAGCAGCGTCTCGCCCCAGATCCCGAAGATTCTGGAGCTGGCGGTGGAGATGACGGAGCAGAGTCTGGGCGCCACCAGCGTGGCCCTGGGCGACACCAGGCCGGACAACACCTCCGCCATCATCGCCCTGCAGCGGGCGGCGGCCACCCCCTCGGAGATGACCAAGCAGAACCTCTATAAGAGCGTGGAGGATCTGTACCGCATCTATCTGGAGTTCATGGGCAACTTTTACGGCAGGCGGCTGGTGGACATGGAGACGCCGGAGCAGCTGCGCGGGGTGTTCGACTTCGCCGGGCGGGAGATGCCGCCGGAGATCAGCATGGCCTTTGACTTCTCCCTGCTGCGGCAGCACCCCATGACCCTGAAGCTGGACGTGGGGGCCAGCAGCTATTACAGCGAGATCGCCTCCATGCAGACGCTGGACAACCTGCTGACCGGCGGGCACATCACGGCGCTGCAGTATCTGGAGCGCATCCCGGACGGCTATATTCCGGCCAGAAGGGCGCTGATTAACGAGATGAAGGCGGCCCAGGCAAACGGCGCCCAGGGGGAGGCTGAACGGGCGGCCACACAGGGCCGCCCCTACGGCCCGACGGAAACAGAACTGTAGGGGCCGCCCTGCGTGGCGGCCCGCCATAAACCATCTGTCATTCTGAGGAGGTTATATGAAAACAGGACAGGGACTTGCGGAATATGCCCTTGCCCAGCTGGGGCGGCCCTATTGGTGGGGCTGCTTCGGGCAGAGGGCGGACGCCGCGCTGTATGCCCGGAAAAAGAAGCAGTACCCGGCGTATTACACGGCAGCGGACTTTTCCAGCCAGTACGGGCAGAAGGTCCACGACTGCGTGGGGCTCATCAAGGGCTATCTCTGGTGTGAAAGCCCGGACGGCTTACCCAGATATAACGCCGCCCAGGACGTGGCGGTGGAGGGGCTGTATAAAAAATGCAGCCGGAAGGGCGACATCTCCACTCTTCCGGAGACGCCCGGTGTGTGCGTATTTATGGCCAACATGGGCCATGTGGGCGTGTACATCGGAAACGGCGTCGTGGTGGAGGCCATGGGCCACGCCTACGGTGTGGTGAAAACCAGGCTGGAAAATCGGGGCTGGGCCTGCTGGGGGATGCCGGAGTGGATTGATTATGGGGATTCCGCTGCGGTGGTACCCCCCTCAGTCTCGCTGGCGCTCGACAGCTCCCCCCAGGGGGGCGCCTCCTTTGCCCTGCATCTGCGGATTCTGCGGGAGGGCTGTATGGGGGAGGACGTGAAAGCCCTGCAGCTGATGCTGAAGGCCCGGGGCTACCAGTGCGGCTATTATGGCAGCAACGGAGACGGCGCGGACGGGGACTTCGGCGCCGCCACAAAAGCAAAACTGATCTCATACCAGAGCGCCGCGGGCCTTGCGCCGGACGGCGAGGCCGGGCCGGACACCATGGGCGCTCTGCTGGGGATAAAATGAAAAAAGGAGGAACAACATGAAAAACTTTTTCGGCGCAATTTCGGGGCTTCTCTGCGCGGCTCTGGGGGCCGCGGCCAGCGTTTTCGGCGGCTGGTCCGCCGCGCTGACCACGCTGCTGGTGTTTATGCTGGTGGACTATGCCTCCGGCCTGATTGTGGCGGGGGTGTTCCACGTCTCGCCCAAGAGCGAAAACGGCGCGCTGGAGAGCCGGGCAGGCTGGAAGGGCCTGATCCGCAAGTGCATGACATTGCTTGCGGTGCTCATCGGCGCAAGGCTGGATATCCTGCTGGGCACGGCCTACATCAAGGACGCTCTGGTGATCGCCTTTTGTGTGAATGAACTGCTGAGCATCATCGAAAACTGGGGATTGATGGGTCTGCCCATGCCCAAAATCATGACCGAGGCCGTGGAGCTGCTGAAAGCAAAAGGCGAGGGGAAATAAGGGGCGCAGCAAAAAGGCGCCCCCTTGGGGGGAGACTCCCGGGCGATTCATGAATCGCCCCTGCAAGCTGACTGAAACAGAACCGTAGGGGCGGCCCTGCGTGGCCGCCCGTTTCTATGAATCGAAAGGAGAGCACGATGGACGAATACGATCAGAGCGTAATCTTCGCGGACGACAACGGCGCCCCGCTTGGCGGCGAGACCGGCGAGGCGGTCAGCCCGGACCGGGACCACATCGCGGAGCAGAACACAGCAGCAGACAGCGGCGAAAACGCTGACCGGCAGGACGCCGCTGCTGAGGATACAGCGCCGGAGGCAGAGGCGGAAACGGACCGGTTTACGCTGAAGCATCTGGATGAAGTGCGCACGGTGAGCCGCGATGAGGTCATCGCCCTGGCCCAGAAGGGTCTGGACTATGACCGCATCCGGGCAAAGTACGATGCGCTCCGGGCAGACCAGCCGGAGAGCGCCGGACAGAAGCCCCCCGTGCAGGAGCCTGCCGCAGAGGCCGGGCGGCAGCGGAGCTTTCTGCGGTTCTCCCTGGAATTTCCCCAGGTGAAAGCGGAGGAAATCCCGGCGGAGATCTGGCGGGACTTTGCTGCCGGAAAGGGCGACCTGGCCGACCTCTTCGCCCGGCATGAAAACCGGCAGCTGAAAGCACAGCTTGCCGCAGAGCGGCAAAACCAGGAGAACCGGAAAAAGAGCACCGGCAGCCGGGCCACGGCGGGCAGCGCCATGAGCAAGCTGGACGCCGACTGGTACGACGGCACCTGAGCGTCGCTCAGGCAAGCGCTGAATCATCGCTTACCTGACGCCGCAACGCTCTTTTTCCACAGGAAAAAATTTAAGGAGGAATAAAAAATGGCAATCAACCTGATCACCGAATACCAGAAGAAAATCGCGGAGCGCTTTACCCTTGGCTCCCTGACCGACGAGGCGGCGGGCCACGACTACGACTTCGCCGGGGCAAAGACCATCGAGGTTCTCAGCGTGGACACCGTGGAGACCGTGGACTACACCCGCAGCGGCACCGCCCGCTACGGCGACGTGACCGAGCTGGGCGACACCAAACAGACCCTGACCCTGGCCGTGGACAAGGGCTTCACCTTCTCCATTGACGCGGGCAACGCCTCCGAGCAGTACAACGTCAAGCAGGCCAACCGCTGCCTGAAGCGGGAGTGGGACGAGGTCTGCACCCCGGAGATCGACGCCTACCGTCTCAGCGCCTGGGCCAACGGCAAGGGCCTCAGCTCCGGCAAGAGCGTCCTCTCCGCCTCCGGCGAGACCCTGACAAAGGAAAACATCGTGGAGAGCATCTTCACCGGCTCCGCCAGAATGAGCGACAAAAAGGTGCCCCGCAAGAACCGCTACCTCTTCATCCCCGAGCTGACCTTCGTCAGGTTCCAGCTGGCGGACGTGGTGCTGGGCGGCGGCCAGCTGAACAAGGAGGCCGTGGAAAAGGGCTTTCGCGGCACCATCGACGGCATGAAGGTCATCACCGTGCCCTCCTCCCTCTGGCCCAGCCTGACCGGCGGCTCCGCTACCCTGAACTTCATCATCAAGTACAAGGGCGCCACCGTGGACCCCATGAAGCTGAAGAACCTGCGGGTGCAGAAAAACCCCATGGGCATCGACGGCGACGTGGTGGAGGGCCGCTACATCTACGATTCCTTTGTGAAGGACGCCTCCTGCGACGGCATCTTCATCAGCACCACTTAATCTTTTGGGGGCGGGGGGAAACCCCGCCCCTGGCAAAAGGAGGACTTGTTTATGGCAACAACGGCACAGCAGGTATTTGCAACGGCCATGGGCCTGATGGACCAGCTGAGCCCCGGCGGCGCCGCCGACAGCCCGGACACCCGGGAGTACCGGGACAGAACCCTGCTGATCCTCAACGCCCTGCGGGGGGAGCTGTACCCCTATTCGGACACTTACGACGCAGACCGGCGCCCCGGCCGCCCGGTGGCGGCGGTCATCCGGGACATGGATTCGGTCATCGGGCTGGACGACCACATCTGTCAGACCGTGCTGCCCTACGGTCTGGCGGCCCATCTGCTGATGGAGGAAAACCCCGGCGCGGCGGCCTTTTTCCAGCAGCGCTATGAGGAGCTGCGCAGCCGCCTGGCCGTCGGCGTACCGGCCCGGAGCGAGGATATTCTGGACCTGTACGGCGGCATAGAGTACGGCAGCTTCGGACGGTGGTGAGCCTATGGCAAGGATAACAGGCAGCGCAAATGAAGGGGTATTTCAGATCAGGGCCTGGGGCGGGCTGAACGAGAACCCGGACGGGGACACCAAGCTGAAAATGGGCGAGGCGGCGGTGCTTCGCAATTTCCGCGTCACCAGAGACGGCAACCTCCAGCGCCGCCCGGGCAGCAGGGCCATCGCCGCGCTTTTGCCCGAGGGGGCGGAGGCCGGGCCGGTGCGGGGCGTCTGGAACGGCAATGTGGGCGGCGTGGAGCAGCTCATCGCCGCCTGCGGGGGGAGGCTCTGGAAGCTCTGGGACGATGAGGCAGGGGCCTTTATTAAAGAAGAGATCGGCAGCATCGAAACGGAGCGGGAGATCCACTTTTTCGGCTTTGACAATCATCTGTACATCATCAACGGCGTGGAGTACAAGGTCTGGGACGGAAATACCCTTGCTGATGTAGGGGGCTACCGGCCGCTGGTAACGGTTTCCGTGCCCCCATCCGGTGGCGGGGAGACGCTGGAGCAGGTGAACAAGCTCTGCGGCGCGCGCCGCTGCTGGTTTTCCCCGGACGGGGAGAGCGGGGTCTTTCAGCTGCCCGAGACCGGCCTTCAGTCCGTGGACTATGTGAAAGACCTGTCCACCGGGGAGGCGCTTGACCCTTCGGCCTACACTGCCGACACGGAAGCCGGGACGGTCACCTTTTCCCAGGCCCCGGCTATGGGTACGAACACCATGGAGATCGGCTGGACCATGGCGGAAAGCTTCCGGGAACAGGTGCTGCACATGCGCTGGGGCGAGCTGTACGCCGGAAGCCAGGACACCCGGATTTTCCTCTACGGCGACGGCAGCAACCGGGCCATCTATTCGGGCCTTGACTATGACGGCAAGCCCCGGGCGGACTACTTCCCGGACCTGAACGAGGTGGCCGTGGGGGACGCAAACACCCCCATCACCGGCATGATCCGGCACTACTCCCGGCTCAGCTGCTTCAAAAGCGACAGCGCCTGGACCATCGAGTACGGCGCCGTCACCCTGGCGGACGGGGCGCAGACCGAGGCCTTTTATGTCACGCCGGTGAACCGCGCCATCGGCAACGCGGCCCCGGGCCAGGTGCGGCTGGTGCTGAATAGCCCCCGGACCCTCCACGGCAGCGACGTGTACGAGTGGAAAAACTACAGCGCCTATTCCGCCAACCTGACCCATGACGAGCGGCAGGCCAAGCGCATCTCCGACCGGGTCTACGCCACGCTCCGGCAGTTTGACCTTGAAAGCTGTTATTGCTACGACGACAACTGGGCCCAGGAGTATTACATCTGCCATAACGGCAGGGCGCTGGTGCACAACTACGCCGCCGACACCTGGTACGCCTACGAGGACTTTGACGCGGTGTGCATGGCAAACTTCCGGGGAGAGCTGCTGTACGGCACCTCCGACGGGCGGCTGATGCACTTTTCCACCGAATATCTGAGCAACGACGGCAGGGCCATTGACGCCTACTGGGAGAGCGGCTCCATGAGCTTTGGACAGGACTACCAGCGGAAATACGCCGCCATGCTCTGGGTGGGCGTGAAGCCGGAGAGCAGCGCGGAGGTGGAAGTGACGGTGCAGACCGACCGGTCCTCCAGCTACACGGAAAAGCTGGTCACCTCCAGTCTGGCCAATTTTGCCCATGTGAACTATGCCAAATGGAGCTTTGCCACCAACCGCAAGCCCCAGATGTCCCGGCTGAAGATCAAGGCCAAGAAGTTTGTGTTTTATAAGCTGATCTTCCGCACATCGGCGGCGGATTCCACGGTGACGATTCTTGCGGCGGATATCCGGGTGCGGTTTACAGGGTACGCGAAGTGAGAGGGGAGGATACCCCCCTACCGGCCCTGCGGGCCACCTCCCCCTCCAGGGGGAGGCTTGAACGACGTGCAGCACAAAGGCGCCCCTTTCAGGGGAGTCAATAAGGAGGAATTATGGCACTTACAACATTCAATGAGGATATGGAGATCATATCCAAACTTTCAACCTATCCCAACGACGCGGACGGGCTGACCCCGGAGGAGCTGAAGGCCCGTTTCGATCAGGCGGGAAAGCTGCTGAAAGCCTATGTCAACGGCACGCTGCTCAAAGAGCTGGGCGGCACAACCGGAGCTGCAAGCCTTGGCGTGGACAAGGTCAACGGCACGGACATGGGCCCCACCATTCAGTCGGCCCTTGACGCTCTGGCGGCCCAGATCGTGGAGGCCACTCTGGGCACCATTCCGGACAAGAGCATTGGCGAAGGGAAGTTTGCCGATCTGGCCGTCAGCACCCGGGCGCTGGCGGAGCTGGCAGTAACTGCCGCAAAGCTGGCCGCGGGGGCCGTGACGGCGGACAAGCTGGCCACCGGGGCGGTCACCAACGCCAAGATCGCCACCGGGGCCGTCACCAACGAAAAGACGGACTTTTCTGCGGGCTTTACCCCGGCAGGCCCCATCCGGCTTACCAAAGGCGTCCACTATTTTGACAGCGAGGCGGAGCTGCCGGAGACGCTGGAAGAGGGCCGGGTCTACTTCATCGCGCTGGAATAAGGAGGGCCTATGGCAACCTGGACTTTTTCCGGCTATAACAACGGCCGGGGCGCGGCGGTGACCTTCACCTACACCGCCGCCTTTGACCCGGCTACCAACAAGACGAGAGTGACCATCACCAATTACACGGCGGCGTTCAATACCGGCGGGGCCAGCGGGTATTGCGCCCTGACCGGCACGCTGACCGTCAAGGCCGCCGACAATGCCGCAAGCTATGGCACGCTGGACGTGAGCCAGAGCAAAAACGGCAACAGCCCCACGGTGTCTGCCGATGTGTCGCAGGTCATTGAAGTGTCCCACGGCACAGGGACAAGCAAACAGATTGTCCTGTCATTCAGCGGCGACATCAACGCAAACTACTACCACAGCTACCCCAACGAGAGCAGCACCGTGACCGTGGCCAGCGCCACGGCCCGGTCTCTCAGCCTTTCGGCGGGCAGCGGCGCGGAGATCAGCGTTTCCCGCCAGTCCTCCCCCTGGGCCGCCGCCGGAAGCCTTTCCCATGGCGCGGCGGTGTACGACGGCGATGTGCTGAAAATCAGCTTTTCCGCCCTGACTGGCTATGCGCTTTTGACCCACACGGTCAACGGCGCGGACTTTGAAAGCGGCGGGAGCCTTACGGTATCGGCCAACGTGACCGTCTCCGCTGCCGCCGCGCGGCTGACCTATACCCTGACCGTCGCCGCCGACAGCCACGCGCTGGTGACGGTGACGCGGGGCGGGGAGGCCCTGAGCGACGGCGCAGAGATCAGCCATTTTGACCAGCTTTCCGTGACGGTCTCCGCCAGAGCCGGGTACAAGGTCAGCGCGGCGGACATCAACGGCACGGCCATCAGCCCGGACACGGCGGTGAGCCACACGGTTTCCGGCCCTGTCGCCGTGACCGCGATCACCGAGGCCCTGTCCAACCTGCTTCTGGACGTGGGCGGTGTGCGGAAGCGCGTTCTGATCCTGATCGACAGCAACGGAAGCAGAAAAACCTGCAGAATGCTTGTGAGGTGAGACATGTTTACATTGTTTGTATCCTCCGCCAGCGTGGCGGTTGAAGAAAAAGAAGTCATCACGGCGGGCCGGGCCGGGCTGCAGTGCAGTATCCGCTTTTCCCCGGATTGGGACGGCCTTGTGAAAACGGCGGTGTTCGACGGCGCGGAGAGCCGGGACGTGATCGTCACCGGAGAGCGCGTCACCATCCCGGCGGAGTGCCTCGCTGCGGCGGGCGATTGTCTGAAAGCGGGCTTCTACGGCAAGAGCACCGACGGGACCGTGGCCATCCCCACGGTCTGGGCCTCCCTGGGCATGATTGAGCACAGCGTTTACCCCAGCGGCAGGGAAGGGGCTGCCCCCACCCCGGACGTGGTGGCCCAGATCCAGCAGGCGGCGGCCAACGCGGAGAAAATGGCCCGGTCGGTCCGGGAGGACGCTGACCTTGGCAGGTTCAACGGCCCGGCGGGCCCAAAAGGAGACACTGGGCCAAAGGGTGACACTGGTGAAAAAGGCGAAACCGGCCCGGCAGGTCCTGCCGGGCCCAAAGGAGACGCCGGGCCCAAGGGCGACAAAGGTGAAACGGGTGATATCGGCCCGGCAGGCGCAGACGGTACGGACGGCAAATCCGCCTATGCCTACGCCGTGGAGGGCGGCTACACCGGCACGGAGGAGGAGTTCGCCGCGAAGCTTGCGGATGCAGCCAATGTGAGCGTTGATACCATACCTGAATACATCCAAACAGCAGCGGCAGCCATAGCGAAAACGGTGAACCGAAGGCAAACCGAAAAAAGTGTTTGCTTTGCCTTCATGACGGATGCCCATCTCGGCTATTACACAGACCTTGAAAATGTTGCCGGAAAACATGCCGGGCAGGCGTTGAAAGTCATCAATAACAGGTGCATGCTGGATTTTGTCGTTCATGGTGGCGATTACACCACCGGCGCTTGGAATACCACGGTTGATGCAACGTTTGAGGACATGGAAGATTATCTGGAGCTGATCGGCTCTGTGACCGATGTCCCACAAGTCTGGTGTATCGGCAACCATGACGACGCACCGTATCAGGCGACTGCCGGCAGACTGTCACAGGCACAGAGCTTTGCGATGGTTGGGCGAAAGAATCGGGTGAGTAATGCTGCTTGCAATCCTGGCTGCAATTATGGATATCTCGATTTGGACAGCCAAAAAGTCCGCATCATCTATTTGGACACCCATGATAAGCGCAGCTGGGGGACCGTGGCAGTAGGCGCAGGGGAGACGGCTCCTGACTT
>JALFOM010000049.1 GCA_022782265.1 Clostridiales bacterium | reverse complement strand
TTTTCAGTGAAATAAATCCCTTGCGGGATTTGTGAAATTTGCTTCGCAAGTGAAATACGTCTGCGGCGTGTGGAATGCCTGCGGGCGTAGGTGGTTTTACTTCATTTCACTTCCCGCGTTAGCGGAAAATTTCACAATGGCCGAAGGTCATTTTTTCATGGTTGAGTTCTTCGCAGATCTGCGATATGCTGCGTTTAACATATTCGTATTTTAGGAGAAGATAAAATGGAATATACAAAGGAAGAACTGATTGAGGCAAAGCGACAGATTGACTCAACTTTGCACAAATTAAGAGAAGTAATAAAAACTTTTGAATCAAAGGAAAACCCGGCACGATATAAGTCGCAAATCACCTTGGCAAAAAGGCGTGTACAGGCTTTTGAAATTGCAAATTACTTTATTATTAAACAAATCGAAGGCAAGTGACAACTCTCGGTTACTCGTGGCGTACTCCTGCCTTAATTCTGCTCCGGCTGGTTACGCTTTGTCATAAAAGATACCGCAATTGATGCAATCGCGTCAATTGCGGTATCTTTTATGCCGTTATTGCCCAGCCAGACGGCTTTCATGACCCATCAAATTCAATGCACCCTGTGCCCGGATGCCAATTCAAAATGGTATTTCACGATACCAAGGTCAATTTTCGTATATGGCCCAAAGCCCGCTGTGCGGATGAAAGCTTCTCCGCCTTCGATGCCCATTTTGAATTTTTGATGGTTGACGGCGGTCGGTGCAAGGAGGGCGGCCTGAGCCCCTGCCCTGAACCAATCCGGCAGTTCGCCCGCCGTTTCCACAACGCGCTCAAGGGGCCTGCTTTTGTGGGCAGTTCCCTGGTTTGACCCATATCCAATGGCAATAACCAGCACCAGAACCTCGCCCTCCGGGATCAGCTTTTTTACCTTTGCCTTATGGAAGCTCAGCGCAGCCCAGCAGGTATTCAGCCCCATGGCCTGCGCCTCCAGGACAAGCCGCTCCCCATAATAGCCGCATTTTTCCGGCAGGTCGTCAGAGGGCTTTCCGGCCAGAATGATATAATTGTTCACGTTGCGAAAATTGCCGTAATGGGCCAGCTTAGAGTCAAAGCCGCTGGGATCGTCGTAGCGGATCTGAATATGCAGCCCGCTCTCCTGATTACATTCTCTGATCAGATTATCAAGTTTTTGCCGTTTCCCATCCTCAATTGGCTGCAGGGTATATGCCCTTACAGAGTGGCGCTCCTGCATTGCCTGTATCAGATCCATTTTACCGCCGTCCTTTTCAAGTCGTTTCCCTGATTGTAACGAAGAAAGGATGAAATGTCAACGCCCGCAGCCTGACGATCCGGGCACGGCGCAGCAGGCTGGATCTGCACCACCGACAAATACCCGGAATGAGGCGGCAGGGAAGGAAAGGGGTTTCCGTGTTTTATGCAGCAATGAAGCAGGACAGAGCCTGCGCGTTAAGCGTTGGGGATGACGGGCTTCTCAGAACCAATCAGGGCTGTGTGGACGGTGAAGAGGATGGGGAACGGGCGTCGTCCACCGCGTGGGGCATTGTCCTGGGGGTTTCCAGCGTCAGACCGTGCACGAACAGATTTTCCTGATTCTGGGCGAGCAGCTCCAGAGAGACGGACAGCAGCAGCTCCAGATGGCGGTTGGGATCATCGAGGGGAATGCCGAAATCCTCTTTCATTCTGCGGATGCGGTACAAAACGGTGTTCCGATGGGTGTACAGCCGCTGGCAGGTTTCCTGCAGAGAGTGGTGGCACAGAAGATAGGCCAACAGCGTCTGGCAGTACTGGGTGTGCTCGGCGGCATCGTAATGGGCCAATGCGCTCACCTCCGACGCGATCAGATCGGCCCGATCCTGCAAGCGGCGCAGCATCATCAATGCGTGCAGCTGTTCGGCGCGCACACAGAAGGGGTGGGACGAGCGCAGCAGCAGGAAGTCCATGACCTCGTGGGTGGCGGCGTAGACCTGCGGCAGCGCGTACAGGCTGTCCAGCGGGTCGGAGATCACCACGCACAGGTGGTAGCGCTGAACCAGCGGCTCAAGGGCGCTCAGGTCGTGGTCCCGGTTTAAAAAAAGCAGCACCTCGTCGTTGTACAGAAACGGATGGGAGGCGTAAAACGCATAGGTCAGCTCGCTCTTCAGCGCGTCCTCGGCCAGATGCAGATTATGATACAGCCCCAAATTAATCAGCGCCACGCGCTCGGGGCGAAAGTCCGCCAGCCAGGTGGAGGACGCCTGAAGCAGAAACAGCGCTTCGGTGGAAAATTTGTTTTCCAGCAGGTGCAGAAGAACCTCCTCCGCCGTGTTGAACATCAGTCCGCTGCAGTTGCTCTCGAAGAACAGCTGCTTGGCCAAGACCGATTCCACCGCTGTCAAATCCCGCCGCTCTGCCTGGCGAAGGGTGCCGTGGACGTCTACCAGCACCAGATAACCTACGCGGATGCCGCTGGCGATCAGCGGGGAAAAACGCCGCTGCCACGGGCTGTCGGCCAATTCCACATACAGCTCGCCCTGCTGTGCCAGAGAGGCGCTGCTGCTCAGCAGTGAGCTGGCCTCGTAGGTTAATTCACCCCGGTCAACGGAGCCCTGAAACGGCCTGTCCTGAAATCCGGCGGGCATATGCCAGGATACGGCATGGAACGAGTCGTCCACCACCATCACCGGGCAGTCAAACAGCTCCGCTGCGTCTGCCGTCAGCTGGTTCAGGCTATCCGTCCGGAAAAAATCGCTGAGAAATGCGGTGAGATCCATTTCAATCCTCATTTGTGCTAAGAGCACAAGCGAATGATATGGAATTATACCGCAGGAACCTTGCGAATGCAAGTCCGCCGAGTATAATAATACCCGTACCGGGAAAGGAAAGGTACGAAAAATAAAAGAGAAAAGGTAAAATTAGAGGTAGATGCAAGGGTTATGGAATCGGAAAAGAAGAATATTAACATCTGGAAGACACTTCAGAAGGTTCCGGCAGGAACGATGTTTGTGCCGCTGATTAGGTCAGTTTACAAGGAACTACACGCAGACCGTGAAACGGGCTGCTGACAACAAACGGCGCTATGCTCCCGGCTGGGTGCATAGCACCTGATTGTTGCGGGGGTTTCCAAAGG
>JALFOM010000028.1 GCA_022782265.1 Clostridiales bacterium | reverse complement strand
CTCTCTGCACTCTCCCCCATGCATTTCTATACACTGCCGATAGCTTTGTCTACAGTCTGGGCAGGGCTGTTCAATTCAGCCCTGCTCTGATTTTATCTGCTTGCCGCGATATTGAAGCGCCAGGCGGCGCCGCCTTCCTGGTCAAAGACATAGTCAGAGTCAATAAAAGGCTCGCTGTTAAAGCCCACCACTTCCCCGGTGGCAGCGTCCACGAAGCAGTCGTACCGGGACCAGTCCGTGTCAAAGCCAATCTCAAAAAGCCCGTTGGCGTAGTGCTTTTCGGTGCACCGGATGTCCTCCGTGGAGAAGCCTGCGTAATCGGCTGCGGCCTGGATTGCGGAAGAGATGGAGATTATATCGTTAGTCATGATTCATTTTCCTTTCATTTTCTGGCTTTCCGAAAGGGCCATTCCTTATCGGATGGCTACATGATACGATATAATTCTAAAAAAAGTATTAAACAGAAAAATAACCAAATTCTTATTCCGTTCATAATATTCACGGAATATTCACAATAAAAGTGCTGCCTTTTCCCAGCTCGCTCTCCACAGAGGCGGAGCCGCCGTGAAACTCGGCGATCTCCTTGACCATGGAAAGGCCCAGGCCGGTGCCGCTCTCGTCACCCCTGGCCGCGTCTGCCTGCCAGAAGCGCTGCCAGATATGGCTCTGATCCGCTTTGGAAATGCCTATGCCGTCGTCCCTTACCGTCAGTACGGCGCCGCTGCCATGCCGGCGCAGGCTGAGCCAGATATGCCCGCCCTCCTTGCCGTATTTGTAAGCGTTCTGCAGCAGATTCTGTACCACTCTGGACATGAGGGCGGGGTTATAGGCCGCCTCCACATTCTCTTCAATATCCGTCTCCAAGGTGATCCCCCGCCGGTCGGCGGGCACAAACTCGCCGCAGCAGGACTCCACAAAAATGCTCAGGTCAGCCCGGCGCATGGGGTATTTGTCGGTGCCGTGCTGCATCCTCGTCAGGCTGAGAAGCTGCTGCACCAGCTCGGACATGTGCTTGCCCTGCTCCTCAATGACGCCGATGGACTCCAGAAAGTCCTCCTTTGTCTCGTCCTTGCGCCTGGCCCGGTCGCACTCGGCCAGGATCACGGTGATGGGGGTGCGCAGCTCATGGGAGGCGTCGGAGGCAAACTGCCGCTCGGCGTTGAAGGAGTGCTCCAGCCGGGTAAACATCCGGTCAAAGGCCCGGCTGAGCCGTTTCATCTCCGATGGGCCCCGGCGCAGATTCAGCCTTGCCGTCAGATCGTCGCCGTCGGAAATGGAGTCGGCGGCGGTGAGAATGTCCTCCATAGGCTTGAACGCGCCCCGGGCGATGAGCCAGCCGCCGCCGATGGTGAGCAGCAGCAGCACCGGGAGCAGGGTGCAGGTCAGCACAAGGATAGTATGCATCAGCCCCGACCGGTCCGTTGTGGACACCAGACCCCGGATCCAGATCCCGGCCACATCCATATCCACATAGGCGTCATACAGATAGTATTCCTGCTCTCCGGCCATAAAGGTGCGCAGGATGCCCGGCTCAAAATTCAGCTCCGGGCTGACGCCCTCCGGGGCGGCGCCCAGCAGCAGCTGCCCCTCGTCGTCATAGAAGCTGCAATACACGCCCCGGCGGCAGGGGTCCAGGTCGTCCCACTCGAAACGCCCTTTGTCAAACTCCACCTCGCCGGCGTTGTGCATCACCATCCGCACCAGCCGTCCTGCCGGGTCGTCGGTGATGGAGTAGCTGTTGATCACCAGCACGAACACCAGCACCATGGCCGCCAGAATCAGCACCATGAGGGTAAACCAGGCGGTCAGTCTGAGTTTCGCGGACAAAGCCTATCCCTCCTTCAGCACCCAGCCGGTGCCCCAAACCGTGTGGATCAGCTTCCTGTCAAAGCCGGTGTCCATCTTCTTGCGCAGATAGCCCACATACACGTCCACCACATTGGTGCCGCCCTCATAGTCGTAGTTCCAGAGATTGTTCTCGATCATCTCCCGGGACAGCACCACGCCCTTGTTGCGCAGCATATACTCCAAAAGGGCAAATTCCTTTGCCGTCAGCTCGATGTTTTTGCCTGCCCGGGTGACGGTCTTTGCCGTGGCGTCCAGACGCAGATCGGCGATGGTATAAACATTGGAGCGGTTGCCGGTATATTTCCGGGTCATCACCCGGACCACCGCCATCAGCTCCTGAAAATCAAAGGGCTTGACCAGATAGTAGTCCCCGCCGCTCTCCAGCCCGGTCACCCGGTCGGCCACACTGTCGCGGGCGGTGAGAAAGAGCACGGGCGTGCTGTTCCCGCCGGAGCGCAGGCGGCGCACCACCTCAAGCCCGTCCATCCTGGGCATCATAATATCCAGAATGATCACGTCGTAATCCGCCCCGGCGGCGTAATCCAGCGCGTCCAGCCCGTTAAAGCAGCTGTCCACACTGTAGCCCTCGTCCTCAAGGGCCTCGGAAATGATGCGGTTCAGACGTTTTTCATCCTCCACAACAAGTATCCTCATTATGTACCCTCCTTTTTTCTTATAGTGTAAAGAGAAAAATTCAGAAAAGTATTAATGAATTTCTTAAAAATGTTTTTTAACCTGTAATCAACAGGAAAAAGGAGTGTAAAAATATGAAAAAAGGATGGAAAACCGCAATCATCGTTCTCATCGTACTGGTCCTTATCGGCGGAGCCGTGGGAGGGTATTTTGTCTGGCGCCACCAGACCCTCTATATCGGCGGCGACAAGGCCCTTCAGACAGCTCTTGACCATGCCGGGCTCACCTCCGCCCAGGTGTACGATATCGACACGGAATTTGAAAAAGAAAGAAGCTCCGCCTGGTATGAGGTGGATTTTGAAACCATGGGCACGGAGTATGAATACATCATCGACGCTGCCAGCGGCAGCATCCTCAGCAGCAGCGCAAAGCCGGAGCACGCCGGCGGCTGATACACATCTCTCTTATTGTATTGTTTCCTTTCCCGATCTTCCTTTCACCGCCGGAGCCGTGCTGCTCCGGCGGCTTTTCCAGTCTTTATACAGGGGAGAGCCGGTATTTTTTCATCCAGGCCCCGCTGCGGTAATAGAGCAAGAGAATGGTGCTGCACATGATCCACCCTGCGGGATAGCCCAGCGCGATGGGAATGATGCCGCCGCCCAGACGGTAGACAATAAACAGGTAGATCTGCCGGAAAACCACAAAGCTTCCCAGCATGATGAACATGCTGGACTTGGTGTCCCCCGCACCGCGGAGAGCGCCGGAGAGCACCTGGTTTATGGTACACAGCAGATAGAAGGGGGAGATCATCCGGATAAACAGCGTGCCGAAGCGCAATACCTCCCCTTCTTTGTTGAAGAGGGAGACCAGCTGCGGCGCAAAGATCATCAGCGGGATCAGGATCAGAAGGACAATGCCGAAGCTGATCCCCAGGCAGATAAGCGGGCCTTTTTTCGCCCGGTCGTACTTCCCGGCGCCCAGATTCTGCCCCATAAAGGTGGTTATGGCCATGGAAAGGGACATAAGCGGCAGCAGAGCAAAGGCGTCGATCTTGTTATAGGCCGCCCAGCCGGCCATGCAGGAGCTTTCAAAGTGGTTGATGTAGGACTGGACAAAGATATTGGAAAAGGCGGTGATGCCCATCTGAATGGCCGTGGGTATGCCGATGGCGCATATTTTCCGGAGCAGGCTGCCCTTGAGCTGAGGACGGCGGGGATCTATCCGGTAGTCCGCAGTGCTGCGGATGAGCATACCGATCACCAGCATGGCGGAGAGCCCCTGGGCCACGATGGTGGCCACCGCCGCACCGGCAATGCCCATGCGGAAGTATTTCACGAACAAAACGTCCAGCACCGTGTTGGTCAGGGCGGAGAAGATGAGAAAATAGAGAGGGTGTGTGGAGTCGCCCACGGCACGAAGGATACCGGAGCCGATATTATAGAGCAAGAGCCCCGAAACGCCCCAGAAGTATATCCGGAGATATTCCACGGCCTCGGGGAACACGTCAGCAGGGGTGTCCATCAGAAGCAGCATATAGGGGGTAAACAGCACGCCCAGAGCCGTCAGCACCACGCACATGATCAGCGTCAGCGCCACGGTGGTCTGGACGGACGAGTGGAGCATATCCCGGTCCTTCGCTCCGTAATACTGGGAGATCACCACGCCTGCGCCGCCGGCAAGGCCCACGAATACTCCGATAAGCGCATTGATGATCGGCCCTGTGCAGCCTACGGCGGCAAGGGCCTGCTTGCTCACATAGTTGCCCACAACGATGGAGTCTACCGTATTGTAAAGCTGCTGAAAGATATTCCCGATCAGCAGCGGAAGCGCAAAATTGATCAGCAGCCGGGCGATATTACCCTCGGTCATATCCGTATCCCGGTGCCGGAGAATGGAAGCCAAGACAAAACCCTCCAATAAAATGCATAAATTACTTTTGTAATACTATTTTTCAATAAAAAGTAGACACTTTTTATCGAAAAGGCGCCGCTTGAAGCGTCGCCCTTCTGCGCTGATAGCGCAGAAGACGTCTCATGCAGACTCCGACGCGCTGGCGCGCTATAAAAAGTAGACTTTGTCTACTTTTTATGGGAGTCTGGTATAAAAGTATATCCCCATCCAAAAGCCTTGTCAATTGCAGAAAAAACGCCGCAGATCAACTGCGGCGTAAGGTGGAGAGATTTAATTCATTCTTCCGCACCCAGACGGCTGGCTATGTAGCCTTCCACATCCTTCACGTCGATGTCCAGCGCTACGGAGAGCTCCCCGTGAAGGATATCCTTGGCCCGTTTCATGGTGGCCTCAGCCCGGCTGCTCTTGGTCTTGCGGTCGGACATGCGGCTCCTCAGCCCCTTGACAATGGACACCAGAGCTTCACAGCTGTGCTGCTTGAAGAGGTTTTTGTAAAAGGTGTCCACGTGGTTGAAGCGGTTGTCGTTACAAATGGCGGGCTGGATGCCGGGCATGGCGTCGATGAGCGCTTCCGCCTCGGCTCTGCTCATCACCGGGCGCATGTACGCGCCGGAGTCCACCGGAGCAAAGTAAGTACCGCTGCCGATGAGCGGGCTGAGATAATAATACAATTTGTCCTTCGGCGCACCGGCCATGGAGAGAGGACCAATGCTCTCCACCGTGCAAACGCCGTTCTCCCCGTAGATGATCTTATCGCCAATCGAAAACATCAAAAATTACCCCTATCCTATAACATACTTATATTTTAAACCATTTTGCGGGAAAATTCCAATACTTTTTTCAAAACTGTTAACAATTTTTATGGCCTTTAAATTGCCTTGAGTTGTTCAAAATTGTCTGTTATAATAATGACTGCTGAATAAACCGCTTTGCGGTTTATTCACGCGGCTTATGCCGCGAAATTCCATAAAAACGGCACTTTTAACCGTTTTTATGGAATTCTGTCATTGTTACAATGCGTATTTTCCTTGGCATGGCGCACCAAGCCAAGGAAAGGTGCAAGGGTTTTGTGCAAATAAGCACAAAAGCCCTTGCACTTGAACAAAGCCAGTTGGCCTTGAAAGCTTCGGCTTTCAAGGCTTGCGGCTTTGTTCAGTACGCATTATAATATACAAATCATCTGTGCTCCGGCCACTCTGACGGAAGCAGCAAGCCAACCGTCAGAGTGGGGAAAAACAACAAAAATAATGCTAAAACAGGGCACAAAGTGGAAGAACAGGGGGATAAATAATGGGATATACATGGATTCAAATGGGGTGGATTGTGCTGATCTACTCCTGCCTGGGCTGGTGCTGTGAGGTGGCCTTCGCCGCGCTGAAGACCGGAAAATTTGTGAACCGGGGCTTTCTCAACGGCCCGGTCTGTCCGATCTACGGCTTCGGCGTTCTCAGCGTGGTGCTGGTGCTGGAGCCGGTGAAGGATAATCTGCTGCTGCTTTTCTTCGGCAGCATGGTGTTTACCTCCCTGCTTGAGTTCATTGCCGGTTTTGCCATGGAACGCATTTTCCACGACAAGTGGTGGGATTACTCCAACAACCCTTTCAACATCAAGGGCTACATTTGTCTGGAGTTTTCCATCATCTGGGGAATCGCCTGCGTGCTGGTGGTGGATGTTATCCACCCCATCATCATGAAGCTGGTGAACGCCGTACCCCACACGCTGGGGCTGTGGCTCATGGCCGCGCTGTATGTGATCCTGGCAGCGGACGCCGTGCTGACGCTGGTGGAACTGCTCAAGCTGCCCAAACGCTTCAGAGCGATGGAGGAGCTGGAGGCAGCCATTACCGCCGTATCCGATGCCATGGGAGAAAATATCTACGGCTCCGTGGAGCGGGGGCGGCAGCGGTCCGAGGCCTTCAATGAAAAGCACCCGGATATTGCGGAAAAGAGCCGGGAATACATGGCGGATATGCTGGAAAAACGCAACGAGATCAACCAAAAAGCCAAGGAGCGGGAGAACGCCAACAAAGAGGCCCTGGCAGCCCGGAAGGCGGAGTTGGAGGCAAAGCTTGCCCGGCTCAAAGGCAGGAACATTGTCCACCGCCGTATTGCCAAGGCCTACCCTCAGCTGCTTGAAGGCAAGAATAACGGCGCCAACTTCCGCAAGCTGAAAGAGAACTGGGAGCGCCGCAGAAACGGAGAGAATCAGTGAGACTGTATTTTTACGGGCACGATTACAAATACGCCGCCGAGCAGATGCTTCTGACCCTCTTCCCTGAGGAGCGGCCGGAGTACCCGGAGGGCTGCCCCGCGGGAGACAGAATAGAGCTCCGGCTGCACCGGGGCGGCGTATATACCACCGCATCCTGCGCATTCTATACCGGCGGGGAATGCTGGAAAGGCCGGGCTGCGGCGAAAAATTCCGCCATGACCGACGATCTTTCCACAGACCGCATATGCCAGCGGCTGATCAAAAACGCCATGTACCGGGCGGCCCTCCGCTCCGGACGGCAGAAGCCCGCCTGGGGCGCTCTCACCGGCGTACGGCCGGGCAAGCTGCTCTGCGCCCTTCTGGATTCTGAAGGTGACGAGCAGGCGGCCCTGCACCGCTTTATTCAGGAATATGACGTCAGCCCGGAACGGGCCGCCCTGTGCCTGGACACCAGCCGGGAGACTCTGCGCGCCAAGGCGAGTTTAGAGGACCGGGACATCTGCCTGTATGTGGGCATCCCCTTCTGCCCCACCCGCTGCGCCTACTGCAGCTTTGTCAGCCAGTCGGTGGAGAAGAGTATGAAGCTGATCCCGCCCTTTCTGGAGGCCCTGCATCAGGAGATCAGGGCCACAGCGTCGGAGATCCGGGCTTTGGGCCTGCGTATCGTCTCGGTTTATATGGGCGGCGGAACGCCTACCACATTGTCGGCGGAGCAGCTGGACCGCCTGTGCTCTGCCCTTGAGAAGGAATTTGACCTGTCCCAGATCCGGGAATACACGGTGGAGGCCGGGCGGCCTGACACCATCACCTTGGAGAAGCTGCAGGTGCTGCGCCGCCACGGCGTAGACCGGGTCAGCGTGAACCCCCAGACCATGAGCGATACGGTGTTGGAGGCCATAGGCCGCCGCCACAGCGCGGCAGACATTGTCTCCGCCCTGGAAAAGGTACGCCAGGTGGGAGGCTTTGCGGTGAATATGGACCTGATCGCCGGTCTGCCCACAGACACGGTGCAGGGCTTCACGGATACGGTGGACCAGGTGCTGGCCCTCTCGCCGGAGAATGTGACCGTGCACACCCTGTCGCTGAAAAAAGGCTCCCGGATCACCCTGGAGGGCTCCGCTCTGCCCACGGCGGCAGAGGTGGGGGGCATGCTGGACATCGCCCAGGAGAAGCTGAGAGTGGCGGACTACGCACCCTATTATCTCTACCGGCAGAAATTCATGTCCGGCGGCTTTGAAAATGTGGGCTGGAGCCGGGAGGGCTACATTAACCTTTACAACATCTGCATCATGGAGGAGCTGTGCAGCATCGTCGCCATGGGCGGCGGCGGTTCCACCAAGCTGGTGCGGCACGACGGGGGGCGGAATATCCGCATCATGGAGCCCAAATACCCCCTGGAGTATATTAACGGCATAGAAAAGACCTGCGCGGACAAACGTGGGATAACAGAATTTTATACAGAACGCAGTCAGGAGGAAGAGTAATGGCGTATTCGCTGAAAGAGATCAATTTCAGAACCGTATCCGACCCGAAAGGGCTTATGGAAGAGGGGGACGAACAGTACCTCCGCAAGGTGGAAAAGGCGGCAGACATGATCGTGGAAAACCGGAAGAAAAGCCCCATCGTGCTGCTCTCCGGCCCCTCCGGTTCGGGCAAGACCACCACGTCCATGAAAATCGCCGAGGCCTTGAAAAAGCGGGGCATCGGCACCCACTATGTGGCCATGGACGACTATTTCAAGACCATCGACCCGGCCACCGCCCCCCGCACCCCGGAGGGAGATCTGGATCTGGAGTCCCCTTACTGCATGGACATGGAGCTTTTGAACCGGCACTTCACCATGCTGTCCGAGGGCAAGCGCATCTTTGTGCCCAAATATGAGTTCTCCCGCCGGATGAGAGTGCAGGAGCCCTCCAAGTCCATCAAGCTGGGCAGCGACGAGGTGGTCATTTTCGAGGGCATCCACGCCCTGAACGACATGATCACCGACCAGCACCCGGAGGCCTTCAAGCTCTACATCTCCGCCCGCAGCGATGTGGAGTTCGAGGGGAAGATCGTGTTCAAACGCACCTGGTTCCGTCTGGTGCGCCGCACGGTGCGGGACTATAACTTCCGGGGCTCCGCGCCGGCAGAGACCATGAGCATGTGGGCCAATGTGCGCCGGGGCGAGAAGATGAACATCTCCCCCTTCAAGGATAAGGCCAACTTCCAGTTCGACACCGCCATGCCTTATGAGCTGCCGGTATTCAACCATGTGGCCACCGAGCTCTTCAAGTCCGTGCCCGAGGGGATCGAGCGTTTTGACGAGCTTCGCGCCGTTCTCCCGGCCCTTCAGCTCTTCGGCCATATCGACGAGAGCCTTGTGGCCGACGATTCCCTGATCCGCGAATTTATCGGCGGCGGAATTTACGAATACTGAGAAAACGTGAGCAAGGTAATTTTATCTTATAAAGATAAAATTACCTTGCTTTTTCTCTTGATGCATGGTATGCTTGTGATGAGGTGAGACGAATGTATGAAAACATAGGCCAGATGCTCTGCAAGCGCCGGAAGGAGCTGGGGATCAACCAGACAGAGCTTGCGGAGGCCATGAGTCTGCGGGGCTTTCCCGTGACCAATCAGGCGGTGTCCAAGTGGGAAAAGGGCGCCACCCTGCCCAACGCGAAACAGTTTCTCGCCCTGTGCGAGATTTTGGAGATCGACGATGTGAGAGGCGAATTTTCCTGCGGCAGCGAGGGCATATTTGCCGGGCTTTGCCGCGAGGGCCGGCGTTTGGCGCTGGACTATGTGCAGCTTCTGCGGGACAGCGGGCGCTATGCCAACCGCAGGGAGGAGCCTGCCTATATCCGTTCTCTGCCTCTGTACTCCCTGGCGGTCAGCGCCGGCACCGGCCAGTTTCTGGACGGGGAGGATTATGAGATGGTGGAAGTGGGGGCGGAGGTGCCCGACGGGGCCAACTTCGGCGTCCGCGTGGCCGGCGACAGTATGGAGCCGGCGTTTCACGACGGGCAGACCGTCTGGGTCCGCCAGCAGCGCAGCCTGATGACCGGGGAGATCGGCATCTTCCTCTACGACGGAAACGCCTATCTCAAGCAACTGGTGGCTTTGGAGCACTCCATGGCCCTGCACTCGTTAAACCCCGCCTATTCGGATATTGTTGTCTCTCCCGAGCTGCCCCTGCGGGTGCTGGGAAAGGTTGTGAGATAAATTGAATATACTCTCCTATGCCGCTGCCCTGCGCGCGGCAAGGGAAGCGGAATAATCAAGGGAGGGCAGCAGCCCTCCCTTGATTATTCCAGTATTACGGCAGTTCAGCCCTTCTCCGCCACATAGATCGCCGCCCGGCTCTGGATCAGCGCGGCGGCCTCGTCCAGGCTCTTCTGCCCGGAAAAATACTGCTCCGCACCCTGGCGGATGAGGGCCAAAAGCTCCTCTTCCCGGTGTACCGTCTTCTCCGTGGAGCAGACCAGCTCCCGGAGCTTGTCCGCGTCACTTTGTGTAAAAATCCGGAAATCGTACTCCGATTCTTCACAAATCGCGCTTTCCAGCTGCTCCTCAAAGGCCGATCGCAGCACCGGGAAGCCGTCAGAGCCGCAGCATTGCAGCAGGATGCGCAGAAATTCCCAGGCGGCGTCCTTGTGTTCCGACGCGGCGGAGATCCCGTAGCAGATATTGATTCCCAGACTGTCGTCCCCTAATTCCGTGAAATAGCTGCCGCTGCCGGAGGTGCCGGGGAAGCCGGCGTATACATAGTCCTCCTGCAAAAAGCTTCTGGCATAATAGGCGCTCCTGTACCCCACGTCGCCGTCCGGGTACATCAGCACCGCATCCTCGGTGTAAGTATCGGTATAGGGGATGTCCCGGACAAACCGGAGCCACTGCTTGAAGCCCTCGCTTTCAAAGCTGCATGTGCCGGTCTCCCAGTCGATATACTCCGCCGTGGACATCAGACAGAGCATATCCAGCAGTGCGTCCCGGTTCCGGTGCCAGAAGAACACCGGCGTGTTCTCTCCCCGGTTGGCGATCAGCCCGTTGACATAGTCAATGGTCCAGCCCTCCCGCCCGGGAAACTGGGAGGCCCGGGCCTCAAAGGTGATGAGACCGAAATTGACGGTCAGCTTGCAGAGCTGTCCGTCCCGGAGCATGCTGTTGAAAACCGGCTGGATAAAATCCTCCCGGCTCAGCTCAGGGTCGCTGTCGATATAGGGCAGCAGGTCCACGAACACCCCGCTGTCAATGGCCGAATCGGGCAGAGAACTGAGATCGACGATGTCTGCCGCCTTGCCGGTGGTCATGTCCATCAGGAATTTGTCCTTTTCCGTCCAGCCGTCGTAGGAGAGCAGCTCAACCTTATAGTCCGGGCTGCTGTTATTAAAGCGCAAAACGGCGTCCAGTACGCCGCTGCCTGTCCCGAAAGTGGCCAGGGTGAGTACGGTTTTGTTCTTCACCATGCCTGGGCTGGTTTTGATGATGTAGTCGGCACCCGTGCCGAAGTGATAGAAATTCCCCTCACTGTCCTCCACGGTCTGACCCGCGCTGAGTTCAAGCAGCTGCACATCGTCGTAGCTCAGCGCCGCATCCAGCCAGCGGAAGATCAGCGTCTCGGCGCCGCTGTCTTCGTCCCACAGATACAGGCCCTCCATCCCGGCGCGGAGCCAGTGGCCGTTTTCGCTGACGCAGTCCAGCGGTTCTTCCGTTTTCGTCTCCCCGGCGCTCAGCGCCGCCGGGTCAAACAGGCAGCTGCCGTATTGCCCGGCTGAGGTACAGCAGACCATCAGCCGCCCGTTGTTTCTGGCCGCCGTCATATAGTTCAGCTCTTTGTTGGGCAGGGTCTGAAGCAGCCGGGCGGAACTGTCGATCAGGTAATTGCCGCTGAAATCTGACAGAATAGCCATCTCCCTGTCCAGGGCGCGCAGGCCGGTGAAGATCCTGTCTGTGGACTCGGTATTGGCCCCGGCTTCAAAGCCCACTTTTACCCGCCGGGCGGCGCTGTCCTGCACGGCGTCAAAGCGCAGAATATAGCTGTCCCGGCCGCTGTCGGTATACTGCTCCAGCATGGCCCAGACTGTGCCCTCCGCCGCGGTCAGGCTGCTGATCGCATAGGCGGGAAAGCCGTTGTTTTCGCTGGCTTTTTTCAGACCGGAGCGGTCGAAACCGATCTCCGTCCATGTGCCGGAGGCAATATCGAAGCTGCCCAGGGTGTAGTCCTCGGCGGTCTGTCCCACAAGGTAGAGGACGCCCCTTTCCAATGTCAGCTCCCGGATGCCGCCCAGCCAGTCCGGTACCTGGATCGCCGTGGAAACATAGCCCGGGACCAGCTCTTCGCTTAATATTGTCTCCTCCGCCGGGGAAGCCTCTTCCCCTTTGAACGCACAGGAGCCAAGGGAGAAAAACAGGGTCAGCGCCAATATAGCCGAAAAAAATTTCACCAGAGTTCTTTTCATTTCACGCCTCCCGAAAAAATATCGTTTATATCAATAACGCGGCGGGAAATGAAAATGTTTCATGTAACATTTTTGCGGGATACTGCGTTCTTTATAGAAGAAAGAAAAAGGAAGTGACCGGAAATGGATGAACGCCGCCTTCTGCGTCGCCTCTCCCGTGGGGACTGCGCCGCGCTGGAGGAGATCATGGATGCCTACATGCCCTATGTCTATACCATTGCCCACAATATTCTCGCTCCGGCTCTGCCCCGGGAGGACATGGAGGAGGTGGCCTCCGACGCCTTTACCGCCCTTTGGGAAAAGGGAGAGGCTGTCCGGCCGGGAAAGCTGAAAGCCTGGCTTGCCACTGTCACGCGGAATGCCGCCCTGTCCAGACTCCGCTCCCTGCACCTGCCGGAGCCGCTGGATGACGAGACCATGGACCTGAGCGCGCCCGGTCCGGAGGAGGAAGCGGTGGAAAAAGAACTGGCAGAGCTGACCCGCCGGGCGGTAAACGCGCTGCCGGAGCCCGACCGGGGGATCTTTATCCGCCACTATTATCTCTACCAAAAGACCGGGGACATTGCGGCAGAGCTGGACTTGCCCGCCTCAACGGTGCGGGTCAAGCTCCTGCGGGGCCGGGACAAGCTCCGGACAGTCCTGGCGGAAGGGGGGTACAGTGATGAAATTTAAGATAAGCGAGCTGCTGTATCAAACGCAGGACGGCTTTGACGATGTGTCCTGTGCCGTCCCCACGGAGCTGGACCGGGCCGCAGAGGATCGGATCAAGGCCGCTGTACTGGATAAAATCGCGGAAGAGAAGGCCCACCGGGTGTATCAGCTGCGCAGGACAGTCCGCACGGCGGTGCTGATCGCCGCGGTGATGCTGCTGCTCAGTGCCACGGCCTATGCTGTGTCCGCCTTTTTCCGGATGAACGCGGAGGAAGTGCGCGGGGACGAGCCGGTCAGCGGCACCTGGACCGAGCGGGATGAGCAGGGCAATGTGGACTATGTGCAGACCTTCCGCTATGAGGACGCGGGGATCGTATTCAGCTTTGAAGGGGAAAGCCCGCCCCTGTGTTTCCAGTTCAGGCCCGGCTGGCTGCCCAGCGAAGCCACCCGCAGTTCTTCCGGGAACTGCGATGAGGGCTGGTACAATTACATGGTGGACGAAGGCAGCGGAGAGAGCAACGACATTCCCTATGTCATCGCCTTCTGCTATGCCCGGCCCGGTTTCCAGCTGGTGCTGAACGGAAATTGTGAGATTGTGAAGCAGGAGGAGCAAAAGGGTTTTCAGGTGACGGAAATTGCCGTGGACTGGACCGGCGACCCTTACCACGACTACGGGGAAAACTATGTGGTCATGTTCAACGAGGAGGAGGGCTATATGCTCTATGTGGGCGGCGCCTCAGATATGGAGACATTGGAGCGCATCGCCTTCAACCTGGAAGTCCGGCAGACCGAAATTCCCTATGAGCCCAACCCGGATTACGCCATCGGGACAATGAATATCGGAAGAGGATAAAAAGTTTGGCGGCCCACAGGGCCGCCAGATCTTTTATTAATCCATATATTTATCGGCAAAGCACGCTTCCGGCAGGCAGTCGGAAAGGCCGATAAGGACGCTCTTCATGTTGTCTGCATAGGGGACCTGCGGCTCCCGGAGATGCTGGGTGCCCAGCCGTTTGGAGATGGAGGCCCGCACTGTGGTGCCGCTGCCCTCCCGGCTCTCCAGCAGTAAGGTCCCGCCGTGGTATTCGGCGATACCGCGCACGACCGTCAGCCCAAGGCCGGGGCCCTTCCCCAGGTGACTTATATCAAAGCCAAAACGGTAACGGCTGAATACGGAGTGCAGTTCGTCTGCCTTTATGCCGCAGCCGTCGTCACAAACGGAGATCACAACGCTGTCGCCGCTGTCGATCAGGCTCAAGCTGATCCGGCTGAGCCCCCGGGCGTGGACCAGACAGTTGGAGAGCAGATTCAGCACCAAAATCTCCAGCATGGCGGAATCGGCATCGACAATGATCTTTTCTCCGGCGCTCACATGGAATTGAACATCCGGCCGGAGCATGCTTATGGTGTCCACCAGATCGGCCAAAAACCCGGACAACTCCACGGCGGACAGGGTGACAGGCAGATTTTTTTCCAAAATGCCCTTTACGATGGAAATGTTGGAAAGCAGACGCATCATGATATAGTGGTTTTTGGTGAGGGAAGCAAAACATACGGAGAGGGTCCGGTCTGCCAGCTGATCGGCTTTTAGCCGGCCCTTGTCAGCCACAATGCCGATATTCATCAGGCTGTTGCGCATGGAGCAGATGAAAGCGTCGTTCATCAGCACGGCAGGCGCTTCGTCGTGGGAAAAGAATATAGCCTGAACGTCGCCGATCCGGGCCACCCGCAGAATATAATGCCGGTCCATAACAGGCACATCCGCCACAAAGGAAGAGGCCTGGGCATCGGAGATGACCGTGCCGAACAGGGCCTTTACGCTCTTGCCTACGCAGTCTTTTCCCAGAATGTCCTCCGCGCTGCGGTTGGCGAAAATCAGCTTGCCGAACCTGCACAGCACTGTGGGCTCGCCGGAAAGGGTCAGAATATCGGAAGGGATCTGGATCATACAAAGCAGCCTCCTCTATAATCGGGTCCTTTTTTTGCAATTTTAACAAATACCGACAAAATATACAATACCGAGTCGAAAAAAGCGTTGAAAGGGTAATAAATTTCGGCGTTTTTTTGTTAAGAATTGATAGAATGAAATATTGATTTTTGTTAATAGTATATGATACAATTTAGGCAATCAACAAGGCATTATTTGCCGGATGATTGCCCTCGCCTGTCAGGGCGAAAACACTGTTTCGCAAAATAATTTTTTGGAGGATATTGTAATGATCAAAGTTGGCATCAATGGTTTTGGCCGCATCGGCAGCCTGGCTTTCAGAGCTGCTGTCAAATCCGATGATATCGAAGTCGTCGGCATCAACGCTCCCGGCAAGTCCGCCGGTCAGCTGGCCTACGCTGTCAAGTTCGACACCGTTCACGGCAGATTCGACGCAGACGTAAGCTTCAACGACGAAGAGAAGCTCCTCATCGTCGACGGCAAGAGCTTCCCCATCCTGGACTCCCGCGATCCTTCCGAGCTGCCCTGGGGCGAGCTGGGCGCAGAGTATGTTCTCGAGTGCACCGGCAAGTTCCTCACCAAGGCTGACGCACAGCCCCATATCGACGCCGGCGCAAAGGTCGTCGTCATGTCCGGCCCCGCAAAGGACGACACCCCCATGTTCGTCTGCGGCGTAAACCTGGACAAGTACACCCCCGATATGCAGTTTGTTTCCAACGCTTCCTGCACCACCAACTGCCTGGCTCCTCTGGCCAAGGTTCTCAACGACAACTTCGGTATCGTTGAGGGTCTGATGACCACCGTTCACGCTTCCACCGCTACCCAGTCCGTGGTCGACGGCTTCTCCAAGAAGAACTGGCGCCTGGGCCGCAGCGTTTACAACAACATCATCCCCACCAGCACCGGCGCTGCCAAGGCTGTCGGCAAGGTTATCCCCGAGCTGAAGGGCAAGCTGACCGGCACCTCCATGCGTATTCCCGCAGGCGACGTGTCCATCGTTGACCTGACCGTCCGCCTGGAGAAGGGCGCAAGCTACGACGAGATCTGCGCTGCCGTCAAGGCCGCTTCCGAAGGCCCCATGAAGGGCATTCTGGAGTATGTTGATGAAGAGGTCGTCTCTTCCGACTTCCGCACCGACGCACACACCTCCATCTTCGACGCAAAGGCCGGCCTGTCCCTGAACGACAACTTCGTCAAGCTCATGGCTTGGTACGACAACGAGTGGGGCTTCTCCAACAAGATGCTGGACCTGACCCGTCACATCGACTCCGTCCGCAAGGCCTGATCGAAATAAGCACATCTGTAATCCGGGAAACAACCGTTTCCCGGATTTTTGATGAAAGCTCACCCCGTACTGAGGGAAATCCCTCGGCACGGGGTGCTTTTTGAACAGGCTGTGTTTCAACCAACGATCAGTACAAGAACAAGGAATACGGCAATACCAAACGCGGCAGCCAGAAGATCTGAGGAGAACGTGCGCTGTACGATATCGCGTTTTGCCGGTTTGGTATAGGCGGCAAAATTCTCGTCGCTGGGCGGTTCAACCGTCTTTTTCGCCCCCAGAAGCATTAGGTCGACCGAACCGTATATCAGTGCGGCCCCCAATGATTCCACCAGACGGGCGGCAGCGGCTCCGGTAAAGGACAGAGCGGAAAGCAAAGGACGATATACACGGTTTTCCAGATCAAGCCTCTCAGGCCAGATATTGAGATACCGCTCGTCTCCATCCTTCCGCCTGGTAAGCAGTCCCCAGTCTGCCAGAACGAATACGACGCAGCCGATCCCGATGGAAGTGAGCGCACCTTTGAGGTTGACGGCCGAAAAGTAATGAACAGCGTGCTCCGGGAAGCTCTGCCGGAAGAAGCTACTGGCATAGGCGGCGATGCGGTCCATGGTGCTGTGCGCAGTCAGACCGAGAACGGGCATGAGAACGGCAGTAACGGCCAGCACGGCGGCAGTGGCCGCACCCATACAGGGCCCGGTCTTTTCATGCTGACAGGCTGCTTTGGGGGCGAGGAAAATGATATAGAATAGCCTCGTCATGTATGCAAAGGTCAGCCCTCCAGAGAGGAGAAACAACCATTCTGCCACGGAGTAGAGCCATGAACGCAGTCCTTGTTCGCTCAGCAGAGCGATGTATTCCACGATGCTTTCATGGAGAAGCGTTTTGCTGATATACCCACTGAAGCCCGGTATGCCGGCAATGGAACAGGCTGCACAGAGAAAGCAGAGCATGAGCAGCGGCTTCCCACGCCCGAAGCCGCGTATTTCATTCAGGTCCAGAGAGTGGAGATTAAGATAGATCACACCGGCAGCGGTAAAGAGGACCAGCTTGATGAACGAGTGATTCAGTATATGCAATGTGACCCCACAGGCCGCAAGACCGCCATGCTCTCCGAGTAGGTAGCACATGGAAATGCCAGTGAGAATGAAGCCGATCTGACTCATGGAGGAACAGGCAAGGGTGCGTTTCAGATCTGTGCTGAACACGGCCAGCGCAGCGCCCAGTACCATGGTAATGACGGCCGGGATAAGCAGCAGATTGCCCCATAGCGGAGCGCCTTCAAAAAGCCAGCAGCTGGTGATAATGATCCCGAAAATTCCGCTTTTTGTGAGAATGCCGGATAAGAGCGCACTGGCAGGGGCGGGGGCCACAGGATGCGCTTTCGGCAGCCAAATGTGCAGAGGAAACATGCCGGCTTTGGCGCCGAAGCCCACAAGAAGGCACAAGCCTGCCGCCAGCCTCCTGCCAGAATCCATCTGGTCCGCGTTTTCGATTATGCCGTTCAGGCTGAGCGTGCCGCAGTCGTGATAGAGCAGGAACAGGCCCATCAGCATGGTCAGACCGCCGATGACCGCGATGAACAGATAGGTTTCCCCGGCGCGTAAGGCTTCAGGCGTCTCGTTCTGCGCGACCCATACATAAGAGGTGAATGACATGATCTCAAAAAAAATGAAGAGCGTCAACAGGTCTCCGGCAAGGAAAACGCCCATCAGCGCGCCCAGAGTCCACAGATAAAAACAGTAGTACCGGGGAAGGGAAAGGCCACCGTTAAAGTATTCCGGGGAGGTCAGCGCGGTCATCAGCCACATAAAGGCGGCAATCAGAACCATAATGTTCCGCAGACTTCCACCGGTAAAGCTAAGACCCAGACCGCATAGGCCGCTGACATAAATGCTGTCCTCCGGGACGAAGAACAGGAAAAGCGCCATAGCAAGCACGGCCGCTGTCACGGTGATAATCCAGGCGTTTCCCAGCTTCTCGTTTTTCCTGCAGAGGGGATAGACCGCCAGCGCTGCCGCTATGGGGAGAAGCACCATAAGAAAGAAGATCATGCGGCACCTCCTATGACAGACAGCAGACAAATAAGCCTGCCGGATAAAAGTGAAAGCCCTACTATCAGTACGGACAAAAGAACAAGGGGCAGGAGCATCTTCCAGT
Source organism: Clostridiales bacterium (assembly GCA_022782265.1). Lineage (GTDB taxonomy): Bacteria > Bacillota > Clostridia > Oscillospirales > Oscillospiraceae > Limivicinus. The sequence continues at coordinate 52,494 of JALFOM010000028.1, read as the reverse complement.
CGGCCTCATTCCGGCCGGTGCCGGAGAGGGGGACGCTTTTAAGCGGAAAGAAGAAGCGCACTGCCGCCGTCATCAGATAAAGTGTGGTAAGGACGGCGGAAACGATGAGCGCCGCGGCACCAAGGTGTCCGGCCCATGTACCGAGTCCGGCGGCTGCGGTCCCGATGACCCATTTGCTCATAAAGCCGCAAAGCGGCGGCACGCCGATCAGCGCCAGGGAGGAGAGAAGGAACACGCCGCAGGTGGCAGGCATCTGTTTACACAGCCCCTCCATCTCATCGAGATATTCAAACCCTGTACGATGCAGGACGGCGCCGGCGCAGAAGAACAGGGTAATCTTGATCACCGCGTGAAAGATCATGTGCAGCAGGCCGCCGGTAAGACCCTGGGCGGTCATCAGGGAAAAAGCCAGCAGTATGTAGGAGACGTTGCTGACCGTAGAGTAAGCCAGCCGCCTTTTCAGATGGGGCATACGCAGGGCCATTATGCTGCCGTAAGCGATGGTAAATGCAGAGACGGAAATGGCCGTATATTGGGCCCAGGTCCCGGAGAGAAATCCGGTGCCGAAGCTGAAATAGATCAGGCGCATCACGGCAAAAGCGCCGGATTTGACCACGGCCACCGCGTGCAGCAGCGCCGTGACCGGCGTGGGCGCCACAGAGGCTGAGGGCAGCCAGCCGTGCAGGGGGAAAACGGCGGCTTTTGCACCAAATCCAAAGAAACCCAGAACAAATACCAGCAGCAGCGCCCTTTCGTGTCCGCGGATTTTTGCCGCGTCCAGCACCCCGCCCATGCGAAAATCCAGCGTGCTGCCGTAATGCAGGAGAAATACCAGCACGATAAAAATCAGGGCCGCGCCGGACATGGAATAGAGGATATATTTTTTCCCCGCGCTGCGGGCTTTTCCGTCCATCTGATGCATGACCAGGGGGAGCGTGACCAGCGTCATAAGCTCGTAGAAAAGATACATGGTGAAGAAATTTGCGGAAAAGGCGATGCCGGCGACGACACCAAAGGTCATGATAAAAAAACCAAAGAAACGGTTTTCCCATCCCTCGTGGGACATATAAGAGAAGGCGTAGAGGGTGGTTATGGGCCAGAGGACACCGATAATACCGCCGAAAATGAGCGAAGGGCCGTCCGGGCGAAAGGCCAGCTCAAGCATGTTCCCCAGTGAGAAAACAGGAAAAGCGACGGCGTCAGAGCCGCGGAGCCAAGCGGCGGAAACGGTTCCCAGAACAAAGACTGCGCTGATAATCACAGCGGTCATTGTGTATAGATTTCTGACTTTTCTGCTTTCCGGCCTCCAGACCAGCAAAAATGCGCCAGAGAGCAGCGGAAGCAGGATACTTAGTACAGGCAGACGATACATAGTGATATCCCTCCGTCAGAGCAGGCGTTCGGCGATGGAAGAAAACCATTGGAAAAAGCCGCCCGGCAGTATTCCGAAAACAATAACCAGAGCGGAGAAAACGACGACAGGCAGAAGCATTTTGGGTTCCACCTCCCGGTAGTCCCCGGCGTTGAAGTCCCGTCCGGGGAAAAACGCCGCCGTAACAATCGGCAGCAGATAAAAGGCGGTCATCAGCGCACTGAGCATCAGAATGACAAGACCCGCGAAATCCACAGCCGACCCGGCTTCCAATGCGCCCATGGCCAGAAACCATTTGCTCACAAAGCCGCCGGTTGGCGGAATCCCGATCAGAGACAGAGAGGCGATGGCAAAGCACCACATAGTAACCGGCATTTTACGTCCGACGCCTTTAAGTTCATCCACACGGGTAAAGCCTGTGGAAAAAATAATCGATCCGGCTGCCAGAAACAGAATGTTTTTTGCCAGCGCGTGAAACAGGATTTGAAGCATTGCCCCCACAAATCCGGAGACATTCAGCGTAAACAGTCCGAAGAGCACATAAGACACTTGGCTGATGGTGGAGTAGGCCAGACGCCTCTTCAGAAGCTGTTCCCGGAGTGCCAGAACAGATCCGGTAAACACAGTGACAATGGCAAGGATTTTCAATGTCTCCTGGACCCAGGTACCCCGCAAAACGTCCGCGCCGATCAGATAAAAAACCACGCGAAGTATGGCCAGTACGCCGCCTTTTGTGATGATGCCGGAGAGTACTGCGCTTGCCGGAGAGGGAGCCACAGGGTGGGCCTCCGTCAGCCACATTTGCAAGGGTACAAGTCCTGCCTTACAGCCAAAGCCCATCACAATAAGAAAACTGGCAGAAAGCAGCACAGCGTTACTGACAGAGGGAAAGCTTATACCGCCGGGGCTAAATTCAAGGCTTGCTCCACCGGAGGCCAGAAGGAAAAACCCCATCAGTGCCAACGCGGCGCCAAAGCTGGAATAGCCCAGATATTTTATTGCTCCGCTTCGCGCACGCGCTGAGCCGTTGTGCAAAACCAGCGGCATGCTGAGCAAGGTCATCAGCTCAAAGCACATGTACAGCGTGACTGCGTTTTTTGCCATTGCTAAGGCCAGAAGTGCGCCGTAGGTCAGGCTGAAAAAGCCAGAAAACCGGGCGTCGCCGCCCTCATGCCGCATATAGCCAAAAGCATAAAACTGGACAAGGCACCAGATAAGGGAATCCGTCAGAATGAAGAAAGCACCGGTTTCATCCAGGCCAAAGCGGAGGGCCAGTGTGCCGCCGAGCTGCAGGAGCGCAATATCCTCGGGACGGCGAAACATGAGGAGTAATGCGGTTGCTGCAGCGGAAAATACGGCGATAGAGACCACCAGGTGCCGTGGCTTGTTCTGCCGGATAAAAAAAGCTGTTATACCGCCCAGAAATGCAAGGATCACAGGTAAAAGGAGCAGCAAAACCATTTCCTCCCTTCTTTACATGAGCTGAAGCCCGCGGATGATGATTGCCATAATGGGGCTGGAAAATATGCCGAGAACCAGAACGCCGGCGATGAGCAGGACTGATGCGGCGGTAAAGGCCGGGTCAGTGCTATGGGCGCGAGAGTGTTTTTCCGCGCCCTTGGGGATCCACAGGGCGATGAGGGCCGGAAGATAATAAATCGCGTTGAGCACAGAGGACAATCCCAGCACAGACAGGGCAAGGATCGTACCGGGACTCTCTATGGAGGCGGAGGCAAGGAACAGCTTGGCGTTGAATCCGGCGAAGAGGGGAATGCCGATCATGGAGAGGGCTGCTGCGGCGAATCCGATGCCGGCAAGGGGACAACTCCATGCGCTACCCCTCAGAGCGCTGAGCTGCTTGTCGTGTCCCGCAGCGGCGGAGAGCTTTCCGACACAGCTAAACAGCAGGGGCTTGGCAAAGGCGTGAGCGAGTATTTGATAACAGGCGGCGGCTATGCCGGCCTCGCTGCACAGACCGATACCCATAAAGACATAGCCCATCTGGGCCACGGAGGAATAGGCCAGCATACGTTTGGCGTGGGTCTCTCTGATGGCCTGTATTGAGCCGGCAATCATGCCCAGCAGCCCAAACAGGAATATTGCCGCTCCGATGCCGGAGGAACGAATAAAATCCAGAGAGAAGATTCTGATGAACATGGTGATCATCAGCACGGCATAGCCTTTGAGAACAAGGCCGGAAAGGACGGCGCTGGAACAGGTAGTGGCGCTTCCGTGCGCGTCCGGAAGCCAACGGTGGAAGGGAAACATGGCGCTTTTGATGCCAAGGCCGGCCGCCATGGACGCGGCACAGATCAGCAGCGGCAGATGATAGACGCCGGAAGAGAGAAGCTCTGCCACAGCCTGCGAGAGCTGCGGCATAAGCAGATGCCCGGTGATGCCGTAGAGAATAAAGAGGCTGAGCAAAAAAAGTCCGGAGCCTAAAAGACTCATAAACAGATACCGTATGGTGGCCACAAGCGTTTCTCCGCTGTCTTTGGCCATCACAAGGGCACAGGCGGCGATCGTGCTTATCTCGATAAAAACGTAGGCTGTAAAGACGTCGTTGGTGTAGGTAAGGACCAACAAAGAGGCCAGCACCATGTTGAGCATAACGCAGGTGAGGCCCAGCTTTTTCCCGTCCGCATCCTCAAACAGATCTTTCTTTCCTCCCAGCAGCGCCAGAACGGAGACCAGGGAAAAACAGGAGGCGAACAGCGCCTGAAGCGGCCCGGCCTTAATTTCGTTTCCAAAAGGCGCGGGAAATTTTCCCATGGTGTAAGCGAAAGCGCTGTCTTCACAGAGGATTGCCGATAGAAAGATGAGGGACATCAGCGCCGACGCGGAAGCGACGAAAAAAGTGATGTTCCAGCACAGGCGGGGGTTTCTCACAACAGAGAGGAGAATTGCGGCCGCCATAGCCAAAAATATGCATAAAAAGGGCAGGTTGTGTGTAAAGGGCATGACTACACCTTCTCTTTCCGCACGGCGTCAAGGAGCTCTCGCAGATCAACTGTGCCGTATCTGCGGTATATCCGCTGAATAAGGGCAAGGGAAAAAGCCGACACACTGACGGAGACAACGATTCCTGTCAGTACCAGACCCGCCGGTATGGGATTGACATATAGGCCGGTGTTTGCGCCGCCCTCCGTGAGTATGGCAGCACTCCTGCCCTCAATAAAGCCCCGGGTGGCCAACAGCAGGAAGGTGGATGCATCCATAATATTGAAGGCGATCACTTTTTTGATCAGATTCTGGTGCAGCAGCAGATTGCCGAAACCCAGGGTAAAAAGGATGACGGCAGTGATGGTATATCTGTTTTCAATGATGGTCTCCAGCATCATAGATCTCCTCGTATGTAGAAAGAATAGAAGCCGTACATGGTACTCATTACTACTAAGCCGACAGCAATGTCGATGACCAGAACAATGTAGTGGGCAAGATCACTGGAAATCCCGTTTGCGCCCTGGAAAATATATACGCCGAACATGAGCGCATAGATGGCAAGACCGGCGATCCGCACAAAATCGAATACGCGCCGTGTGAAAAAGCGGCTCACGTCCTTTTCCCCGTAAGCGACGGCGAAAAGAATAAGCGCGGCGCCCAGGGTGGACCCGCCGGAAAAGCCGCCGCCGGGGGAGACATGGCCGTTAAACAGTACGCATATGCCAAAGCACAGAACGCAGGGGATCACGATCTGGCAGACCCGGCTGAGGATCACATCCGGCGCCGCGTCTTTGCCGCTGTCTGATCTGGTATCCGCAGATCCGCCGGTGTGCCACAAGAGCTGGATCACGCAGCACACGGCCAGAAACAGCACACAGGATTCGCCGAAGGTGTCAAAGCCGCGGTAATTGAGGATCATTCCGGCGATGACATTTTCCGCCCCGGTCTCGCTCTCCGCCTTGCCGACATAATGTTCGGACACTTCATTTACGGTGGGGTTGGTATCGGAGCCGAATTCGGGCATGGAGACAGCCATGCTGAGTAGCGCAAAGAGAATAAGGGCACAGATCATCAGACAGCAGACGGTATAAAACCGGGAAAATATCCGCAGCTTCTCTCTGTCGCTTCGCCCGGAGCGATCCTTGAGGACAGGAGCACGGTTCTGCGCCGGATATTCTGTTTTCAGTGGGAAGGGCTTCTGCCCGTCGACCCATGCGGAAAAAGAAGAAAAGAGTTTTTTCATTTTTTGTCTTCTCCTTCCAACAGGTCTGTTTTCTTCAGAGTGAGGAAAAACAGGACGCTGGTAACGCCTGCGCCGACGGCAGCCTCGGTGATCGCCAGGTCAGGGGCCTGAAGCAGGATCCACAGGACAGACATGATAAGCCCGAAAGCCATATACACGATAACCGTATTGAGCAACCGCTTCAGCAAAGGCGCAGCAGCGGCGGTGATGATGAGCGCAAGCAAAAGGAGACATTCGGCGATTTCCATTATCGGTATTCCTCCTCATATTCACTCCCCTGGTTTCGGCGGCAGAGCACTTCTGCCTGGGCGATAAGGTGCGTGATCACGGGCCCGGTGAGAAACATGAACGCAGGGATCAGCAGCAGTTTGATGACAGACACGGAGACGCCGCCGAGTACGGCCACGCCCAGAACGACAAATACGATTCCTAGGGTGTCGCCCAGGGCGGCGGCGTGTATGCGGTCCATGACATAGCGAAATTTGAACAGACCCAGGATCTCGGAGAAAAACAGGAAAACCGCCAGGGCGAGAAAAAGGGAGGCAGCAGCAATTCGGATCATTCCTTATCCCTCCCGTCTTTTTTCTTCGCAATCAGGATACGCAGAAGAAGCGCGCTTGCCATAAACCCCAAAAGGGCATAGATCAGGGCCACGTCAAGCAGGTAGTCGGCCTGCAGATAGCGCGATAGCAGGCATATGGAGGCGATAATCAGCGTGTTGATGGCGTTTACCGCGACCATGCGGTCAGAAAGGTCGGGGCCTTTGATTAGCCGGAATAAAAGCGCAAGAATGAAAACGCTGAAAGCAATGAGGGTCCAGAGAAGTATTTGCTTTTCCATACTAAGCCTCCATCCGCCGCAGTTTTTCAAAAAAAGAACAGTCTTCGATCCCGGCGGCAAGAGAGCGGTCCAGAGCGTGGACGGAATAGGCGTCACCTTCCAGCGAGACGGTATAGGTGCCGGGCGTCAGTGTAATGGAGTTTGCCGCCAGTACGCGTCCCCCCTCGGTTTTCAGGCCGGAACGGAAATGTACCAGCACAGGTTCCGGTGCTTTGCGGCGGTAAATAAGTTTGAGAACGGCCCAGTTTGCCCAGACGATCTCCTTGAAAAGACACAGCAGATACTGGGCCGCTTTATCCGCCCTTTTCAGCTTAATAAACAGATTTTTGGGGCGGTAGCCCATGAAGCGGATACAGAAAATGGTGAGCAGACCGCTGACGACCGAGCCCAGAATAACCGTTGACGCGCTGGGATTTCCGGAAAAAATCAGCCACAATGCCAGCAGAAAAAAGAACATAAGCTTTCCCTCCTCTGAAAAGAATGCGGAATACTATTTTGGGGCGGAATATACGGCCTTCTTTTTCACCCACAGCTCCCGGACAAATACGCAGGCAAGGGTGAGCACGAAGCCAACGGCAAAACCCAACACTGCGCTTGAGGCGGCGCCGGCCGCCAGAAAGGCCGCTGTGGAACAGGCGGCGACGATCATCGCGTAGGGCATTTGCGTCATCACATGGTCCAGGTGCCGGCAACCGGCGCCGGAAGAGGACAGTACGGTGGTGTCAGAGACCGGAGAGCAGTGATCGCCGAAGACTGAACCCGACAGTGTGGCGCCCAATACGGCATGAAGGGAACCGGGATCTACTGCCGAGCAAATGGCTATGGAGGTGGGGAGCATGATGGTCAGGGCGCCCCAGGATGCGCCGGTGGTGAAGGAGATAAACGCGGAGATCACAAAAAGGACCGCCGGCATGAGCCAGTACGGCAGCCAGCCGCCCACCGCGTTTGCCACATATCTCCCGGTGCCCAGACCGTCATCGCCCAGTATCTCGGAAAATGTCCAGGAGGCGATGAGTATGCATATGGCAGACACCATGCTTTTTATCCCCTGGATAAAGGCTGCGTCGAACTGCTTGAGGGACAGCTTCCCAAAGGGGACAAATAGACCAAAGGCAAGCACAAGGGTGACGATCACCGCATAAACAAGGGCAAGCATGGTATCGCACTCCATAAAAGCGGCCCCCAAAGGAACGCCCCGGCTGAAAAACCCGCCGTTGCTTACCATGAAGAGCAAAGAGAGAACGACTAAGACCGTAATCAGCACAATCATGTCCAAAGCCGTGCCTTTGCGCCCATTAGCCATGTCATCAATGACACTTTCGTTGATGTCGATAAAAACACTCCGGTCTTCTCCGGTTTCAAGAAAACTTTTTTCAAAACCGGACATCGGTCCGATATCATATTTCCGTATTGCCACCAGAAATACCATGAGCAGCGTAAACCAGGCGTAATAGTTATAACAGCAGGCATGGATAAAGGCATTCATCCCGCCGCCGCTGAATCCATAGGCGGTAAGGGCCGGAAGCATGATCGAAATCACCGTGGCAACCCAACTTGATACCGGCATCAGTATGGTCACAGGGGCTGAGGTTGAATCAATGATATATGCTAATTTTGCGCGGGATATTTTGAACTTGTCCGTGATGGGGACCATAATGTTCCCGACGGTTATTGCATTGAAGTAATCATCTATGAAAATAATGCAGCCAAGCAAAAGGGTGGCCAGCTGCGCATGTGTACGACTTTTTATTTTTCTGACAGCAAAGGCTGAAAATGCTCCAGCACATCCCGCGGCGGTCATTACTGCGATCAGCCCGCCCAGCAGGGCAAGAAAAATGAGAAGATGCACGTTATCTGCATCACTGACAACTTTTGTTATGATATCTATACTGTCCGGAATGATATTCACCAGGGAATTCAGCACGGGACTTGTGCCAACTGAGGCCAGAAAAAGCCCGAGCACGATGCCAAGCAGCAGTGATATAAGCACATTTTTTGTCAATATGGCCAGAGCTACCACAAGCAGCGGCGGCACGATCGAGAGAAAGCCAACAGACTGCTCCACGTCACGATCCCTCCTCAGAGCCGGAGAAGCACTTTGGTTAAAAAGAGAAATTTTTGAATATGCGCCGGCAGGGGGAGTCCCTCCGGCGCATATTTTTAAGTCAAATCAGGCTTCGTATACCACGTTGCCCATGAACAGGGTCTTTTCCACAACGGCGGTGCCGATGTCTTCCGGCGCGATCGCAAGGATGTTCTTGTCTACCAGAATCATATCCGCGGATTTGCCCACTTCAATGGATCCGGTCTCCTCGTCCATGAAGTTTGCGTAAGCCTGGTTGATCGTAAAGGAATCAATCATGTCGCGGATGTCCGCCTTTTCCTCGGGCCACAGCGGCTCATGGAACTTGGGATCATCGTAGTCGATGACCCAGGGGTGATAGTTGTCGGGAGCAATGCGGGTGACGCCGATCTCTATGCCCACAAAGGGGTTGGGTGTGGCCGTAATGGGGTAGTCGCTGGCGTTGGCAACGGTCACGCCGCCTGCGAACAGACAGTTTTCCGGGAAGGAGTGGGCAATACGGTCCATACCAGTATAAATCCCGTTGACAAAATAGGTGTCGTCGATCTGCATCCAGTAGGAGTTGGTCATGGCGACAACACCTAACTCCTTGAAACGGGGGATATCCGCCGGATCCAGCAAGAAGATATGGGTTATGCAGTGGCGGGCGTCCCGCTTTCCGTTGACCTTGAACGCATATTCCACAGCGTCCAGAGACTGCTTGACCGCAGCGTCGCCGGCACAGTGGACGTGTATTCCAAAGCCCTCTTTATCCAAAGCGGCAACAACTGCGTTCATGTTGTCGGGATCCCAAATCTGGTCGCCGCGCCAGCCTTCCGGACGGCCGTCGGCTTTCTCATAGGGCTTCAGCAGAAAACCGGTTATGCTCTCCAGCACGCCGTCCATAAAGAACTTGACGGCATTGATATGGAAGAGCTTGCCATCGTTGTCACGGTCGCGGGCCTCGGCGATCTCTTTGACCTGCTCAACGCCCCGGTGGGGATTGGCCCAGTAGGCGCCGCGCATACGCATGGAGAGCAGACCCTTTTTGTCCAGGGATTTCAGCGCTTCCACGCCGTTGCTGTTGACAAACAGCCAGGGGTCATAAGAACTGGAGAAACCGTATTTATGGCACAGCTCCTGATAGGCCAGGATGCCCTGCTCATACTCTTCCACGCTGTAGTCGGGCAGCGCGTCCAGAATCAGATCTTGAGCGCTCTCACGGAAGCAGCCGCTGGGGGAACCGTCGGGACGGCGCTCAATGCGGCCGTTTTCGGGGTCGGGAGTGTCCTTCGTGATACCGGCAAGCTCTATTGCAGCCGTATTTGCCCACAGAGAATGCAGCGTCTCTGCCTGGACAACAATGGGAACATCCTTTGAAGCGCGATCCATTGCCTCCCGTTTGGGGCCTATGCCGGGGAATATGGCCTCAAGATAGCCCTGTCCGCGGAGCACCTTAATGTCCGGATGATCCTCGATGTATTTGCGGCAGGCTTCCACATATTGCTCCTCACTGTTGTAGCCGGCGAGATTGATGCCCACAACCGTAGAGGTGGCTTTGGTGTAGTGGGCGTGACCCTCGATGAATGCGGGCATGATGAGCTTGCCCGCGACGTCCTCAACGATGGTGTCCTTGCCCACATAGGCCATTGCGCCTTCATTGCTGCCTACATACACGAATTTGCCGCCGGAGATTGCTACCGCCTGCGCCATGGTACGGGCTTTATCAGCGGTGTATACGGTTGCATTGATATAAACTCTTTCTGCTGTCATTTGTCTTTCCTTTCTTTGAATTTTTTTCGGATCCCGGGGGGAGATATCCTGATTTTCTCCCCCCGGGACAGGGCTTTTGTTATTTTCGGAGTGAAAACGGATGGTAAGGTTAAATGCGCTTACTGGTCTTTTACAGCTGCGCGCTGCTTTTCGGCCACTTTCAGCAGAACTTCACCCAGTGCGACGACGACCACAACGCCGATGACCACAAACAGAAGCTGAGTCATGTTGACGGGAACGCCGGGCACCCAAACGAAAAGTACGCAGGTGGCGATGGTGATGAATTCAGCGATACGGATCAGCAGAGCGGAGAACCACTTGGGACCCGGGAACACATAGGGTCTGGGGGTTTCCTTATCGGTCTTTCTGAGTTTGAAGTAGGCTTCAAAGTTTACAATGTAAGGAATGAGGAGGAGAAGGCTGGTGCAGGAGAAAATGGCCCAGAACACGTCCTGCGCGTCACCGGGGATAAGGTTGGAAGCAAGGGTCATCAGTGTTGCCATAACGGCGGAGATGATGATAACGCCGACAGGCTGGCCGTTCTTATTGCGCTTGGAGAAGACCTTGGGCAGCTCGCCGGTCTCGCCGCCGATGGCAGCTGTGTTGCAGGGGGCGCCGACCCATAGCATACCCTGGATAAAGAGGACCGTGAGATACAGGAAGCCCAGGATCACAACAACAATGCCCAGGAAGCCTGCAGTACCGAAGCCGGCCTGAAGCGTCTGGATGATGCCGGTGGTGATATTCACATCGCCAATGGGGACAGCCCACAAGACGGCAACGGAAGTGAGGATGTAGAGCACGGCCACAAGAACAACGTTTTTGATGGCGGCCCGGGGAACGTCTCTGGCCGGGTTTTCCATTCTGCCGTTGGCAGCGGAGGTCTCAAAGCCCAGGAAGTTATAAACAAGGGCGGGGATGAAAACAATGGATGCGCCCAGAGTGGGAACCATTTCTTTCGAAGAGAAGGGGTTGGCCTTCGTGCCGCCCTTGGTGAAGCAGATGACGCCGGCGGCAACAAGGCATACACCGATGATGATTTTTACGATGGCGCCGTAGTTGTAAAGGAAGGTGGAATTCTTGCTGGGCAGCAGAAGAATGGCCAGCATACCGTAAACAACAACGAGGTTGAGGATCACTGAGGCCACCGTACTCAACTCAATGCCAAAGGTAATCTGAAACACCTGGACAAACAGAGTTGCGTTGGAAGAAAGCCATACCGCGTTGCATGCCCAGTAGATGTAACCCATGCGCGCACCCATTTTGGGGCCAAAGGCTCTGGCGGCCCAGCCGGAGAATCCGCCGTCGTCAGGATAAGCGGCGCCCAGCTCGGCGCAGGTAAGGGAACCGGTAAAGAAGAAAAAGATGCCTACGATTACGATCCATGTGATGGATGCCCAGCCCATGGTGGCCACCGATGGGATGGTATCAAGGAAGAATATTGCGCATACGAGGCCGAGGAGCATGTCCATCTGGCTCATACCGCCGCTTCCGCCTTTCTTTTTTCTTGCCATTTTTACAAACCTCCTGAAAAAATATGTTTTTTGGGGCCATAAATCCCTCTTGCTTTTCTTCTACCGGATTTGTCAAAAAAAATACACACCTTTGTCACAATCGGGAAAAACCGGTACAGAATCGGGCGGGCTATGACATTGTTTTGGCAGGGGACTTATGGTATACTTCATTATGGGAAAAAATAAGAACTAGAATTGTACAGCAGGAGGTAAATCAATGTTTCGGGTAGCGATATGTGATGACAACAGTTTTGATCTCAGTACAATGTCATCATACCTGGCTGAGCTCAGATCGGCCGGAATATTTGCAGAGGTAACAACATATTCCTCCGGGACAGAGCTGATATCAGAATTTGAAAAAGGGCACCGTTTCCAGTGTCTCATTCTTGATATGCTGATGACTCCTCTTGACGGAATCTCCACCGCCAGAGAGATCCGGAAATACGACAGTTATGTGCCAATCCTCATAGTGACATCGACTGTACAGTATGCGCTGGAGGGTTATCAGGTCAACGCGTGGCGCTATCTGGTAAAGCCTGTGGACAAAAATTTATTCCTCAGTGAGATTGCAAGCATATACAGGGAACAGGATATAGAAAAGCCAAATTGCTTTATCGTCAGCAATGAAACGGGGATGCACAAAATACGTTATGCGGACATCATGTATTTTGAATCCAATCTCCATATGATTAAGCTGCGCACATTGGATAATGAATATATATTCAGAGGTTCCATCAGCGATATAGAGGAGCGCATGACGCCTTATCATTTTTTCAGAGTGCATAAGAGCTTTGTGGTCAACCTTGCCCATGTAAAGACGATATATAAAGCCTCACTGCTCATGGAAAACGGAGACACGGTTTTCCTCAGCAAGCATCGCTCGGCAAAACTTTATGAGGCGATGCTGGATTATGCGGAGCAAAAATATGATATCTGAGATTTATCCGCTGCTGAATACGCCCCATGATCCGCTGATGCTGCTGTTTATCGGCTGCACAGAGGGGTTTATGGTGATCCAGGCCTTTCACAGCCTGCTGCACAGAAACAACCGGAGCCGAAAGTTGTTCGCCGCGGCGATGATAATATATGTGTTGGTTACGATCTTTGACGCGTACTATAATTTTAAGGTATACTTTGTCATGACAATATGTTATCTGCTGATCACCGGCATCGCTCTGCTCTTTTATGACGACCCCTTTGAAATACGTTTACTTATCCCCTTTGTTTTTGTGGCGATCAATTATTCGGCCACAATCATCGCGGTGGTAATCGTGTGGCATCTCCGGGGCGGCGGCGTTGAAAATTTCCCGCCCAACCTGCGGATGGATTATCTGTCACAGGGCGTGCTCTGCGCGATCTTTTCGGTGTTTCTGTATTTCTTCCGCCTCCTCCGCAAGCTGGACAGTAAGGATAACATCAAGGACAATCTCCCATTTGCCTTGCTGGTGTTTATCGCCTGTCCCCTGCTACTGCTGATCATTGTGCTCAATCTGCTTTATTTGCTGGGCGGAATAACCTCGGAATTCAATTTTGTGCGGTATAAAATGCTGATCGCTGCTATGTTGCTGCTGATTGCGCTGATGCTGTTTACCACATCCAACAGAGCCGCAAAGATGCACGAGGCGATAAATCATTCTGCCTCACTTGAGCAGCTCATCTCGGTGCAGGAGCAGTATTATCTTTCTCTCCAGGAGCATCAGGAAAAGCTGCGCCGGCTGAGCCACGATATAAAAAATCACAACAGGGCTATCCATGGCCTGATCGCCCAGGGGAAATACCGCGACGCCATGGAATACTCCGAAGCGCTGATACAGGATACGGAATCTGTCACGCCGGTCACTGAGTGCAGAAATGTGCTCATCGGGGCAATGCTGAACAACCGTTTCGGCAAAATAAAAGATGAGGGCGTGAAGATATCCCTTTGCGTGATGGTGCCCCAGGTGCTGACGATCAAGGATTCGGATATGTGTATCATTTTGGGCAACCTCTTCGATAATGCTGTGGAGGCTTGCAGGAACGACACAGAGAACGAGAATAAATTCATTGATGTGGATATACGCCTAAAAGGTCCGCTGCTTTGCATTAATGTCAAAAATTCCTTTTCCGGCAATGTAAAAGTATCCAGCGATACATATCTGACCACAAAATCAGACCCTGTCTCCCACGGCATCGGCCTTTCCAACGTGCAGCTGGTCGTGCAGAAATACGGAGGACGTACGATCATTAACCATTCCGACCATGTGTTTTCGGTCACTGTGATGATGTTTTATCCTCCAGAAGGAGAAAATGAGCAAACTTCAGGCACCATGACCTGAAATTGCCCTGCCGTATACAGGAAGGTGCGCTGATCTTTTTCGTGAGGCGTTCCTTTTTCACAAAGCGGAGAGCCCCGGCTGCGCGTCAAGCGGCAGCCGGGGTTCTCCACATGCTGATCACCCGTTTTGGGGTGTTTTTTCAGTTTTCATATCAGCGTTTGATCAGAAGTTAGTGTTACAGGATAAAGCCGCCGCCCAAGAGGCGGTCGCCGTCATACAGCACGGCGGACTGACCCGCCGCCGGGGCCCGCACCGGCTCGTCGCAGAGGATTTTTACGCCGCTGCCCTCTGCCCAGACGGTACAGGGGGGATTTTCCCACTTGGTATGCCGGACCCGGACGCTGGCGCGGATCGGCTGCTCCGGCGGCTCCGTGAGCCAGTTGAAGTTTCGGGCGTGGACTTCGGTTTTGAAAAGCTCCTCCCACAGGGCAAGCTCAATGGTGTTGGAGATGGGGTCAATGCGGGAGATGTATACCTTGCGCTCGTTCAGCAGCCCCGGGCGGCGCTGGCCTACGGTATAGCGGTGTATGCCCTCGTGCTGCCCCACCACCTGCCCATGAAAGACAAATTCACCGGGAGGGGGCATTTCTCTCCTGCGGGACAACCAGCCAATGTAATCCTTGTCCGGAATGAAACAGATCTCCATGCTGTCCGGCTTGTGGGCCACAGGAAGATGAAATTCCTCCGCCATGGCCCGGACCTGCTTTTTCTCAAAGCCGCCCAGGGGGAAGAGACAGCGCCCGGCCTGCTCCCTTGTCAGGCGGCAGAGCATATAGCTCTGGTCGTTGGCAGGCATACCCTTGAAGATCATGCCCTTTTCCGCCCGGGCATAGTGGCCCGTGGCGATATGCTCCGCACCGATGCGCTCCGCTTCGGCCAGAAGATTTTTGAATTTGACACCGGGGTTGCAGATGATGCAGGGATTGGGTGTCTCACCCCGGAGATAGCTCTCTGCAAAGGGGCGGCAGACCTTTTCCTCCAGCTCCGTCTTCACGTCAAGCACCGTGAGGGGGATGCCGATAAATTCCGCCGCGCTGACAGCGTCCTCCCGGGCGGCCCTGTCCGCATTGTCCAGATACAGCCCGTACACCTGATGCCCCGCCTTTTGCAGCAGCTTTGCGGACACGGCGGAGTCCACGCCGCCGGAAAATCCAAGGACAATTTTGCTCATTTTCGGTTCTCCATATAGATCATCAGCACCGAGATGTCTGCCGGGGACACACCGGAAATGCGGCTGGCCTGGCCGAAATTCTCGGGCCGGATCTTTTTCAGCTTTTCCCGGGCCTCCAGCCGAAGACCGGCTACCTGATCGTAATCCAGGTCGGCGGGCAGACTGTGGCTTTCCATGCGGGTAAACTCCTCCACCTGCTTCAGCTGCCGCTTGATATAGCCCTCATATTTTAAATTCAGCTCCGCCTCGTAGCACACCGCCCGGTCCAGCGCGGGGCGCTCCGGGTCGAAAGGCGCCAGATCGGCGTAGCTCACCTGGGGGCGGCGGATCAGGTCCGCCAGAGACACGCCGGTGGCGACCCTGGCGGTTCCCCGGCTCTCCAGCATGGCGTTCAGCGCCGCTGTGGGAGCCAGGTGGCAGCTCTCCAGCCGCTTGATCTCCCGGTCCACGGCGGCGTATTTGTCCAGCACCGCCTGATGCCGCTCCGGGCTGACCAGCCCGATTTCCAGACCGTAAGCGCTGAGCCGCTGGTCAGCGTTGTCCTGCCGGTGGAGCAGACGGTATTCGCTGCGGGAGGTCATCATGCGGTAGGGCTCGTTGGTGCCCTTGGTCACCAGATCGTCGATCAGGGTGCCGATATAGCCGTCGCTGCGGCGGAGAATAAAGGGCGGGCGGCCCTTCAGCTTCAAAGCGGCGTTCACCCCCGCCACGAAGCCCTGTACCGCCGCCTCCTCATAGCCGGAGGAGCCGTTGAACTGCCCCGCGCCGTAGAGGCCGGGGATTTTTTTGCACTCCAGAGTGGGAGTGAGCTCCGTGGGGTCGATGCAGTCATATTCGATGGCGTAGGCGCAGCGGGTCATCTCCGCCTGCTCCAGACCGGGGATGGTGTGCAGCATCTGCACCTGCACCTCCTCGGGCATGGAGGAGGAGAAGCCCTGAATGTAAAGCTCCTCGGTGTTCAGCCCCATGGGCTCCACAAAAAGCTGGTGCCGGGGCTTATCGGCAAAGGTCATCACCTTTGTCTCAATACTGGGGCAGTAACGGGGCCCCACGCCCTCAATCACGCCGGAATAGATGGGACTGCGGTCCAGATTCCGGCGGATGATCTCATGGGTGCGCTGGTTGGTATAGGTCAGGTAGCAGACGGCGCTGTTGTTGGGGGTCTGGGTGGTGGTAAAGGAGAAGGGCTCCGGGTCCTTATCCCCCTCCTGAAGCTCCATTTGGGAAAAGTCCACTGTGCGGGCATTCACTCTGGGGGGCGTGCCGGTTTTGAAGCGGCGCAGGGACAGCCCCATTTCCCGGAGACGTTGGCCCAGGGGCACGGCGGCGGCCAGACCGTCCGGCCCGGAGGAGCGCAGCACCTCGCCCACAATGGTGCGGCCGTCCAGGTAGGTGCCGGAGGCGATCACCACCGCCCGGCAGGCGTAGACCGCGCCGGTGTGGGTGGTGACGGAGCAGACGTGGCCGTCTTCCAGGCCGATATCCACTACCTCCGCCTGCTTTAAGCGCAGGTTTTCCTGCCTTTCCAGGGTCTGCTTCATGATCTCCTGATAGCGCCGCCGGTCGGCCTGAGCCCGGAGGGAGTGTACGGCAGGGCCCTTGCCCAGATTCAGCATACGGTACTGAATGCAGGCCTTGTCCGCCGCCTTTGCCATCTCGCCGCCCAGGGCGTCCAGCTCCCGGACCAGATGGCCCTTGCCCGTGCCGCCGATGGCCGGGTTGCAGGGCATGTTGCCCACGCTGTCCAGATTCACGGTAAAGCACACCGTGTCAAGGCCCAGACGCGCCGCGGCAAGGGCGGCCTCGATCCCGGCGTGGCCCGCGCCGATGACGGCGATATCGCATTTTCCGGCATTATACTTGTTCAATGTTATCACCTTGAATATCAGAAATAATCAGCAGCGTACCGTCCTTGACCTCGACCTCCGCCGGAGAGCCGGTGAAGGAGTTGCTGACCCCAATGGGAAAGCAGGAGGTCACGGTATAGTTGTCAAGGGAATATTTCAGTCCGCTTATGCTGACGCCCCGGGCCTGCCCGTCCATGCAGAACAGGGAGACCGTGCCCCGGCAGGAGGCGGGGAAGCGGATTTTCTCGTTGTGGATCATCCGGTAGATTACCCTGTCGCCGTACATGCGGCCCCGGGCACAGCGAGACACCAGAAACAGAAGGCTCTGGATATTGGCAATGGTGTGGTCGGCCCGGCTGCCGCCTGTGCCGCCGTAGAGCACAAAGTCGGTATAGCCTTTTTCCAGCCCTATCCGCATGGCGTGCAGGGAGTCCGTGTCGTCCTTCTCCACCGGGAGGCTGATCACCCCCGGCACGTCGGGAGCGGGCATAGAATCAAAGTCGCCCACAATAATATCCGGCGTGATGCCGCAGGCCAGGCAGGCTTTATAGCCCGCGTCGGCGGCGATGACCAGATCGCCGGGGGCAGGGCGCTCCACAAGCCCGTAAAAGCTTCCGGCGGCAAAAATAAAGCAAGTCATAGCAGTTCTCCTTTTTCAACAGAGTATTATAATATCAAAAGCGCATTTATGCAATCGGATTACCGGAAAAAGGGGAAAACGATATTTTTCTTGACCGGAAATGGCTTGGGGAATATAATTATCCAAACAGACAGAGGAGGACTCTACCATGACCAGAACGTTTAAACGAGTGTTCTCAGTGCTGCTTTCCCTCTGCCTTGGATGGGGCATACTGAGCTTTATCCCTGTGACCGCTTCGGCAGATACGGTGATAGAAAAAGTGCTGGCCACGGCCCAGCCCAGCCCTGTGGTGCTGATGGACATCAGCAGCGTAGCCGTTGCCACCAGCACGGAGGGCTGCACCGTGGGCAGCGTGACATGGTACGACGCAAGCGGCAATCCGGCCTCCGGCAGCTTTCAGCAGCAGAACTACCGTCTGGAGATCCGCATAGACGCCGGTGAGGGCTATTCCTTCGCCGGAGAGCTTCGGGCCTATCTCAATAACTCCGGCGTGGACGCCGTTGCTGACCCCTCCGGGAAATCCGTCACCCTTGTGCGGGAGTATACCCCGGCAGTATGGGCGCCTACGATCATCAAAGACCCCGGCGGAGAGACGGTGGAAGAGAATGGCTGGGCCTCCTTTGTGGCCACGGCCATCTACGCGGAGAGCTGTTCCTGGTGCCTGGTGAGCCCGGACGGCGCCACGGTGGTGGACTGCAGTGAGATCGGCAAGACCTTCCCCGGCTCCAGCGTCAATGACGACGGGGCGGGAAAGATCATTGTCCACAATATTCCCGCCGAAATGGACGGCTGGCAGATCAAGGCCGTCTTCAAAGGCCCGGGCGGCAGCAAAACCTCCAGCGGGGCCTACATAAAGGTCAAAGCCGACCCGGCAAAGGCCACCCCCGAACCCACGCCCACGCCTACCCCCACACCTGAACCCACGCCCACGCCGTCTGTACCGGAGGAGAGCGCCGCGCCGGAGGAGAGCGCCGCGCCGGAGGAGCATGAGCACAGCTTCGGAGCGGACTGGGTAAGCAGCGCCGAATACCACTGGCATGCGTGTGAATGCGGCGAGCAGACCGACAAGGCCGCCCACAGCTTCCAGTGGACGGAGCTTCGCGCCGCTACGAAAAAGGAGGCGGGAGAGGAAAAGGGCGTCTGTTCCGTCTGCGGCTATGAGACCACGCGGCCGCTGGCGTATGAGGCAGGCGCGGATAAAATCCTCTCCGGTATATCCATCGGTTGGGTGCTTGCGGGGATCGTTTTGATTATCGTTATCCTTGTAATCGTTGACACCATAAAGTCCTCCCGGCGCAGACGCCGCCGCAGGAGACGCAGATAAAGGAAAATCCTTCCGGCATGGCTTGATCGTCATGCCGGATTTTTCTATACGGAGCGGTTCTTAAGAATTGTGAATATTGGGGCGGAGCGCGAGATCTACAGCATTTTCGCCCGGAATTACCGGGTCCTGTCGGCCATCGCCCGCTGGCTCCAGCGCTGAGCATGAAAATTGGATAGCAAAAAGACCTGACCGATAAAGGCCGGCGCGCAGACGGCAGGCAAACTATGATATTGACAAATTTCGATACGTTGTGTATAATCAGGACACATCGAAGAAAAACGATTTGAGGTGATGGGCATGGGGGCTGAATACACGGAAACGGCAAAGGTGTTCAAAGCCTTCTGCGATGAAAACCGGCTGGAGATTCTGGCGCTTTTACGAAGCGGCGAAAAATGTGCCTGTAAGCTTCTGGAGGAGCTGCAGATCGGGCAGTCCACCCTCTCCCACCACATGAAGATCCTCTGTGACTCCGGCGTGGTCCGGGGCCGCAGGGAGGGAAAGTGGGTCCACTACTCCCTTGACCCGGCAGGGGCCGCAAGAGCTCTGCGGCTGCTGGAACAGCAGCTTGCGCTGACCGCTCCCGGCGGGCAGGAGGAAAAGGGCTGCTGCAAATAAATCAAAAAATCCATCTGAAAAGATGGATTTTGATCAGAACAACACTTCGACACTTTTCAATTTGTCGATTTGACAGGGGGGGAAAAGAATGAAGCTTTTCCGTTCGGTCTGGGATTTTATCCAGAATCAGGTGCTGGGCATGAAATGGCTCAACGAACTGATCGGCGGGGGACTTGCGGCCCTGGGGCTGGACACCGCCGGCAGAGTGGGCGGCAGCATACGGTTTTTTCTCTATGACACCGTCAAGATCATGGTTTTGCTGGGCGTTCTCATTCTTGTTATTTCCTATATTCAGAGCTTCTTCCCGCCGGAGCGGACGAAACAGATTCTGGGCCGCTTCCGGGGCCTGGGCGCAAACTGTGTGGCGGCTCTGCTGGGCACGGTGACGCCCTTCTGCTCCTGCTCTTCTATCCCGCTGTTTATCGGCTTTACCGGCGCGGGACTGCCCCTGGGTGTGACCTTTTCTTTCCTGATCTCCTCGCCCATGGTGGACTTGGGGAGCCTGGTGCTGCTGATGAGCATCTTCGGCTGGAAGGTGGCCGTTATCTATGTGGTGCTGGGCCTGGTGATCGCGGTTGCCGGCGGTACGCTCATGGAAAAGCTCCGTCTTGAAAATCAGGTGGAGGAATATATCCGTAACGGCAAAGCCATAGACCTTCCCCAGGAAGAGCTGCACTTCAAAGAGCGCATCCGCTATGCCTGGAGCCAGGTTTGCACCACGGCAAAGAAGGTGTTCCCCTATGTGCTGATCGGCGTGGGCATCGGGGCGGTCATCCACAACTGGATCCCGGAGGAATGGATTGTGAAGCTCCTGGGCACCGGCAATCCCTTCGGCGTGGTTCTGGCAACGATAGCCGGCATACCCATGTATGCGGACATTTTCGGCACCATCCCCATCGCGGAAGCCCTGCTGGCCAAGGGAGCCCGACTGGGCGTGGTCCTGTCCTTTATGATGGGCGTCACAACGCTGTCCCTGCCCTCTATCATCATGCTCCGCAAGGCGGTAAAGCCCGGGCTGCTGAGCATTTTCGTCGGGGTCTGCACCGCCGGCATCATCATCGTCGGATACTTTTTCAATATCATTCAGGCATTTATTTTATAAACAGGAGGAAAAATCAATGGCACTGTTCAATTGGGGAAAGAAAAACGAGGAAAAGAAAACGGAAAGCTGCTGCTGCGGCTCCGGGGCGACGGCAGAGGAAGCGGCAGCCTGCTGCTGCGGCAGTCCGGTGGAGGGCATCTGCTGCGTCAAGGTTCTGGGCGCGGGCTGCAAGTCCTGCCATGAGCTGTACGAAAACGCCCAGACTGCGGTCAAGGCCCTGGGCCTGCCCCTTGAGGTGGAGTACATCACCGATATGGAGAAGGTCATGGCCTACGGTGTGATGCGTATGCCGGCCCTTGTGGTCAACGAGCAGGTGGCCTCCATGGGCCAGGTGCTGAAAGCCGCCGAGGTGGAAAAACTGCTGCGCAAGCTGGTGGACTAACAGGAAACAAACAGAGCAAAAAGCGGGAGGAGTTCAAAGGGTAAACTCCTCCCGCTTATTTGCATATTCAAAGCTGGCGTTATCGTCTGTATGCGAAAACAACAGGGTCTCACCGGACCAAAAGCGGTAGCGCATCTTTGCGCGCAGGCTCCCCTCCAGCGCATGGGCAGGGGGATCAGTGTAAAAATGTTCAGACCTTCCGGCAGGTGAAAAGGATCACCTGGCGGTCCCTGGCAATCTCACTCAGCAGCTCCATGGCCTGGGCCTGCCTTGTCTCATCCAGATTCACAAGGGCGTCGTCAATGATGAGCGGACAGGGCTCCCCCTCCGGCAGGGCCAGCTCACACACCGCAAGGCGCACCGCAAGATACATCAGATCAAGGGTTCCGGCGCTGAGGTATTCGGACTCACGGGCCACCGCGTCACCGGAGGTTCGGGTCAGGGCGGAGAAATCCCGGTTGATGAGCACGTCGGTGTAGCGCCCGCCGGTAACTTTTGCCATGTATTCCGACGCCACGCGCCCAAGAGCGGGGGAAAAGCGGCTCTGGATCTCCCCGTCCGCCTCGCGGAGAACGTCAATGGCCAGACTCAGCGCGTCGTATTCCTCCTGGATCCGCTCGTGCTCCTCGTTCATGCAGCTCAAGTCGCTGGAGAGGACCAGCGGATCACCCATGGCGGCAAGCCTGCCGTTGAGACTGGCAATCTGCCCGGCCAGCCGCTCGGCCGAGGCACGGGCGGCGGAGAGCTGGCGGCCCAGTCTGGCGGCCTCTGTACTGCCGCCGGTAAAGTCCAGGTCGGCCAGAGCCGCCTCCTCAAGCTGCTCCTGGCGGGCTCTGGCGCTCTCGTAAGCGTCACGGCTTTCCCGCTCGGCCTGTTCGGCCTGCTCCACCGCCTCAAGACGGCTGTGGTAACTTTCAAGCTGGGCGGCAATATCCTTAGAGGAGGTCACCTGATAGCTCTTCAGCAGCCTGCGCCTGGCTTCCCTGGCCTCCAGAACAGCCCGGCGGGCTTTGGAATAGCGCAGCAGAAACACCACCGCGGCAACGCCGAACACGGCGGCACAGATCATGTAAATGACGGAATTATACGCTGTGTACAGTGCGGCCCCGGCCACGGCGATGGCAAAGAGAAGGATGGCGATCAGGGGGGATATCTTTTTCTGCCCCTCAGCCTTCAGACGGGACAGCTCGGCAATGTCGTTTTCCACACGCTGATCCACAGCCTCCCGGTTTTCGCCGCCAAAGAGACCATGACGCAGCTCCTCACGGCGGAGAGACAGCTCCTCCATGGCCTTGTCATGCTCGTCACTGCGGGCTTTCAGCACAGCCCGGCCGGAATTTAAGCGGTCGAGGGATTCCCGGCGCTGTTTCTTACGGCTCTCGGTCACGGCGGCCTCCAGTTGGGCGCATTCCTGCCGTGTCTTTTCCAGCCGCTCCTCCAGCAGAGAGACGTCCTGCACGGAACCGCTCATCTCCTCAAGGCGGCGGCTGGTCTCATCCATGCGGCCCTCCAGCTCGGGCAGCATGCCCCGGCGGTTAAAGCGCCGCTTACGCTGCCAGGCACGAAGCCGCTCGTCTGCCTCACTGTAGGAGGTCTCCTCCTCGCCGGTGGAGACGATGGCCGTAATACGCTTTTCCAGCTCCGGGTTCCCGCTGACGGTTACAGAGCCCTGTTCAATAAAGGCACTGCGGCGAAACACATCTCTGGATACGCCGGTGAGCATCTCCCCGGCGTTGGCGCCGTTCATGCCCTCCACCTTTACGCCGGTGCCGGTGTAGGTGGCGGAAAACTCCCGCATGGGGGCGTTCTTGGCTTTGGTGCTGCGGGTGAGGGTGATGTCGCAGCGGTCGGCAGTCAGCTCCATGGTGCCTTCCATGGGCGCGCCGGACCAGGGGGCGTAGCGCAGCTTGTCCGGCAGATAGCCGGCCCTGGCCCGCTCCGCGCTGTCCACGCCGTAAAGCATGGCCCGGATAAAGGCACACCAGGTGGATTTTCCGCTCTCGTTGGGGGCGTAGATCACGTTCAGCCCGCTGTGAAAGCTGAGGCTTTCGTTTTCCAGCTTGCCGAAGGAGGCAGTGAGCTTATTGATCTTCATGCCGTACCACCTCTTCTCTGTTGTCCAGAGCGGCCAGGCCCCAGCGGGCTGCCTGTTCAATGCGGCTGCGTTCCCCGTCTGTCCGGGCGCGCTCGTATTTGGCGCGGAGCTTCATCAGAAACAGGCCGCGTAGGGTGTCCTCCCCGGCCTTTTCCCACACGCTCTGCTTCAGCCTTGTGTTGTCCCGCAGCTGCAGTTCAAAGAAAAATTCCTCTAAATTGCGCCGGAGCCTGTTCAGATCGGGGGCGCTGTCCACCTCGCCGCTGAGGGTGATGCGGTAGATATCCCGCACGGTCTCGTCGGTGAGCTGGGTGTGTATGGCCAGCAGGGGATCCGAACCGGTCACGTTTACGTCCAGAATCTCATATTTTCTTGAAGCGATGGACGCTGTGCGCAAAGTGCATCCGTCGTCCGAGAGCTCAACGATATTTACGGTCTTTTCCCCGGTCTCGTCAAAGCCCCGCCCTTCGGGGCAGCCGGGCCAGGCGTACCAGGTGGAGCCTGCCTGCCGCAGCCCGCTGGCCTTGTGAATGTGGCCCAGGGCCGCGTAATCTATGCCGCTGGCGGCAAGCTGGGCCTCGCTGATGGGGTTGTAGATCGACTCCCTCACCCCAAATTCGCCGTGGATGCACAGCAAATTTTTGATGCCCTCCTGCCGGGGAGCGGAGAAGCCCTCCAGCAGAGCGGGGCTGCGCTTATCGGTAAAGGCGGCGCCGTATACCCGCAGACCCAGGAAAGGCAGCTCTGCGCACTGGATCTGCCCTTTTGTAAACACATGCACGTTTTCCGGCAGCTCCAGCCGGGCGTAGGGGGATTTGTCGGAATAGTAATCGTGGTTGCCGGGGGCGATAAAAACAGGCACGCCCATACTGCCCAGGCTGCGGATCAGCTCGTCCCCGGTCTCATAATATGTATTGTCGCTGTCCAGCAAATCACCGCTGAGCAGGACAATATCCGCTTTTTCCCGGAGGGCAAGCTCCGCCAGACGACTCAGCAGCCCCCGCTGCTCGCCGCGCCGGACAGAGGCTTTCCCGGAGGGAAGCCCCTCAAAGGGCGAATCCAGATGCAGATCCGCCGCATGGATAATCTTCAGTGTACTCATTTCAGTCTTATTCCCTCTGCGCTAAGGCACCTGCCCGTCTCCGGGTCTATCTCGAAAATACAGCCCTCCAGCTTGACCGGCCCTTTTGCCGACTCGTAGCGCCGGGGAGGGTCGCCCATAAATTTGCCTATGCTCTGCTCCGGGTCAATGCCCAGAACGGAGTTTTCCGCGCCGGTCATGCCCAGGTCGGTGATATAGCCGGTGCCCTTGGGCAGCACGCAGGCGTCAGAGGTCTGCACATGGGTGTGGGTGCCCCATACCGCGCTGGCCCTGCCGTCCAGCAAAAAGCCCATGGCCCGTTTCTCGCTGGTGCCCTCGGCGTGGAAGTCCACAAGAATGATTTTCTCCCTGATCTCCTCCATAAAGCCGTCGGCGATGACGAAGGGGTTGTCGGTGTTGCTGTCCAGAGTAAAGCGGCCCAGCAGATTCAGCACGCACACGTCGCCGAAGGGGGTCTTGAAGGCGTCGATCCCCCGGCCGGGGCACTGGGGCGCAAAGTTTGCCGGGCGCAGGATCTTTTTCCGCTCGTCCAGGTAGGGCTGAAGCTCCGTCCTGGTCCAGGTGTGATTGCCCAGGGTGATCACGTCCGCTCCGGCGCGGAGAATGGCGTCCGCCTGCCGGGGGGTGATGCCGACCACGTTCGCGTTCTCTCCGTTTACCACAACAAAATCAATATTGTTCTCCTTCCGGTAATCCCGCAGGCGCTTTTCCAGAAAGCTCAGCCCCGGTTCGCCGCATATATCTCCCACCGCCAGAATTTTGACGCTCATATTTCGCCTCCAGTTTAAAACTTTTCACTTTTTTATCCTATCATACCACAAATTGCATATTGGTATCAATGGAATTTATGCACATAATAGGATTGAAGAAACCAATGGAGGTGCAAAGCATGAACAAAAAGAATTTTCTGATCGGAATGGGTATGGGACTTACCGTGGGCGGCGTGATCGCCATGGCGACCAGGCCCAAAAAGCGCTGCATGAAGAGCGCTGTGGGCAAAACCCTGAAAACCATGGGCGAGGTAGCCGATTCCATTTCCGACAGCCTGGGCTGGTAAAAGGAAAAAGCAAAAAAACCTGATTTTTTTTGAAAAACCACTTGCAATTCTATCTTAGCTGTGCTAATATATCAAGGCTTCAAGAAATGCGCCGTTAGCTCAGCTGGATAGAGCGTCTGGCTACGGACCAGAAGGTCAGGGGTTCGAATCCCTTACGGCGTGCCAGAAAAGGAACAACCTTTGTCTGCCAGACAAAGGTTGTTCCTTTTCAACGAAATCCACCCTTTTGGGTGGGTGAAATCATCTTCGATGATGAAATCCCCTACGGGGATGAAATCCGCCTCAACGGCGGATGGGTGGATTTCATTTCATCTGCGTCAGCAGATTTCATCCGAGCCTGCTCGGATTTCATCGCGCTGTGCGCGATTTCATTGAAGGAATGCTATGAAACAGAATACTGGATTGAAATTGCTCAAAAAGCGGAATTGATTTCCAAAGATGTAGCAAAGACTGTTCTGCACGATTGCGGTTCAATACGTAGAATGCTCATCTCCTCCATCAACACCGCAAAGGAGAATAAATCATGAACATCACAATTGAAGCCTTGCAAGCATACTTATCTGACCGCTACGGCGGCTGGGCGAATGAACAGGGCCTGTTTATGAAACTGGTGGAAGAAATCGGGGAAGTTGCGGAGGTCTTGAACAAAAGGGCGGGAAGGAAATCCTCTGACGAAAGCGATCTTCAGGAGGAACTGGGTACAGAATTGGCAGATATGCTCCACTATATCGTTGCGATCGCGGCAATCAACAAAATCGACATGAATGATATTGTACTCCGGAAGGATAGAGCGGCTTCCTTAAAGTACCATCATGAAATCAATTTGGAAACTTACCTTTTGAACCGACAGAGGTAAATGGCGGTGCGTTGGTATACTTTTAGTCGTTCTTACCTCGATTCTGCTCCGTTTGGCTGCTCTTTGCAAAATGCAGTACAGGGAGATAATTTGAAATGCAGGGAGAAATAAAGATGCCGGAAAGCATTCTGGAACTGGACATACACGGCATGACCCAGGTGCAGGCGAAAACGGCCATCAACGCAAAGCTCCGCCGGGCCGGGAGCGGCGTATACCGTCTGCGCATCATCCACGGCTACCACAGCGGCACGGCCCTGCGGGACATGATCCGCCGGGAATATACCGGACATCCGAAGGTGAAACGAATAGAAATTGGTCTGAACATGGGCGTCACAGACCTCGTCCTGCGGGAATACTGAACCTCCGGTCGAATGACCGGAGGTTTCGTTTTTGCTTTATTGTCCTGCCGGAACCGCTGCCTCTTCCTCCCGGGCCTTAATGCGGGCCAGCTCCTCTTCTTCAAGGACGCGGTAGGCCACCTTGCCTACCAGCGTCTTGGGCATGTCCTCCCTGAACTCTATGTCGTAGGGCATGGCGTATTTGGCGATGTGCTTGCGGCAGTAGTCCATCAGCTCTTTCTTGGTTTCCTCGTTGGCGGGAACATCCGGCGTAAGCTTGACAAAGGCCTTTACCTTCTGCATCTTGTAGGGGTCGGGCACGCCGATGACACAGCTCATCTGCACAAACTCATGGGCGTCCAGAATGTTCTCCAGCTGGCTGGGGTACACATTATAGCCTGAGGAGATAATCATCCTCTTGGCTCTGCCCCGGAAGTAGATGAAGCCCTCCTTGTCCATGGTGCCCAAATCGCCGGTATAGACCCAGGTGAGGCCGTCGGCGTGGGTGCGGAGGGTCTGGGCCGTCTCCTCCGGGTGATTCATATACTCCTTCATCACCGTGGGGCCGGCCAGAAGGATCTCGCCCTCCTCACCGTAGGGCAGCTCCTCATCGGTGCCGGGCTTGACGATCTTGATGTAGGTGTCCGGGAAGGGAAGACCGATGCTGCCCTCCTTGGACATATGGGGCGGGGTCAGGCAGCAGGCGGTGACGGTCTCGGTGGTGCCGTAGCCCTCGCGGACCTGGATAACCGCCTTGTGGTCGTACAGGAACTTGTCGAACTTCTTCTTCAGCTCGATGGACAGGGAGTCGCCGCCGGAGAACACGCCCTTCAGGCAGCTCAGATCCGCGTCCTCCATGGAGGGCAGGCGCAGCAGGGCCTCATACAGCGTGGGGACGCCGGCAATGAAATTGCATTTATACTTGGTAATCTGCTTTGCATAGCTCTGGGCGGTGAAACGGGGGATCAGGATGCAGCGCCCGCCCTGAGAAAGCATGGTATGTATGCACACGCCCAGACCGAAGCCGTGGAACAGCGGCATGGCGGCCAGCATCTTGTCGCCCACGCGGAACATGGGGTTTGTGGCGATGACCTGCTGGCCAAGGGCGTTGAAGTTGCGGTTGGTGAGCACGATGCCCTTTGTGGTGCCGGTGGTGCCGCCGGAATAGAGGATGACGGCGGGGTCGTCGCCCTTGCGGGGGACGGCGTAATTATAGAAGCAGGCCCGGCTGAGACGCATGAAGTCCTTCCAGCGGATGACCGGCGCGTCGTCCGGGATCTTCTTGATCTTGCGTCCCTCGGTGAGCATATAGCCCGCCTTGATGGGCTTGGAAAGCTCATCCTTCACACTGGCGATGATGATGTTCACCACCTTGGTGTTCTGCCGCACGTTTTCAAACTTGTCGTAGAACTGGTCCAGGGTGATTGCCGTGACGCTCTCCGACTCGTTGAGATAAAACTCGATCTCCTTCTCGGCGGAGAGGGGGTGGATCATGTTGGCAATGCCGCCCACCAGGTTCACCGCGTAAAACATGAAGATGGCCTGGGGGCAGTTGGGCATGGCGATGGTCACCTTGTCGCCCTCGCGCACGCCGATGGTCTTGAGGGCCTTGGCGCACTGCTCCACCTGCTGGATCAGCCTGCGGTAGGTGGTGGGACTGCCCATGAAGTCGAAGGCCACATTGTCGGGGTACTGATCGGCAATTTTCTTCACGGCGTCAAACATGGAGCCTTCAAAATAGTCCAGATGCAGGGGCAGACCGCCCAGATGGTCGGCCCAGGGGGTCTTGGCGGTAATTGTATTCATTTCAATATTCAACCTCTTCGTTCAGCGGCAGCCCGGCGGCCCGGGATTTTCCGGAAGCTTGCGGAGAAGACGCATGGTTTTGGCGCAGTAACAGCCATCAGCCAGACGCTTATCGACAGACCGATGCAGACTTGCCAGGACAGTATACACCTTTTTTCCCGCTTGTGCATCTGTTTTTGAAAAATAATAAAGAAATTTTAAGTTTTTATGATCAGCGCAGGGCCAGGCTGCTGTTGAGAAGGGTGCTGCTGTACAAAAACAGCACATCCTGACGATCAAAGTCCACAAAGCGGTCCAAAGCGGCGCTCTGCACATAGCGGATATCCACCAGCGTGATTCTGGCATAGGCCCCGGCGAGCAGCGGGGCGAGAGCGCTGGCATAGGAATCCCGGAAAATAATCAGCTCCCGGTGGGTTTCGGCGTTGGGGTTTTCTATGGTGATAACCGGCTGGGAGCCGGACAGAAACAGCTCATAGGGGTCACGTCCCTGCCCCTTGCCCAAGTCGTACATGGGCATCGCCTCTGGCGAGCCGCTGCCGTAGCCGGTGACGGTGCAGCCGTCAATGGCGCCGCCCGTCAGGTAAACCAGTGCGTCAGGGCTGACCGGCAGGGCGGATTGACCGCTGTACACCCCGAAAAAGGGCGTGTCCAGGGTGTTTTCCTTATATTCTGCCCGGGGCAGCTCCGCGCCCATGGCCCCGGCAAGCCTTTCCGCCACCGGCAGCAGCCGCTCCTGCCGCCAGTGGCTGTCGGTGCGGTAGTAATCATCCAGGGACAAAACAGAAAACAGATCGATATATTCCATATAGTCCGCTTTTTCCCGCACAGCGGACACAAGGGCCTGGTAATCATAGGTCAGCCGTCCGCTCTGCCCGGCCAGAAAAACGTTCTTGTCCGGAATGACGGCAAGATAGATCTTCATGCCCTTACCGGCCAGATAAGTGTCATACAGATAGCGGAAGCGCTCCGCCGCGTGATCCAGCATCTGCTCATTCAGGGGATAATCCAGCTTGGAGAGATGGCCCTCCGCAAGATACAGGCCGTTGTTGTCCAGCTTGCCCAGGGCATAGGTCTCTGTCAGGGCTTTCAGACTGCGAAAGCCCTCCCGGCCCGGAAACTGATCCTGAACATAAGTCTCAAAATCCTCCGCGAAAGCGCCGGACAGGAGGTTTTCCGCGCTCAGCTCAGGCATGGCGGCCAGCTTCCGGCGCTCGCTGAGGGAAAATTCCCGGTCAGGCAGGAGCAGGCAGCACAGGAATCCGGCCAGCAGCGCCCCGGCCATCAAAACGGTGAGCAGAATATTTTTCGGTTTTAAACCCATAAGCCCTCCTCCTCAGAAGCGGAAATACAAAAAGGGGTTGAAGGAGCCGTCCACCAGATAGGCGGTGGAGAGCGCCAGGATCAGCAGCAGCGCCGGAACCTCCAGCAGGTTCCGCAGTTTTTCTCCGCCCGGACGGATGCCGAGGCGCTGAAGCAGAAGCCTGGGCAGGGGCGTAGCGCCGACGACCGCAATGAGCAGCAGGACGGCATAGCTTTTCAGGTAATACAAACACTCTGCCGACAGCAGCGGCAGGCCCCCGGCACCGAACAGGGAAGACAGGCTGGACAAGGCCTGACCCATGTTCTCCGCACTGAAGATGATGAAGCTGAGCATCACGGTGAAAAGCACATAGACCCGGCCCAGAACAGGGGCCTTTTCCAGGTGCTTCAGCAGCCAAAGCTTTTCGAGAATCAGAAAGACGGCGAAAAACAGGCCCCAGACGATGAAGTTCCAGGCGGCCCCGTGCCAGAAGCCGGTGAGCAGCCAGACCGTGAGAAGGTTCAGCAACCAGCGGGGTCTGGACACCCGGTTCCCGCCCATGGGGATGTACACATAGTCCCGAAACCAGGAGCCCAGGGAGATATGCCAGCGGCGCCAGAACTCGGTGACGCTGCGGGAAATGTAGGGGTAGTTGAAGTTCTCCGGAAAATCAAAGCCGAACAGCTTTCCCAAACCGATGGCCATATCGCTGTAGCCGGAAAAGTCGAAGTAGATGTGCAGCATGTTGGCGATGGCATAGAGCCAGAAAAACAGGACGGACTTGTCCTGCGAGGCACGGAAGATCTGGCAGAGCTGGCCCATAGCGTTGGCGATGAGCACCTTTTTGCCCAGACCCAGGATAAAGCGGCGAATGCCCAGTGCCGCCTTGTCCAGACTGTGCCGCCGGGAGGAGAGCTGCTCCGCGATCTGGGAATAGCGCACGATGGGGCCGGCGATCAGCTGGGGAAAGAGGGAGATGTAGGCCGCAAGGTCGATAAAGCTCCTCTGGGCGGGGACGCCCCGGTACACGTCCACGGTGTAGCTGATGAGCTGGAAGGTATAAAAGCTGATGCCGATGGGCAGGGCGATCCTGAGCAGGGGCAGGGAAAGGCTGGTGACGGCGTTGAAATTTTGAATGAAGAAGTCCGCGTACTTGAAAAAGCCCAGTATGGCGGCGCTGAGGCTCACCGACAGAATGAGAAACAGCCGGGACAGCCGCCTGCCCCGGTAACGCTCAATGAGCAGGGCGAAAAGATAGCCGCAGAGGATGGCCAGGAGCATGAGCAGCACATACTTCGGCTCGCCCCAGGCGTAGAAAAACAGGCTGGAAAGCAGCAGAACGCTGTTTTTCAGCTTTTTTGGGGCCAGAAAATAGATAATCAGCACACAGGGCAGAAAATAATACAGAAAGCTGAGGCTGGAAAACAGCAAGACAGACTCTCCTTTCCCACAGACAGAAATACAGGCGCGGCTTTTGCCGCGCCTGTCAGCGGTTTAGATTGCGCTCACGCGGGACACATGACGAAGAACACGGTGTTCCCCACATGCTCGGCAATGGTCTCGTCCGCCTCGGTGCAGATGTTCCACCGGGGGTCGGCGTTGTCCTTCAAGGTCTGGACAAAGGCCTCCGCGTCCGCGCCCTCATCCAGCACAAAGACATAGCCCACAAAGGGAATGGTGCTGATCATGGGGGCGAACATGGCGCCCTGGGCAAAGCCGGTGATCTCCGCGTTGCCAAAGCCGGTGAGCAGGCCCGGCTCAACAGGCAGGGCGTCGCCGGCAAATTCAATCACCGGGTTTTCCAGCAGCGCCTTTGCCAGTTCTTCCGCGCCAAGCTCCGGCTCCGCGTTCACTCTGTCGCTGAAGTCCTTCAGCAGGGCCTGACCCATGCTCTCCCCGGTGGGAGACGCAGAAGGGGCCGCGGAGGGGGTGGGCGTCTCGTGGACAGGCGGCTCGGTGGCCGCCGGCGCACTGCTGCCGCAGGCGCAGAGGGAGAGAAGAAGCGTGGCCGCGATGAGAATGCTGAATAGTTTTTTCATGGTGTTTCCTTTCCTTCCAGAAGGGCTTCCCGCTGCTCCGCGCTCAGATTCAGAATATCGAAAAGCCGGTCTGTCATGTAGTTTTCATAGTCAAAGTCGTTGATATAGTCCCGCAGTGCATCCATGCTGGTATACCAGGAATGGAGACTTAAGCCCCAGCGCTCCCGTTCCCGGGGGACCTCCGGCTCGATCAGGGCCTGCATTTCGTCGATCTTTGCCAGCACATGGGCGTTGGAGAGGGTGCTCTGGCAGACCTCTGCGCAGCGCCGGGCGAGAGCCAGGCAAAACTCCTCGTTTTCAAGGAGCGCGTTGATGAGCGGGGCGATCTGCACGGCCCGGGTGGGATAGATGGTGTTGTCAAAGCAGTTGCCGGTCCAGCGGAAGGTCCAGTCCAGATCATAGAAGGCGATCTGCCATTTGCCGCCGTTTTCACTGGTGCGGAAGTAGCGCATATTGCCGTTGATGTCGGAATTGGCGCAGTAGGCCTCCAGAATGATCCAGTCGATCAGACTGTCCACATCGAACAGGGAGCAGAAGTGCCGGTAATTTTCCTCCAGAGCCATGTCATTTTGAAAACAGAACTGGAAAACCTCCTGATACAGGGCGGAATCCCTGCTGATGGAGGAGCGGAGCATGGTGACGCTCTCCTTACTGCTTCCGGTGTGGGAGGCGTAATACTGGCGGGTGAAATCCTCCTTCAGGCAGTATATGCCCCAGTATTCGCCGTCAATGTACAGGACGCAATACTTGCTCTCCTGGGTCACCACATGGTCGGTCATCTCAAGGCAGAGCTCCTGGAAAAGCTCGTTTCGGATAATGGCGCGGGGATAGTCCTGCCCGGCGCGGATGGACAGGGAGGAATAGAGATCAATGCCGTTGCCGAACACGTCGTATTCCAGATCACCGTCGCCGTAGCAGCCCCGGAAAGACACGCCCATGCTCTTCTTGGGCAGGCCCAGGCTGGTCCAGCCCTTCATGCTGACGCCGCAGGCAATGGTAAAGCCCTCGCCGTTTTCATAAAGAGACAGGCTGCCCGGGAGCTCCACATATTTCGTCCCGTTGGTGTATATGGCGTTAAATCTGCTGCGGTTGTCGGTAACAAGGCTCAGCACCGGAAGGGTATGGCCTTCATTGACAATATAGCTCAATGTAAGCACCCGGCTGGGCACGGCGTTCTCTTCCACCGCGATGGCCCGGATCACCGTGGTCTCGCTGATGGTGACAGGCCCGTCGTACACCCGGCTGTTTACCGTGGGCACGCTGCCGTCCGTGGTATAATAGACGGTGCCGGGAGAAGAAAGTTCCACGCTCAGCGATTCAATATTGTCATACACCCCGTCGGGGGTCAGTACTTCCGGCTTTTCAGACACAAAGCGGCTTCCGCCGGAATTATCCCAGCCGGGGCTGGGCTGGCGGAAATAGAAGAAGCCTGCCTGGCCGTCAAGGCGCCCCATGCTGCCGTCTACCGGCATGTCGTGGAGATAAACATAGTCCGCAACGCCCCTTTCGGTACAGAGGAACAGCTCCTCCTCGTTGGCGTCCAGGGAAAAGCCGCTGCGGGCGGCGTCCGCAATGTCGTTGGTGCAGCAGACGATATACGTCCCGCCCGGCGTGAGGCTGATCTCCGGCAGCTGCCACTGGAGATAGTTTTCCTCGTCGTCGCTGAGCCAGTAGTCAGAGAGCAGGACCGGGCTGTCGGAGATGTTTTTCAGCTCCACCCAGTCACAGTAGCTGTCCAGATCCTGCTGGTAAAGCCAGGACTGATTTGCCGCCATCACTTCATTGATCACCAGCGGGCCGGCTGAAGCCTGCGCAGTACAGTATTCCTCATATCCGTCCCGGGTATTCGCCTTGCCGGGCGTGGCCCATTTTGTTTCAATGCGCTCTCCGTCTTCATCACGACAAACAGAATGATTCGCTGTATCGGTATCGCAGAACAGGCTGTCCGCAAGAAGCCCGTAGGACGTATACAGGCAGACAGTCTCACCCTGGGACAGGGCGTAATCCACATGGATCTCTCCATCGGAAGAGGGCTTCCCGTCGGCCATAATCAGCAGCCGCTGACCCGGTTCAAGATTCAGGCCGGGCAGGGCGCAGCCGTAAGCGCCTTCCCCGTCAGACAGAAACCAGCCGCCGATGTTTACTGCCCCGTCGGATGTGTTTTCCAGCTCAATCCAGTCGGGGAAGGAGCCGTCCGCCGCCTGAAAGACACTGCGGTTTTTCACCATGATCTCGGAAATGCGCAGGCTGCCTGCCTCCCCGGCAGGGATGCTGCGCAGATATTCCTGCCGCCCGGCGTCATCGTTTTCAAAGCCGGGGCTGGGCGCATCGCTGAGGGAGGGACCGTCCGCAGTACGCAGCTGAGACTTACCGGCCTCTGCGGGCAAAAGCGTGATGCTGTCTAAAGGCCGTCCGCTGCCGCTCATAAGCGTCAGGGTCTCCCCGCCGGATTCGGGCAGAGAGAAGGGCGCGGAATATGCCCCCTCACATCCGCCGCCGAAATGGACAAGGATAAAGCCCCCGGCGGGCAGTATGCTGCCTTCCGGGAACACATAGGCTTCCCCGCTGTCCAAAGAGAGGGAAAAGCCGGAAATGTCCGTATCTTTCTCATAGGTGTTGTGAAGCTCTGCCCATGAACAAAGGCCGCCGCCCTCGGGGCAGACGAAGGTTTGGGGATAGACCTCACTCAGGGAGAGCGCGTCCTCCTGCGCGGAGGCCTGCCTGCGATGCGCGGAAAGGACAAGCCCCAGCAAGAGAAGTACTGCCGCCGCGGCGGAAATCAGAACAGTGATGATCTTTTTCCTGTTTTTCACAAGGACCTCCGGGAAATAAAATCTGTGTTGAATCAATATAAATCGACGGTAAATCCGCTGATGCGATTTTACCAGTTTGTGGATTCGATATCAACACAAAAAATAAGAAAAAAACCGGAAAAATCTGAAAAACGCACATGCAGGCACGGAAGATATAAAATTGACATAAAGGGGAAAATAAATTATAATATCAAGGTTAAAGAATAAAAAGGATTCAACAGAAGGGCTGTCCTGCCGTATACGGGGAGGACAGACCCCCAATAACGGCTTTTAAGATGGTTGACGCAGCGGAGAGAAAAAGGTAAAATACACATGGCTTGATCTGATCCGGAGGGAACCATGGAAGAACTGCGCTTTTCAGACGCCGGGCGTCTTTTTCATGCATATATTGTCTCAGCACCCTCCCGGGAGGAGTGCCTGCGCCGGGCGCGAACCCTGGCGGCGGCCGCGGTGTGCACAGGCGCAGGGCCGGTGCCCTGCGGAAAATGCCGTGCCTGCCGGAAGGCGGAGAGCGGCATCCATCCGGATATCACCACAATCCGCCGTCAGACGGACGACAAGGGGAAGCAAAGACGGGATATCACCGTGGACCAGGTCTGCTGGATGATCGGAGACGCTTATGTCCTGCCCAACGAGGCGGAGCGGAAGGTATATATCATCGAAGAAGCGGAGACCATGAATCCGTCGGCCCAGAACAAGGCGCTGAAGCTGCTGGAGGAGCCGCCGAAGGGCGTGATTTTCCTGCTGTGTACCACAAATCCCGAACAGCTTCTGCCCACTGTGCGCTCCCGCTGCGCGGAGCTGAAAGGCAACGCGGGGAAGGCGGAAAGAGACGAGGAGGCCGACAAGCTGGCTGCCGCCTATGTCAAGGCTGTCTCCGGCGGAGACAGGGCAAAGCTTCTGCGCTGGTGCACGGAAAACGAGGGTCTGGACAATCGGAGCACGGCGGCTTTTGTGGACAGCGCCCAGGAGCTGCTGGCAGACATGCTCTGCGGCAGGAAGTCCCGCTCAGGGCTGACGGAGGAGAAGCTTGCCGGGATGATCCGGCTCATGGAGCGCTGCGGGAGCTATCTCAAAGTAAATACAGGCATAAAACATATATTTGGACTGCTGGCGGTGGACTCGCCGCTGGGCAGCGGAAACAGAGGAAAAGACAATTGATCGACGTAGTAAGTATAAAATTCAAAAACCGGGGCAAGTGCTATTTCTTTGCCCCCAACGGCCTTGACATCAAGACCGGCGACAAGGTGATCGTGGAGACCTCCAAGGGCCTGGAGATTGCCGACTGCAGCCGGGGAAATCACCCGGTGGAGGATACCGCGGTGGTGCAGCCGCTGCGCCCGGTGGTGCGTATCGCCACCCGGGACGACCTGCGCGTGGCGGAGATCAACAAGCAGCGGGAGAAGGAAGCCTTTCAGATCTGCCAGAAAAAGATCGCCGAGCATGGGCTGGACATGAAGCTGGTGGATGTGGAGTGCAATTTTGAGGGGAACAAGACCATGTTCTTCTTCACCTCCGACGGGCGCGTGGATTTTCGCGAGCTGGTGAAGGACCTGGCGGGCATTTTCCGCAACCGCATCGAGCTGCGGCAGATCGGCGTCAGAGACGAGGCAAAGATGATCGGCGGCCTGGGCATCTGCGGCCGGCCCTACTGCTGCAATCAGTTCCTGGACGAGTTCCAGCCTGTGTCCACCAAGATGGCAAAGGTGCAGTCCCTGTCCCTCAACCCCGCCAAGATCTCCGGCAGCTGCGGCAGGCTGATGTGCTGCCTGCGCTATGAGCAGGAGGCCTATGAGGATCTGGTGAAAAAGGTCCCCAAGCAGGGCGCGTTCGTGGAGACCAAGGACGGCTATGGCACCGCGGTGCAGGTCAATCTCCTGCGCCAGACGGTGAAGGTGAAGCTGGATAACGATACCGATGATACCCTCCGTCTCTTTAAGGCAAATGAGCTTGCCGCCGTACCCGGCGGACGGCCCAAGGACGGGGAAACCCCGCCCTCCGTGCTGAAATATGTGCCCGAGCCGGAGGAAGAGGAGACCGAGGACGAATGGGCCCTGCCTGTTTTTGTGACGCCCGAGGTGCAGCCGGAGCCGGTAAAAGCAGAGGAAACGGAGAAGAAAAGATCCTCCCGTAACCGCAGAAACCGCGGCGCTAAGCCCAAGGCTGAGCAGGAGACCCAGAAGAAAAAGGAGCAGCCCAAGAGCGAAAGGCAGGAGGGCCAGAAGAAGAAGGAACAGCCCAAGGCCGACCGGCAGCAGCTCCGCAAGCAGCAGCCCCGCCGGGCAGAGGAGAAAAAGAACGCCCAGGCGGAAAAGCCTGAAGGGGCCGAAAATAAAAAGCCCCGCCGCAAGAGCGGAAAGGCCACGGTAAAGCCTGTGAAGGTGGACGCAAAGCCCCAGAGCGGTGAAGTCCAGACGGCTCAGCCCAGGGAGAATGCCCCGAAGGAGCAGGGGGCGCGCAAAAATAACCGGCGCCGCCGCTACAATAACAACAAGCCCAAGGCAAAAACCGGCGAGGGAAACAAACAACAATAAACGGAAACCAAAAGCCATGGCTGTTTCAAACCGAACGGTCATGGCTTCAGCCTGCCAGAGGACCCCGGAAGCGAAAACCGGGGTTTTGATTTGATTCCACCCTAATTCGGGGAAGTATCGGGAGAGTTCAGGGATATGACGATCACACACGACCATGAGAGAATGACAGAGGGCTCCATCGGCGGAAAAATGATCCGCTTTGCTGTGCCGCTTTTTGTGGGCAACCTGTTTCAGCAGCTGTATAATACGGCCGACGCGCTTATTGTAGGAAACACGCTGGGAAACGACGCCCTAGCGGCGGTCAGCGCCACAGGAACGCTGGTCTTTCTGCTCATCAGCTTTTTCGGTGGCGTTTCCGCCGGCGCGGGCGTGGTCATTTCCCGCTACTTCGGCGCCCGGGAGCCGGAGAAAATGCAGCGGGCCATACATACGGATCTGGCCTTTGATCTGGCCTCCGGCCTTTTCCTCACGGTAGCGGGCACAACGCTGACGCCCTTTATCCTGCGCCTTATGGGCACGCCGGAGGACGTAATGGACCGGGCGGTGCTGTATGTGCGGGTGTATTTTGCCGGCAGTCTGGGCCTGACGCTGTATAACAGCTGCCGGGGCATCATGCAGGCCGTGGGGGACAGCAGGCACCCCCTGCAGTATCTGATCATCTCCTCTGTCACCAATGTGATCCTGGATATCGTGTTTATCGCGGGGTTTCACATGGATGTGGACGGCGCGGCTTACGCCACCATCCTGTCCCAGTTTCTCAGCGTAGTCCTCTGCCTGAACCGGCTGATGCGCAGTAACGAGGAGTACCGGGTGCATCTGAAAAAGATCGGCTTCGACTGGGAGATGCTCAGGCTCATCATCCGCTACGGCCTGCCCTCCGGGCTTCAGAATTCGGTTATCGCCATTGCCAATGTGGTGGTGCAGTCCAATATCAACGCCTTCGGAAAAATGGCCGTGTCCGGCTGCGGCGCCTATTCCAAGATCGAGGGCTTTGCCTTTTTGCCCATTACCAGCTTTACCATCGCCCTGACCACCTTTGTGGGCCAGAACCTGGGGGCAAAGGAATATGAACGGGCAAAGAAGGGCGCCCGCTTCGGCATACTCTGCGCCATTCTGCTGGCGGAGCTCATCGGCGTGGTGATGTATGTCACGGCTCCCTGGCTGATCGCCGCTTTTACCAACGAGCCGGAGGCCATCGCCTTCGGCGTGGACAAGTGCAGGATCTGCTCCCTGTTTTTCTGCCTGCTTGCCGCTTCCCACAGTCTTTCCGCCGTGCTGCGCGGCGCGGGAAGAGCAATCATTCCCATGGCGGCTATGCTCAGCTTCTGGTGCGTGGTGAGAGTCCTGTTTCTGCAGATTACGGTGCCCATCTTCAACACCATCGCCGTGGTGAACTGGGTTTACCCGCTGACCTGGAGCCTGAGCACCATATTCCTGACCGCATACTATTTCCGGGCCGACTGGCTGCACAGCTTTGAAAAAAGAGGATAAAACGGTTGTAAAACAGAAAATTATCCGTTATAATTTCAGCAAAAACGGGCAGGGAGAGAAAAGATGGCAATTGTTGTGGTAGGCAATGTTTTTGTGGATATCAAGGGCTTTCCCGATGATCTGTACATCCCCACCGGCCGCAACGCCGGGCGGGTGGAGATCGTGCACGGCGGCGTGGGCCGCAACGTGGTGGAAGATATCGCCAATGTGGAGCTTCGGCCAATCTTTGTCAGCATGGTGGACGACAGCGCGGAAGGGGAAAGCGTTCTGCGCAAGCTGAAAAACCACAAGGTCAATACCGACTATGTGGCGGTGACGCCGGACGGTATGGGCATGTGGCTGGCAGTGTTCAACCAGTATGGCGACGTGGCCGGCTCCATCTCCAAGCGGCCGAACATGGAGCCGATGAGAAGACTTCTGGAGGAAAAAGGGGACGAGATCTTCAGGGACGCGGACAGCATCGTGCTGGAGATCGACCTGGACAAGGACATCGTCAAGCAGGTGTTCAAATACGCGGAAAAGTACGGCAAGAAGGTGTATGCCGTGGTGGCCAACATGGGCATCGCCTCCCAGCGCCGGGATTTTCTCCAGTCCATTGACTGCTTTGTGTGCAACGCCCTTGAGGCAGGCATCCTCTTCGTGTCCGATTTTTCGGAAATGGGCCCGGAGGAGCTGTGCGAGGCTCTGTCGGAGCGGGTAATCAGCGCCCGGATCCCCTCCATGGTGGTGACTATGGGCAGCCGGGGCGCGGTCTATGCCGATATGGACGGCGGCAAGGGCATCTGCCCGGCGGAAAAGGTGAAGGTCCGGGACACCACAGGCGCCGGGGACGCCTTCTGTGCCGGTGTGGCCATCGGCCTTACCTACGGCAAGAGCATGAGCGAGGCGGTGGAGATCGGCACCCGTCTGGCCGCCTCCGTCATCACAGTGTCGGAAAATGTGTGCCCCCGCTTCCTGCCCCAGGAGCTGGGACTGGATATTATCGTGGAAGAATAACAGAAGATCAGAATTCGCCGCCCTCCGGAAAGTCCGGAGGGCGGTTCTTCTTTGGGCGAAACCACCAAAACAAGCCGGCGATTTTGTTTATTCATCCAAAAATGAAGCCGATCCGACCCTTTGTTGTTGACTTTGTTGTGCAAGATTGGTAATATCATAACCGTAAGGAACTGGAAACGTTACCGGAAGCGTTCCCGGGAACGGTTTCTCCCGCGGAAACCGCGCTTTTTCCCATTCTACAGGACAGGATAGACCAGCGTGACGATTAAGGACATCGCCAGCATATGCGGCGTCAGTGTGAGCACTGTATCAAGAGTTTTGAATAATCGCCCTGATGTCAGCGAGGAAGTGCGGCAGCGCGTGCTGGCGGCGGTGGAAGCCAAGGGCTATATCCCCAACAACAGTGCCCGGGATCTGGTGCGCAGCCGTTCGGACGCCATCGGCGTGATCGTGAGAGGGACGGGGAACCTGTTTTTCGCCGAAATGCTGAAGACAGTGTCGAAAGAGATCGAAAACAAGGGCTACACCATGGTGCTCCAGTTTATCGACTCCGGCGCGGACGAGGTGAAGGCAGGGGCCATTCTGGAACGGGAGAAAAAGCTGCGAGGGCTGATTTTCTTGGGCGGCCGCTTCGACTACACCCCGGCGGAGCTGGCGCTGGTGGGCGTGCCCTATGTCTGCTGCTCCTATACCAACTGTTTCGGTTCCCTTCGGGAGGAGGACTATTCCTCCGTATCCATAGACGACTACCGCACCGCCTACGCGGCGGTGGAAGAGCTGATCAAGCTGGGTCACAGGCGCATTGCCGCTCTGGTCTCCGGCTGCAGCGACCGCTCCATCAGCGAGCTGAGATATAACGGTTTCCGTGCAGCACTCCGGGATAATGGCATTGATTATGACCCGGCGCTCCTGGTGGAGACCGGCAGCTTTGAGATGCCGGAAGCCTATGAGGGCATGTCAGCCCTGATCGAAAGAGGCACGGAGTTCAGCGCGGTGTTCACCCTGGCGGATACTACCGCCCTGGCCGCCATCAAGGCGCTGAGTGACCACGGCAGAAGCGTGCCGGAGGACTGCTCCGTGATCGCCATCGACGGCCTGCGGGTCTCCGAATATGTGAACCCCACCCTGACCACTATGGTCCAGCCGGCGGAGGACATGGGCAGGCAGAGCGTACAGATTCTGGCCGACGTGCTGGAGAAGGGCGCACCCGCCCGGCATCTGAGACTGGAGGCAAAGCTCCGGCCCGGCGCCTCCGTAAAACACATTTGATTTTCCGGCCTGACGGCCTGAAGATACCACCTCAAATGAGGAAAAATTATTATAAGGAGATTGTACCAAATGAAAAAGATTCTCGCACTTGTTCTCTGTCTTGCAATGGTATTCGCCCTGTGCGCATGCGGCGGATCCTCTGCTCCCGCAGAGAGCGCAGCTCCCGCTGAGGAGAGCGCTGCCCCCGCTGAGGAGAGCGCTGCCCCCGCAGGCTCCGTCTACTGGCTGAACTTCAAGCCCGAGTCCGACGAGGCCCTGCAGGAGATCGCAAAGCTCTACACCGAGAAGACCGGCGTTCCCGTGAAGGTTGTCACCGCTGCTTCCGGCACCTACAACCAGACCCTCACCTCCGAGATGGACAAGACTGATGCTCCCACCCTGTTTGTGGTCGGCAACGCTGCCGCTGTGGACACCTGGGGTGAGTACTGCCTTGACCTGACCGGCACTCCCGTTGCCGACGAACTGAGCACCGACGCTTACATGCTCTATGACGCAGACGGCAAGCTCTGCTCCATTGGCTACTGCTACGAGTGCTACGGTATCATCGTCAACAAGACCCTGCTTGAGAAAGCAGGCCACTCCATCGACGAGATCACCAACTTTGACTCCCTGAAGGCCGTTGTGGAAGACATCACCGCCCGCAAGGACGAGCTGGGCTTCTCCGCCTTCACCTCCGCCGGTATGGACGGCGGCTCCTCCTGGCGCTTCACCGGCCACGTTGCCAACCTGGAGTACTACTATGAGTCCGTTGACGATCCCGCAGCCTGGGAGCAGTGCCCCGCAGAGCTGACCGGCGCCTACATGGACAACTACCGCAACCTGCTCGAGCTGATGTTCGCCAACTCCACTGTTGACCGCAGCGAGCTGGCCACCGGAGGCTTTGACGCCAACGCAGAGTTTGCCAACGGCGAGGCAGTCTTCTATGTCAACGGCAGCTGGACCTGGAGCGACCTGTCCGGCATGGGCATGACCGCCGACCAGCTGGCCATGATCCCCTACTACTGCGGTGTTGAAGGCGAAGAGAAGGCCGCTCTCAACTGCGGCACCGAGAACTACTGGGCCGTCAACTCCGAGGCTTCCGAGGAAGACATCCAGGCCACTCTGGACTTCATGTACTGGCTGGTAACCGATCCTGAGGCTTCCGAACTGGCAGTTGCCACCTTCGGTGTTATGCCTTACAAGCAGGCTGCCGAGTCTGCCAACCCCTTCTTCGTGGACGCCAACAACTACCTGGCACAGGGCAACTACAACATGTGGTGGGCAACCAACTACCAGCCCAATGTTGACGCTTACCGCGAGGCTCTTGTTTCCGCCATCAACGGCTACAACGCCAATCCCTGCGACGACACCTGGGCAACGGTTGTGACCGCATTCGTTGACGGCTGGGCCGTGCAGTATCAGGCTGCACAGGGCTGATCCTCTGACGGAAGAAAAGCTGTTTGAAACAACAGTAATAATGAAAGCAGGGCGAGCTTTTACGCTCGCCCTGTTTGTAGATAGACAGGATTTCTGCCGCTGCATGAGGCGGCAGGGGTGAACAAAAAAATCAAACAGGAGATGAGGATCAATGAAAGGAAGCGGTAACGGAGCTGCGGTGAACAGTATTTTGCTGCGCAGATCCATCCGGCGCTGGTTCCCGGTGTTTCTGCTGCCCATGGTGGCGGCTTTCTGCATCGGCTTTGTATGGCCGTTCCTTCAGGGCATGTTTTTGTCCTTCTGCAAATTCAAGACCACCAGTAAATGGACCTGGGTGGGCATCAGCAACTACGTCAAGGCCATTCAGGACGACAGCTTCATGTATTCCTTCGGCTACACGGCGCTGTTTGCGCTGATCTCCCTGGTGCTGATCAATGTGCTGGCCTTTGCCGTGGCCTATGCACTGACACAGAAGATCAAGGGCTCCAACCTGTTCCGCACGGTATTCTTCATGCCGAACCTGATCGGCGGCATTGTTCTGGGCTATATCTGGAGCATGATCTTCGACGGATTTCTCAGCCGTTACGGCACCTCCATCATGGTCAACACCACCTGGGGCTTCTGGGGACTGATTATCCTGATGTGCTGGCAGCAGATCGGTTATATGATGATTATTTATATCGCCGGTTTGCAGGCGGTACCGGAGGATATGCTGGAGGCGGCCAGAATCGACGGGGCCAACGGCTGGCAGACTTTGTTCAAGGTCACCATTCCCAATGTGATGCCCTCCATCACCATCTGCATGTTCCTGACGCTGACCAACGGCTTCAAGCTCTTTGACCAGAACCTGGCCCTTACCGGCGGTCAGCCCTATGTTATCAATCCCGACGGTACGTCCATCCATACCACGGAGATGCTGGCGCTGAATATCTATAACACCTTCTACGGCCAGGCCTCCAACTCCCGCGGCGTTGCACAGGCGAAGGCAGTGCTGTTCTTCATCCTTGTTGCGGCCATCGGCCTGATCCAGCTGCGCTCAACCCGCCAGAAGGAGGTACAACAGTAATGAACAATACCCTTCACAAAAAGAAATACGGGAAGACCCTGCTGAGCATCTTTTTTGCCATCGTATGTGTTCTGTATGTGCTGCCTGTGGTTATGGTGGCCATAAACTCCTTCAAACTCAACACCTTTGTCAAGACCGAGACCTTTGCCCTGCCCAATGAAGACAGCTATGCCGGCTGGTCCAACTTCATCAAGGGCATGACCTTCGGCAACTATCCGTTTTTTAAGTCTGTGCTGTACAGCCTGGTCATCACCCTGCTGTCCACGGCGCTGATCGTGATCTGCACCTCCATGGCGGCCTGGTATATCGCCCGCGTCAATTCCCGCTTCTGCCGCATTGTATACTTTGCCTGCGTGTTCTCCATGGTTGTCCCCTTCCAGATGGTCATGTTTACTCTGTCTAAAACGGCGGACGTTCTGAAGCTGAACACCCCCTGGGCCATCCCCATCATTTATCTGGGCTTTGGCGCCGGGCTTGCGGTGTTCATGTTCACAGGCTTTGTCAAGAGTATTCCTCTTGAAATAGAGG
Organism: Clostridiales bacterium; assembly: GCA_022782265.1. Lineage (GTDB taxonomy): Bacteria > Bacillota > Clostridia > Oscillospirales > Oscillospiraceae > Limivicinus. The sequence goes on along the minus strand of JALFOM010000028.1, from coordinate 8,645 downwards.
AAGCTGCCGCCATTGACGGCTGCGGCCCTCTGCGCACTTATTTCAGCGTGGTGTTCCCCATGCTCAGACCGACCATGATCTCCGTTTCCATCCTGGAAATCATGTGGGTCTGGAACGACTACCTCCTGCCTTACCTGGTACTGGACATCAACGAATACAGAACCATCCCCATCCATATCCAGTATCTGAAGGGAAGCTACGGCACAGTGGATCTGGGTGCAACCATGGCGCTGATCCTGCTGAGCATTATCCCCGTTATTGTGTTCTACCTGACCTGCCAGAAGCATATCATAAAAGGTGTGGCGGCCGGCGCGGTCAAAGGCTGAGCAAGAGCAAAACTAAGAAGAAACGAGTTGATTTAACATGGAAAGAAGCAGCGGCATTCTTATGCCCATGAGCTCCCTGCCCTCCAATTACGGAATCGGCACACTGGGAAAAAGCGCGTATAAATTTGTGGACTTTCTCAAAGCCGCCGGGCAGAAATATTGGCAGCTCCTGCCCCTTGGCCCCACCAGCTACGGGGACAGCCCCTATTCCCCCTTTTCCAGCTTTGCCGGCAACCCTTATTTTATTGATCTGGACATGCTGATCAAGGACGGCCTGCTGAAAGCTGCCGAGGTCAGGGACCTGAACTGGGGTGAAGATGCGGCCAGAGTGGATTACGGCCTGATCTACCAGCTCCGCTTCCCGGTGCTCCGTCTGGCTTATGCCAGAGGGGCGGAAAAGTATGCGCATGAGATTGCCGCGTTCCGGAAAGAGAATGCCGGATGGCTGGAAAATTATGCCCTGTTTATGGCGGTGAAGGCTCACTTCAACATGGTCAGCTGGATCAAGTGGCCGGACGAGGATATCCGGCTCCGCCGCCCTGCAGCCATGGCGAAATACGCACAGGAACTCAAGGATGATGTGGATTTCTATGTTTTCCTCCAGTATCTGTTCTATAAGCAGTGGGACGCGCTGAAGGTCTACGCTGCCGATAAGGGCATCAGCTTTATCGGCGACGTGCCCATCTATGTGGCCATGGACTCCGCCGATGTGTGGAGCGAACCCCATTTCTTCCAGCTGGATGAGAAGAATCTGCCCAAGGCTGTGGCGGGTGTTCCGCCAGATGCCTTTACCGAGGACGGCCAGCTCTGGGGCAACCCGCTGTATGACTGGGGGCGCATGGCCCAGGACGGCTTCGGCTGGTGGATCCGCCGCATCGGCGGGGCAAAGAAGCTCTTTGACGTGATCCGGATCGACCATTTCCGGGGCTTTGACAGCTATTGGTCTGTGCCTTCCGACGCCGCCAGTGCCAAAAGCGGCAAATGGCTCCCCGGCCCGGGCATGAATCTGGTGGGTGTGCTCACCTCCTGGTTCCGGGATGTGAAATATATTGCGGAAGACCTGGGCTATATCACCCCCGGTGTGAAGAAGCTGCTGTCCGACTCCGGCCTGCCCGGAATGAAGGTGCTTCAGTTTGCCTTTGACGCCCACGGCGACTCCGACTATCTGCCTCACCGCTGTCAGTTCAACAGCGTCTGCTATATCGGCACCCATGACAACGACACCATTCAGGGCTGGCTGAAGACCATGAGCAGAAAGGATAAAAACTTCGCGGAGAAGTATATGCACATCACGCCCGACGAGGGCTGGAACTGGGGCCTGATCCGCACCGGCATGTCCACCGCGTCCGATCTGTTCGTTATGCAGATGCAGGATGTGCTGGAGCTGCCCGCCGAATGCCGCATGAACACCCCCGGCACCGCCACCGGCAACTGGCAGTGGCGCATGCTGCCCGACGCCATCGACCCCAAGCTCACCAAAAAGCTCCGGGAGTATACCGCCCGCTACGGCCGACTGCCGGAGGAGAAGAAGCCCAAGGCGAAAGACACCGGAAAAAGCGAAAAGACAGAAAAGTAAAAGAAACCGGCGCCTGCGTTTGCAGGCACCGGATTTTTCTATATAACCGGGAGACGCACCCGTATTTAGCCCCAGAGGGCGGTGAGCATGGGGATGACCTGCTTTTTCCGGGACATGACCCTGGGCAAAAACAGGTGATTGTCCCTGGGTACCACGGAGAAAGCCTGCTGCATAATATCGTCGCTGCCCACATATAACAGGTGGGAGCCTTCCAGCAGCACGTCGGTGATCATCAGAATAATGATGTCATATTCGTTGGCCACGCGCAGCTTCTGCATCACCTCAAGAAATTCCCCGCTGCGGGCCATAAGGTGCTCGGAGTCATCGCAGGTGATCTGGCTGACGGCGATATTCTGCTCGGCAATGTGGAACTGCTTGTAGTCTGTGCGCAGCAGCTCCTCCGCGGTCTTGCCGTCCGCGCCGGCGAAGGAAAACAGCCGTTTGCCCAGCTCCTCCAGGGAGACATTGGCAATGCGGGAGAGGCGTTTGGCCATAGCAATGTCTTTTTTTGTGCAGGTGGGGGATTTGAACATGACCGTATCGGACAGGATAGCCGCTGCCATGAGCCCGGCCATCTTGGGAGAGGGCACCACGCCGTATTCCTGATACATGGAGGTGATGATGGTGTTGGTGCTGCCCACAGGCTCGTTTCTGACGCTGATGGGCTGCTTGGTCTGAATATCGGCCAGGCGGTGGTGGTCGATGATCTCCATGATCTCCACCTGATCCAGACCGTGGACGGACTGGGAGGCCTCGTTGTGGTCCACCAGCACCACTCTCTTGCGCCGGGGACGCAGCAGGTGGAAGCGGGACAGGGTGCCCACCACATGGTTCTCTTCGTCCAGAATGGGGTAGCAGCGGTAACGGCTTTTCAGAAGCACTTCACGCACATCATCCAGATAATCACTGAGATGGAAGGTGATGATGTCTTTCTTTTCGCATACTCTGGCGATGGGGATCGCCTGATAGATGATTCTGGCCACCCGGCGGGCGTCCAGCGGGGTGGAGACGATGCAGGTGGTCGTCTCCCGCTCGGCCCAGCGGCTTTTGATCTCTGCCTGGCAGATGATGAGGCAGTTGATTCCCTTATCCAGCGCCATCTCGATGACCTCCGGCTGGTCGCCGCAGATCAGGATGCTGTCCCGGTCAATGGAGCTGAGATCCTCAAAAGACTGGGGCAGGGCAATCATTACCTCGCCGGAGACGGTGTTCACATCGTTGCCGAATTCATTGACCAGCTGGCCCTCCAGCACACTGAGCAGGTTGAAAAGCGGCAGCTCGTCAATGCGGCTGTTGTATATGGTCTGCATGTCGAAGGAGGCGATGTCACCGGCGGAGAGCATCCCGTACAGACTGCCGTCCTCGTTGACAATGGGCATGGTGGCAATCTGCCCCTCCCGCATGGTGCGCCAGGCCAGATCCATGGTGACGGAGCAGTTCAGCTCCGGCGGCCGGTCAAAGTCCAGGTCGCAGACCTGGGTCCGCATGTTCTTGATCAGCGGAGGCGCTTCAAAGCCGAAGCGATCCAGCACATTCTTGGTCTCGTCGTTGATTGCGCCGATGCGCACCGCTTTGTATTCCCGGTCTCCCAGGGAGTTTCTCAGGTTGGCATATGCGATTGCCGCCACGATAGAGTCTGTGTCCGGGTTGCGGTGTCCAGTAACATAGATCTCGCCCATGATGGAATACCTCCGAATGTGATTTAACGTTTTTGTTATTTTGATTATATTTTATGCCGCGGTTAAATTCAAGTATATTTCCACTTCTAAAGCCGTTCAGGATGTGTTAATATAAAAATAACGATGAAAAATGATGGGAAAGGACGGATAAGCATGAAAAAGAGAACGATCGGTCTGATCTCTGCCCTGCTGGCTGTGCTGCTGCTTGCCGGCTGCGGCTCCGTGCAGCAGGCGGCGGAGAGTATTGCTGAGGCCGTCAGCGGCTCTCCCTTCAGCGGCGCCCGCCGCAGTCCGGACATGGTCCACTTTGACGACATGGAATATGTCCGTCCGGATCTGGACGCTCTGCGCGCGGATATCGCCGCCGCCGGGGAGGCCCTGGACGAAGGCGTGCCTTTTCTGAAGACCAGACGGCTGCTGGACAGCTGCTTTGACGACTATTACAGCTATTACACCATGTACACTCTGGCCGATATCCGCAGCTGCCAGAACCTGACGGATGAATATTACGCCGCCGAATACAACTGGTGCGGGGAGAATTACGCCGTGGTGCAGCAGCTTTTTGACGAGCTGTATTACACCTGCGCCGCCTCCTCCAACGCGGAGGAGCTGGAAGAGAAATATTTCTGGGAGGGCTTTCGGGAGGAATACAGCGATGCGGAGAGCTCCTATTACACCGACCTGGTGGTAGAGCTGATGCAGGAGGAGAGCGCCCTGATTGCCGAATACCGGGCATTGTCGGCAAATCCCACCATTGAGCGGGACGGTGCGGAGGAGAACGATCTGGACGTGCTGTGGGAGCTGGAGGGCGAGGAATATAATGAAGCCCTGGTGCAGTACTACGAAAAATACAACCAGCGCTTTGCGGACATTTTTATCCGTCTGGTGGACGTGAGAAACCGCCAGGCCGATGTACTGGGCTTTGAAAGCTACGAGCAGATGCAGTATTATTTTTATTTTGAGCGGGACTATACCCCGGAGCAGGCCGCGGGCTATGTGGCGGATATCAGGGAATACATGGTGCCGCTGTATAAAGAGGTCATGGCGGATTCGCCCTATGGGCAGCTCTGGTATAACGCCCTGTCGGAAAAGGAGCTTCTGGGTATCATGGACACCGTTGCCGGGCAGATCGGCGGGCAGGTGGAGGAAGCCTTTGATTTCATGAGCGATTACGGGCTGTACGACGTGACTGTCAGCGCCAAAAAGGCCGGTATGTCTTTTCAGACCTACCTGAGCGACTATGAAGCGCCCTTCCTCTTCCTGAATCCCTATGGAGACACGGAGGATATTCTGTCCTTTGCCCATGAGTTCGGACACTATGTGGATGCCTATGCCAACTACGACGCCTATGAGACCATTGATGTGGCGGAGATCTTCTCCCAGGCCATGGAGTATCTGACGCTGTCAAGGCTGGAGTCTGCCATGGAGGCGGAGGAGGCGGAGAACGTGGTGCGGATGAAGCTGCTGGACACCCTGGAGCTCTATGTGCAGCAGGCATCCTTTGCCGAATTTGAAAGCCGGGTCTATGCCCTGGGCGCGGAGGCCCTCAGCGCGGAGGTACTGAACGAGCTGTCTCTGGAGCTGGCCATGGAGTACGGCTACTTTGAGGAGGGCTACGAGGAATACTACGCCATGAGCTGGTGCGATATCACCCATTTTTTTGAAATGCCGTTCTATGTCATAAGCTACCCCGTCTCCAACGACATCGCTATGCAGATCTACGCCCTGGAAGAGGAGCAGAGCGGGCAGGGCCTGGAAAAATTCATGGAGATTTTGGACCGGGATTATGAGTACTTCATGGACGCGGTGTCCGCCGGCGGCTTTGAAAGCCCCTTTGCCCCCGGGCGGGTAGAGCGCGTCGCGGAGCAGATGCGCCTGCATCTGACGGCTCAGGAAAAAGCGGCATAAAAAAAGCGCCCCTCCGGGGGCACGGAAAAAGAAAGATAAAAACGAAATGACCCTTGACTGATGCATCTTTCACCTACAACAGCCAAGGGTCATTTCTCTGAATTCTTAGTATCTAACATCCTGGTTACCTCTCTTTCTTCAATTTTGCTGCCACTTTACGTTTCTTCCAGTGGCTTTTTTAATTGTACATCGGGTATCACCCTTTCTGGCTATAATATACCACAGGAGAAGGGCTTTTGCAAAGGGGAATAGTGCACGAATTTAACGTGCTAAAGTTGTGCGATACACAGAAATGCTTTCGCCTGTATTGACATCATCCGAAAGAATTTATATAATGAAACTGTTGTGAGCAGGATCAGAGGGTCCTGCATTTTTTCTATGAAAGGAAGTTCACCATGGCAATAGAGGACGTATTTGAGATCAGGAATCTGCTGTATTCCTACTGCTGGCTCATTGACTCCGGCGATTTTGAGGGCGTGTGCCGGCTTTTGAAGGACGCGGACATCTCCTACGGCGGCAAGCTGACCTACAGCCGGGACCCGGAGGGCTATATGCAGACCCTCAAGCCCATTGTCCGCTATAAGGACGGCACCACCAAAACCGTGCATATGTGCATCGACCCCATCATTGAGGTGGCGGAGGACGGACTGACGGCCACCGCCAGGTCCTACACCGTGGTTCTCCAGGGCATCACAAAAAAATTCCCGCCCCAGATCATCTGGATCGACAGGAAGTTTGACACCTTTGTAAAGGAAGAAGGGAAGTGGAAGTTCCGCACCCGCAACTTCGTCACCCGGGCTGAGGGGGATACCTCCCACCATCTGGATCTGTCTGTGTTCGGGAAAAGATAAAAAAACGCCCATCCCGGGCACGGAAAAAACCGTATATAAACGAAATGACCCTTGACCGATGCATCTTTCACCTGCAACAGTCAAGGGTCATTTCTCTGAATTCTTGATATCTAACATCCTGGCTACCTCTCTTTCTGCAGATTGAGCGCTCCATAGTCTTCGGAACCTGTTCACACGGCACTTCTTTTGTCAACAATAAATTCTCTTAAGCGAGATGAACTGTATGCCGGAAGCTTCCTTCACGAATATTGACCTTCGCGCCCTGCCGTCCCTCCCTTATCCTTTCCGGATCTCAGGGACTCTCTTTTCAGATAGGACTTATCCTTTGTGACTATAATATAACATATCCGTCCCCGCTTTCCAAGAGCCAAACTGCATGAAATTCCCGTCTCAAAGTTGTGGAAAACACAGATTCACCGGGAAAAGGGCAGGAAAGCGTTGACAGAGGTGAATGCTGTTGATTATAATAAATATGTTGCGGCCTGCATCATGGGAGAAAACTATGGATAATGACGCGAGAATCAATATTGCACGCTTTATCGAACGCCTGGACGGATGCTTCAACAGAAACAACATGAAAGAAGCCCGGGAGTGTATTGAATACTGGGAAAACGAGGCAAGGCGGCTGGGTGATGACAGAGGGCTGTTGACGGTTTTGAATGAAGCCGTTGGCTTTTACCGGCGTTCGCAAAAGAAAAGCAGGGCGCTGAGGGCTATGGAGGAAAGCCTCTCTTTGGTGGAAAAACTGGGCCTGACCCAGAGCCTCTCCGGCGCTACAATTTATATTAACGCGGCAACTACGCTGTCTTTTTTCGGCCGGGAAGAAGAGGGCCTGCGCTTATATGATAAAGCCGCCGAATGCTATATTCGCAGTGATTTGACAGAAACATATGAGTATGCCGCATTGCTGAACAACAGGGCAGGCACGCTCAACGAATTGAAGCGTTATGATGAGGCGGAAGAAAACTGGAAAGAAGCGATTGAGATATTAAAAAAGGTGGGTCATCACGATGGAGAGATTGCGATCTCTTTGGTCATGCTTGCCCATCTGACATTTGACCGGGATAACACGTCATACGGGAAGGTTGAGGCGCTGCTGGATGAAGCGTGGGCGTATCTCAATTCAGACAACCAGGCAAAGGACGGAAACTACGCTTATGTGCTTCGTAAATGTGCCCCGTCGTTTGAATATTTCCAGCGTCCCATGGAAGCACAGGCCTTACGGGATGTGGCCCGGGAGGTAAACGAAGCATACAGGTGAGACATGCCTTTCATGCAAGAGCAAAGCGATATTTGCGCGAGCAGGGAGACCGTCCCAAACGATGTGCAAACCTCCGATGTGGTGTAGAACAGGACACCACATCGGAGGTTTTTATTCAGTCGTGACAATGCTCACAGTCGTGGATCTGGAATTCGTCCGGGTTGTAGGCGATGCCGTTTTTGTCATAGTAATCCTTGACGGCGGCGCGGACGGCCTCCTCGGCCAGAACGGAGCAGTGGATCTTGTGGGCGGGCAGGCCGTCCAGAGCCTCTACCACGGCCTTGTTGGACAGCTGCAGCGCCTCTTCGATGGGCTTGCCCTTGATGAGCTCGGTGGCCATGGAGCTGGTGGCGATAGCGCTGCCGCAGCCGAAGGTGTTGAACTTAACATCGGTGATGATGCCGTCATTGACCTTTATATACATCTTCATGATGTCGCCGCATTTTGCGTTGCCGACTTCACCTACGCCGTCCGCGTCGTCCATCTTGCCGACATTGCGGGGATTCTGAAAATGATCCATTACCTTATCGCTATAAAGTGCCATAACTAAGTTCCTCCTATTATATCACGGTGTGTTGTTTATTAAATAAGATGCTTCTTGGTGCCGTTTTCGAGCTCCTCCCACACGGGGGAGATATCGCGCAGGTAGGAAACGACCTCGGGGACGACCTTGATGATGTGGTCGATCTCCTCCATAGTGTTATACTCTCCAATCGACAGGCGCAGCGAGCCGTGCGCTACCTCGTGAGGCAGGCCGAGAGAGAGCAGAACGTGGCTGGGGTCGAGCGAGCCGGAGGTGCATGCCGAACCGGACGATGCGCAGACACCCTTTGCGTCGAGCAGGAGCAGGAGGCTTTCGCCCTCGATGCCCTCAAAGCACATGTTCACAGTGCCGGGAACGTGGTGTTCGAGCGAGCCGTTTATCTTGGAATGGGGGATCTTGCTGAGCTCGGCGAAGAGCTTATCACGCATGGGGATGATCTTCGCGGTGTTGGCCTCCATGTTGTCAACGCTCTCCTTGAGAGCCGCTGCAAGTGCGACGAT
>JALFOM010000146.1 GCA_022782265.1 Clostridiales bacterium | reverse complement strand
CCGCCGGTACTGGGAGGGGGTGACGCCCTCGCTCTTTTTGAACACCTTGGTGAATACCCGGTAATCCCCGTAGCCGGACTGATCCGCCACCTCCGCAACGGAAAGGGAAGTGGACAGCAGCAGCTTTTTGGCCTTTTCCATGCGGATATTGGTCAGATAGGCCAGGAAATTCACGCCGATCTCGCTTTTGAACAGCTGGCTGATGTACTGGCTGTTCAGGTGAAACTGCTCCGCCAGAACCGAGAGACTGATATCCTCCGCCAGGTGCTCCTGAAGATACCGGGTGATGCCGGTGATGGTCCGTTCCTCCTGCTTCTCCGGTTCCGCCGCAGCGGAGAGCCGCTGCTGGAACAGGGAAATTTTCAGGTTATCAATGCAGCTGCCAAACTCCTCGTAGTTCACCGGTTTCAGGATATAGTCCGTGATCTGCAGCCGCAGCGCCTCCCGGCAGTAGGAGAAGTCGTCATATCCGGATACGATCACAAAGGCGGTGTTGGGGTGCTTCATGCGGCTGACCTGAATGACCTTCAGGCCGTTCATAATGGGGATATTGATGTCCATGATGACGATATCCGGGCGCAGGGCGTCGATCTGGGCCAGAGCCTCCATGCCGTCGGCCGCCTCGCCCACCACTTCGCAGTTGTGGGCCTGCCAGTCGAAGAGCCGCTTGAAGCCCTCCCGGATCATGATCTCATCATCCACCAAAAGTACACGCAGATTATTCATTGTTCCTCCTCCGTTAAGGGCAGCAGCAGATGGGCGGTCACGCCGCCTGTGGGGTTTTCCGTATAGCTCAGACCGAACTCCCGGCCGCAGAGCAACTTGATCCGCTTCTGCACATTCAGGATGCCGATGCTGTTTCCGGTGAGCTTGGGCGCCTGCTTAGCGTAGCTGCGCAGCATTTCGTCGATAGCCGCTTTCTTCCCCTCGGCAAAGCCGCCGCCGCTGTCGCAGACCAGAATTTCCAGCTTTTCCTCCGCCGTTTTCCGGGCGCTGATGCGCACTGTACCCCGGTAGCCCTTGTTTTTCAGGCCGTGAAGCAGACTGTTTTCCACAATGGGCTGCAAGATAAAGTTGGGCACCTGCATTGCGCCCAGATCGGGGTCAATGTCATATTCGCACTGCAGCTCCGGGTAGCGGTAGCACATCAGCTCCATGTAGGCCTCCAGCAGCTCCAGCTCGTCGTCCAGCGAGACCATGGGCCGGTCCACCTTCACGCTGAGCCGGAAGAAGTCCACCAGGCGCATGAGCAGATCGGCCACCCTTTTGTCGCCGTTCAGCTGAGCCTGGATGCGGATGGTATCCAGGGTGTTGTAGAGAAAGTGGGGGTTGACCTGACTTTTCAGGTAGAGCATGGACATTTTCTGCTCCGTCAGCTCCGCCCGGAGAATATCCGGGTTTTCCAGCGTCAGATAGAAGGACAGCGTCATCAGTGTCAGCCCCATGCCGCTGATAAGCCAGGTGTGGTGCAGCCCCTGCAAAATACAAACAACAAATTCAATGGTCAGAGCAATCCCGATAACGGACTTTTTCTTCTTGTCGATCTGACGCCAATTGATGGCCAGCAGTCCGGCGCACAGCAGCAGATAGAAGGCGACGCCCCAATAGGGTACCAGCATGTAGGGGCCGGAAGAATAGTTCCCCGCTGGGGTAACAGTGTAGGTAATCGGCAGCAGGAAATTGCCCAGCTCCGCCACTGCCAGAAAGATTCTGGCAGGCCAGTCCAGCCGCCGGGGCTTCCCGGTCTCCTCCTCCACCAGAATGGCGATATACTGATAAAACAAATAGATCACCAGCACCATGCTGCCCAGAAACAGCCTGTGAACAGCATCGTTTAAAAACCTGGGTACGGTCTCCAAATGATGCACGGTGTAGACCGTGACGCCGTCCAGCACCAGATGGATCAGAACAACGACCAGCAAAACAGAAAAGGTTCTGTGCAGCGGCGTGCTCTTTCGCCCGGCAGAAAAATAGAAAAAGGCAACAAAGGCCAGAACCATGAAAAGCGCGATCTCCATCCGCAGCATAGGTTTCCCCCCTTTTTACACTGATTATATCCGTGCCCGCCGGAAAGGGATAGGGCCGAAAGCCATGAAAATGTGTTGATTTTATAGGTTTGATTTCTAATCAATAATCTTTTGGCTTGCCCCAGTCCCGGCAATACTTTTTCCTGTTCCAATCCTGTTCGCTCATAAATGGAGTCCCATATTCAGGACACCTCCAGATCTTCCACTACATTCTGCCAGAAATTCAGTTTTTCGCTTGCAGTCATGTTTGCATAGCACAGGGTGAAGAAGCTTCGAATTATTTCTTTTTCACTCTTAATGCCAAGATTGCGGATAGCCTTCAAACTGCCGGTTTCCATGAGTTCTGCGACCTTTCCTATGGTCATGGCTCCGCAGCGCTTCAGTGCATTCGACGAGCGCACGGAGAGATTCATTTCGTCAATTGGCAGACTGCCCATTCTGCCGTAGTAGGGGATAGAAATCGTTTTGCCGGGGCATGTGAGATGAAGAACGTAGTATGCACCGTACTTCTCAGCTGCGTCCTTCAACTGAATTGCTGCTGTCGATACTTGCAAAAATAGCACCTCATTTCTCAGCCACTCCCGAAAAACAGGTGCAAAAATACCAGCCTTGATTTATGGGGCCGGTATAAACCTATCGTACAAGCATTGCCACCTTTCTCTCCGGGAGGTTGGCGTGCGGTCATCGGGCTTGTCCCTCGCGCAACTCTTATAGGATATTTTGTTTTCATCCGATCGTGCACTGATCTTGATAATAATATAGCACAGCTTTCAGGACTTGTCAAATTGGGGGAAAACGGGTTCGAATCCTTCCACCGCCAACTATATCGAGTGACATGTCCGGTTGTTCGCTGCCAAAAGGTGAGTACCATTTTTCTCGGATTTGGCATAAAAAAGAGCGCCTGAGCGGGAGATTCCCTGCTCCGGCGCTCGAATTATCTAAAAACGCCGTGTTTTCCCGTATTTTTTTGCCCCGAAAACAAGAAAATTGCCTGATCTATCTGGTAGACAAATCAGGTAATCCATTTGTCTAAGTCGAAGTAAACGGTGCGTAGAGGCAGGGTATTTGCCCCAAAAGTACACCAACGGGTGCCCTTATCATTAATATCCTATGTTCATGGCTTCAAATCTTATTAATGATTGATCCGTGAGGTCAATTTATATGGGAATTGATTACTCATAGTACATGGGAGGTTGGTTCTCTCCCGTGTACAACGGTTCCCCGGCTTTGAAATTTGTTTCCCACATGCGTGTCCAAGAGTTAACCATAT
>JALFOM010000139.1 GCA_022782265.1 Clostridiales bacterium | reverse complement strand
TTCTCTGCGTACTTCATTAGGGATCGCCGATATGCCATGTCCTGTGTTAAACTTTTATTCATGAGGGATAAGGACGGACAAACGGTGTATAAACAGGGATAAGAACGACGACAAGTACGCCAATATACCCCCTCTTGTTGTTCGTGGTAAAATATTTGTGCACGATGTAAAATTATGTTAAAAGCATTTCCGTAAAAGCATCAATCCTGTTTTGCTCCACGTCGCCAAGCGTGAAGATCCGTACCACAAAGGTCTGATTGTACCAATAGACTTTCAGCAGACACTGTGCGCTTTTGCTGGCACCGCCCACGGCCAGCACCCCCGTTTCCTTGCCGACACAGTCCGAAAGGTTTCCGCAGGCTTGCAGTTCCTGGATGTGTTCCTGCTCCGGAGCTCCGGCGATCTCTGCCGTGGTCAGGGTCTGCACCTGCAGATCATGGGTGATCAGCCACTGGGCGCTTTTCAGCATATACTCATAGCCAAATCGGTGCGGCCACTGATAATCAAATTGTTTCCAGCCGTCTTTTATTTCAACGTGCTTTAACTGGGCTTTTGGCTGCCCGCCGTTGGCAGGCAATGTACTTTCCTGCTGCCCGGAAGGCCTGTTTTCCCGGTTTTCCGGCTGCTTCAGGTGAACCAGAATAGGGGCATCCAACTTTCGCACTTCGTTAATTTTGGCGTATTCCGATTGGGGAATCTCAAAACCAAGGGTCTGCATATCCACCAGAATACCGGCGCATTGCACCGCCTGAGAAAGCAGCTCCTCAAATGTAATAACCACCACGGAAAAATCCATATGGCTGCTGCGGAACAGCTCCTGCGCCTCCCTGGCTTGGGCAAGGTCCGTAAAGACGCAGACCATTCCCTTTTCCACATTCCCCTGTTCTCCTGGACGGTTGGCAAAGCCCAGCTGTAACTTTATATCATAAACAGACGTACTGAGGATGGTGCTTTCCTCATATCCGGAACCGGGGAGCCATTCCCGCATTTTGTCCAGCGCTGCACAGGTGGCATAGAGACGGTCCTCCGGCATGGCATTGCCCAGGGCATACACCAGCGTGTTTCCCAGCTCCCGGTAGCCGTTGAGCCCCATGGTCAACCTCATCTCGGCAAGGCTGCGGCCCTGTAAGCTCTGCGGATCCTTCTGCCCGGCCAGCAGCCAGGAATACAGCTTCGCCCGGTGGAACATATGACGCAGGCTGCGGTTTTTCCCGTCGATCAGGTTGTCCTCCCGGTAGGGGAAGAATTCTTTCAGCCACAGTTCCGCCATAAATTGGCTGCCGTTGTCCAGACGCAGTACCTGGAAGCCATTGTGGGCGCAATCCGCAAAGAAGCTCCGGATGGCGTCGGGACCTGAAAGTGTCCGGAGATCCATTGCCACATTGAGCTTTTCCTGCAGCACTGTTCGGCCTTTTTCAGCGAGCGCATGGTCGGTAAAGATCTCCATCCGCCCATCCGTTCCCACATACACAGGCTGGCCACCCTGGAAACAGCAGACCAGCACCCACAGTGCGGGCTGTTCCAGCAGTTTTTTCTCCCAGAGCCTTCGCTGTGACAGCATAATTTTCTTCCGCATATTTAAGCCGCGCTGCGCTGTCTGCGGATGCCCCGCTTTTCTTCAAATTGCTTTTCATGGTGTCCAGTACATGGAGGCGGAGCTTCAACCGCTCGATCTCGCTTTGCGCCTTTGGCCCGGAGGATTCCTGCTTCGGCTTCGCCGACTCACCACTGTTCTGTTTTATCCGGTACCGGGCAGCGCGTTCCAGCTCCCACCGCGTCCGGGCAGCTTCCAGCTCTGGTTTCAGCTTCTTGCTGTTCCGCAGCTGTTTTGGGGCCAGAAAGATGCCGATCCCCGTCATCAGGATTCCTATCGCCGTGAGCACAATGCGCCATGCAGCGCCTAGGTCGATGGCCAGTCCCATGATGATATCGCCTGATCCGAACAGCAGGAGCATCAGCCACATATAGTTGGCCTGATAGGTGCAATAACCGCTGACAATCAACAAGCTGATCGCTATGAGCAGAAAAAGAACGCCGCATACCATCCCCAACCAGCCGGAAAGCTCGATATTTTGGACAATAATACTGATAAACAGCACAAGAAAAAAGCTGCCGGAGCCCAGAAAGCCGACATAGTCATAGGCCTTGTGCGCCGGGATGCCCTTCTTTGTCATCCAATCTATCATCCAGTTGGAATACAGGTCTTTCATTTTTGCGGCCTCCTGCATTTTATACAAACGAATGCTGTGATGCTTTCAGCAGTTTGATCTTCTGGCAATTATCCTATGCCACAAACCACTTCCAAGTTTATCCTGATATATTGGCACACTAAACTATTTAACATTATGGCATAATAAATCGAAAGATACAAGATGATCGCGTCACGTTTTCGTTACATGCTTATTCGATTTTGCGGAATTATAGATTCAACTCCCTACGTTCAGTCGATTGTCGATTGCTCCACGGAGAAAAGAATCACCAAAAGTAATACGCATTTTTCACCGCGAAACAGCAAAAACAGGGGATAGTTCGGCCTCGACGACCGTTCCAACCCCTGTTTTGGCGGTATTTTCCTATATTAAGGGCTATTTTGCCCCCGAAAGCATGAAAAAAACCTCTCTTGTCTTGGTAGACAAAAGAGGCTTCTTTCTTGGCGCGCCCGAAGGGACTCGAACCCCTGACCTTCTGATTCGTAGTCAGAATCGTATGTGTTTTAGATAACTTCAATCAAGCAAAAATCTCGATTTTATCGGATTTTTTGCGGGTAGAGTTTTGTTGAAAATCGCGTTGAGGTAGTCAAAAGGTAGTCAGACGATATCTTTAAATCGGTCGTTGATCTTATCGGCCGCCTTCATGCTGTCCTCGGCCTGCAGGTGGGTGTATACCTGCGCGGTCATCTGGATGCTGCTGTGCCCCATCAGATACTGAGCCGTGCGCAGGTCTATGCCGGCCCGATAAAGCTGCGTGCAGTATGTATGCCGCAGCATATGCGCGGTGACATGAAAGGATACCCCATTTTGCACTTTGTCCCACATGCGGACGTAGGCGGTCTCTGTCATGGGTCCGCCGCTCTCCTTTGTGATCACGTAGAGATCCGTCATCCTGGCGGACATAAGGAGAGACCGCACCTGATCCGGCACGGGAACCGTGCGGTGTGCTGCTTTTGTTTTCAGCTCCTGCGAAGGATCCGGACGGTTTCCGGCAAAAGAGAGCGCCCGGTTGACCGTCAGCCGGGTGCCGTCGATGTCTCCCCACTGC
>JALFOM010000086.1 GCA_022782265.1 Clostridiales bacterium | reverse complement strand
CTCCCCCGCTACGCCATTTACGAAGATCGAAGCACATTTTTTTGACAGTCTTACACCCGGCTGTGGAAATTCCCATCGCCGGGTGTTATACTATGTCCGGTGATTTCAATGAAAAATACAAGTCTCTGCTACATTCAGAGGGATGACGAATACCTGATGCTCCACCGGGTGAAAAAGGAAAACGATGAAAACCACGACAAGTGGATCGGCATCGGCGGCAAGTTTGAGCCGGGTGAAAGCCCGGAGGAATGTATGCTGCGGGAGGCCCTTGAAGAGACGGGTCTCACCATAAGCCGCTGGCAGTACCGGGGGATCGTCACCTTTGTGTCCGACGAGTGGGGCACGGAATACATGCACCTTTTCACCGCTGACAGGTTTCAGGGGCAGCTGAAGGACTGCGACGAAGGCGAGCTGGCCTGGATCAAAAAATCCGAGCTGCTGCGTCTGACCCTGTGGGAGGGCGACAGGATCTTTCTGCGCCTGCTGGACAGTGACGAGCCCTTCTTTTCCTTAAAGCTCCGCTATCAGGGCGACAAGCTGGTGGGTGCCGCCTTAAACGGCAAAAGTCTCTGAGATTCTGAAACAGACCCGTCCCTCCATGCTGCCCTCGAAAAAGCAGCTGTCGCCCTGGGCCAGGGCCCGGACGGCGGCGTGCCTGCCGGGGAGAATTTCATGCTCATAATCCACCGCGATGGCCCGCAGTTCCCTGCCCCGGTATTCCTCCGGCAGCATGGGCTCCACCGCGTCCAGATAGGCGGCGTTGTTCATATGGCCGTTGCGGTCGATCTGGTCCGCGGAAGGTGTAAGCGCAAATTCACTGCCGCCCTCGGGCACGCTGACCTTGCGCTGGGGATGGAGTCTTCCCTCTTCTTCCCCCGCAAGGGTAATGCCCCTGCTCTCGCCGCTGATCAGACTGCGGCTGTCCATGTCCATAATAACCCATGTGCTCAGGCCGCTGACAATCACTTCGCCGGCGGCGTCCCTGATCTCATAGCAGCGGGGGTAGATGGCCAGGCGGCTCTTCCCGGGCCAGGTGCTGATTTCGATCTCCTCGCCGGGCTGGGGCATACGTTTGATGTCGATCCTCAGCTTTACCAGCACCCAGGTGCAGTTTTTCTCCAGCAGGGTGTCCATGCCGCTGCCCCGCCGGTCCGCGTCGTCCCCGGCAATATCCTGCATGATCCGCAGAAGCTGGGAGGCGTGACCGCCCTCAGCAAACACAAGCTTTCTTCTCAGTCTTTCCATTTTTCCTCCTGGGGTGATTATTATATGTCTCGTGTAAAGGATTTTATCAAGCGGGAGGCTGTGCTGTGCATCGCCTTATTTGCAGCGGTGATCAGCTGCTTCTTTGTCCCTCCCGACACAGAATATCTTCACTATATCGACCTGCGCACGCTGGCGCTGCTGTACTGCCTGATGGTGGTGGTGGCGGGGCTGCGCAGGGCCGGCAGCTTCACCGCTCTGGCCCATTTTCTCTGTGAGCGGGCCGGAAATCTGCGGCTCATGTCGGCAGTGCTGGTGGCGCTGTGCTTTTTCTCCTCCATGCTGATCACCAACGACGTGGCGCTGCTGACCTTTGTGCCCTTCGCCGTGGTGGTGCTGGGCATGGTCCGGCGGGAAAAGGAGTTGGTCTGGGTGGTAGTGCTTCAGGCTGTGGCCGCCAACCTGGGCAGTATGCTGACGCCTGTCGGCAACCCGCAGAATCTCTATCTCTATTCCTATTACGGCATGAGCGGAACGGATTTTTTCTCGGCAACCCTGCCGGTGTGGAGCCTTTCCCTGCTGCTTGTGCTGGGCAGCTGCCTGTTCATCAAAAAAGAGCCGGTCAAGGTGTTTTTAGGGGAAAAGCCCATCCTGCTCCATAGGGCGCTGCTGTTTTATTCCGCGCTGTTTCTGCTGTGCCTGCTGGTGGTGTTCCGCCTGCTCCACTGGGCGGTGATGCTGGCAGTGATTTTGCTGCTTGTGGGTGTCTTTGACCGCCGGATCCTGCTGAAAGCGGACTTTTTACTGCTGCTCACCTTTGTCTGCTTTTTCATCTTCGCAGGCAATCTGGCCCGGATTGAGGCCATAGACCGTCTTCTGCGGCAGCTGCTGGCCGGGCGTGAACTGTTCGTTGGCGCCCTGTGCAGCCAGGTCATCAGCAATGTCCCCGCCGCGCTGCTGCTCTCCGGATTTACGGAAAATGCCAGAGCGCTGCTGATGGCGGTGAACATCGGCGGGCTGGGCACGCCGGTGGCCAGTCTTGCCAGTCTGATCGCCCTGAAGCTGTATTCCCACGCAGAGGGCGCGAAAACCGGCGGCTTTCTCTGGCGCTTCAGCCTGGTCAATTTCCTGCTGCTGACTCTTCTTCTGGCTTTCGCCCGGATTATTTTATGATAGCACAAGTCCGGGTGGAAGAAAAGCGTCCAATGTAAACTTTTTAAACAGAGAGAGGCATCAACCTCTCTCCTTTCTCTTGACTTATTATATTATTTGCATTATATTCGATAATGCAAAGAGGTGATCGTTATGCTCCTGACTTTTGATTTTTCCAGCAATACGCCGCTGTATCTGCAGCTGAGAAACCAGATCGTCATCGGCATTGCCCAGGGCAGGCTCAGTCCGGGGGAGAAGCTCCCCACGGTGCGGGCCCTGGCGGAGGAGAGCGGTGTCAACATGATGACCGTCAGCAAGGCCTACCAGCTGATGAAGCAGGAGGGCTACATCAGCACCGACCGGCGGGGCGGCACCACCGTGTGCAGAGCGAAAAGCGCCCTTCCCCTGCCGGAGGAGCGGCTCAACGCCCTGCGGCTGCACATGTCGGAGCTGCGGCTGGCCGGGCTGAGCAAGGCAGAGGCCATGGAGCTCTGCGGAAAACTGTATGAGGAGGGCTGAACATGATGAATATCATTTTATGGCTGAGCATCATCTGGCTTGCGCCGCTGATGTGTTTCGTACTGGGCAACGAGGCAAAGTTCAAAAAGAACATCGCTGTAGGCGTGACTCTGCCCTATGAAGGCCGGCAGGATGGCCAGGTTTTGGCCCGGCTCTCTCGCTTCAAAAAGGAGCTGGGCCTGATGTGCCTTTTCCTGCTGCTGCTCGCCCTGCCCTGTATGCTGGTCAGGAGCCTTGCCGGGAACATGACCCTGTGGTTTCTCAGGCTGGATCTGTGCGTTTTTCTGCCCTTCATCCCTTATGTGCGCTGCAACCGGGAGTTAAAGCGCATCAAGCGTCAGCGGGGCTGGAGCGTAAACGCCGGGCAGACCCTGACGGTGAACACCGCCGCTGTAGGCGTGGGCCGTTGGCTCTCCCCCTGGCTGTTTCTGCCGCCGTTGCTGCTGTGCCTGCTGCCGCTGGTCTTTGAGCGCACATTCTGGTTTGTCTATCTGATGGACGGCCTCTGCGTTGTACTCTTTTGGTTCTGCTATCGTTTTTATATCGGAACCGGGCAGAGCTGGTGGACGAAAACACCCAGCTGACCCTGGCCCTGACCCAGGTACGGCGAAAAAACTGGGCAACAGTCTGGCTCATATCCGCCTGGTTTATGGTGATTTTGAATCTGTGCATGTGGCTTTCCCGGGAAAAACAGGCTCTGATGCTCCTTCTGGTGCCGGTCTTCTCCTTCCTGTTCTGCGCCGCCGCCATCGGCATTGAGTTCAAAACCCGGCAGATACAGGAAAAGCTGACCGCAGAAAGCGGGCAGCGCTGGTACCGGGACGAAGACGACCTGTGGATTGGCGGTGTACTCTATTATAATCCCAAGGACAGCCGCCTTGTGGTCAACGACCGTGTGGGGCTGAACAGCAGCCTCAATCTGGCAAAGACCTCCGGCAAGGTGATCTACGGTCTGATTCTGCTTTTGCTGCTGGCCATGCCCTTCACCGGGGTGCTGATCGACGGAATCGGCACCAAGCCGCCCATGCTGGAAGTGCGTGAAACGGAGCTGATCTCCTCCCGGGGCAGCAGGGAAGATGTGATCCCCCTGGAGAATATCAGCAGCGTTGAACTAAGAGAGAAACTGCCGGAAAATCTGAGCCGTACCTTCGGGACGGGCATGGAAACTCTATTGGAAGGCAATTTTTCCTGCCCGGAGCTGGGTACGCTGAAGCTCAGGCTGGACCCGACCTGTCCCCCGTTTATTCTGATAAAAACCGCAGACGGCCAGACCTGGCTCTTCGGAACCCGGGATGAAGCCCTTACCCGCGCTGTGGTTGAAAAACTGAACGGATAAGCTAAACAGCCGCCGTCCCACGGCCTGTTTTCCCGGTTTCCGCCCTGTCCCGGACGGGCGCATCGTGATGCGCCCCTACGAACACTTCCCGAAACACCGCCGTAGGGGCGATTCACGAATCGCCCGATTACATTGCCCAAGCCCGGGCGAGACGATAAAAAAGAACTTCCGCCCGAAAAGACGGAAGTTCTTTTTTATGAAACAGGTGAAGCTCAACCGAAGTAGTTGATGATGTGGCGGGGGCAGATGTCGGAGCAGTGGCCGCACTGGACGCACTTGGTGACATCCACAACAGCCAGATTATCCTTGACCACGATGGCGTCTGCCGGGCACTCGCGCTGGCACTTCATGCAGCCGATGCAGCCGAAGTCGCACATCTTCATGACCTTTGCGCCCTTGTCCTTGTTGCCGCAGGCGGGCATGATCTTCTGGCTCTCGGGGATCATCTGGATGATGCTCTTGGGGCAGGCGTCGGCACAGGCGCCGCAGCCCACGCACTTGGAGCGGTCCACCTTGGCCACGCCGTCCACAATGTGCATCGCGTCAAACTGGCAGACGCGGCTGCAGTTGCCCAGGCCGATGCAGGCGAAGGTGCAGGTTTTGTTGCTCTTGCCGCCGAAGAGCATGGCGGCGCGGCAGTCCACAGGGCCAGAGTAGTTAAAGCGCATCTCCGCGTGTCCGGTCGTACCGGAGCAGGGCACGAATGCCACCATTTTTTCGGCAGCGTCGGCAGAAACGCCCATGATCTCGGCGATCTTGGCCGCAGCCTCAGCGCCGCCGGCCACGCAGCGGTTGGTGGGCGCTTCGCCCTTGGCCACAGCAGCGGCATAGCCGTCACAGCCGGGGTAGCCGCAGCCGCCGCAGTTGGCGCCGGCAAGGCACTCCCTGACCGCTTCCTGGCGGGGGTCTACCTCAACGTGGAAGATCTTGGACGCGAAGGCCAGGATCGCACCGAACAGAGCGCCCAGAGCGCCCAGAACGGCAATGGAGAGAAGTATAGTTGTCATTTCGATACACCCTCCTTAGAAAATCTTCATGCCGCTGAAGCCCATGAAGGCCAGGGCCAGCAGGCCGGCAGAGATCAGGCAGATGGGGAAGCCATCGAAGCACTCGGGATAATCAGAAAACTGAACACGCTCGCGCACGCTGGCGAACAGAACGATGGCCAGCATGAAGCCAAAGCCGCCGGTGATGCCGTAAACCACGGACTCGATGAAGTTGTAGTGGTTCTGCACGTTCAGCAGCACCACGCCCAGAACGGCGCAGTTGGTGGTGATCAGGGGCAGGTAAATGCCCAGTGCGGAGTACAGTGAGGGGATGGATTTCTTCAGGAACATCTCCACAAACTGAACCAGGGAGGCGATGACCAGAATGAAAGCCAGAGTCTCCAGGAAGGCAAGGCCCAAGGGGATCAGAATGTAGGTGTCGATGACCCAGCAGATGGCGGAGGCCAGTCCCATGACGAACACAACGGCCAAGCCCATGCCGGTGGCTGTCTCCACCTTGGAGGAGCAGCCCAGGAAGGGGCAGCAGCCAAGGAACTGGGAGAAGATGAAGTTGTTGACCAGGATCGCGCCAAGGGAGATGGAAATGATGTTGGTAAGCATTATTCTTCACCCTCCTTTACTGCTGCTTTTTCAGCCGCTTCTTTTTTCTTTGCGGATTTTTTGAGCATGTACTGCATCAGGGCGATGAGCAGGCCCAGGGTGATAAAGCCGCCGAAGGGCATGATCATGATGGTTGCGCCGTAATCGGCGGGGAAGAGCTGGATGCCGCCGCCGGTGCCGTCCATAGTGAAACGGAAGCCGTTGGCAATGTCGATCAGGCCTCCGCCGAACTTGCCGCTGCCCACCAGCTCGCGGAACACGCACATGATGATCAGCACCACCGTGTAGCCCAGGCCCTGGAAGATACCGTCGAAGAAGGATGCGCCGATGGTGTTCTTCTGGCAGAAGGCCTCAGCACGGCCGATGATGATGCAGTTAACAACGATCAGGGGGATGAACACGCCCAGCGCCTCGCTGAGGGCGGGTATGTAGGCCTTCAGCAGCAGGTCAACAATGGTGACAAAGCCTGCGATGATGACAACGAAGATGGCCAGACGGATCTCGTTGGGGATGATCTTGCGGATGGCGGAGACCACCACGTTGCAGCAGGTAAGGATGATGAGAACGGACAGGCCCATGCCCACGCCGTTGAAGAGCGTGGTGGTGATTGCCATGGTGGCGCACATACCGATGAGCTGCACCAGAACCGGGTTATTGGTAATCAGGCCTTCCTTGAACTGTTTTTTAATATTCATTCAGCGTTTCCTCCTTAGCCCAAAGATTCGACGACGCTGATGGCGTTGGCAGCAGCCTCTGCCACAGAGC
This sequence comes from Clostridiales bacterium, assembly GCA_022782265.1. Lineage (GTDB taxonomy): Bacteria > Bacillota > Clostridia > Oscillospirales > Oscillospiraceae > Limivicinus. Next base: position 28,026 of record JALFOM010000086.1, on the reverse strand, counting down.
GGGAGGTTATGGTCGCGCCGGTGAGGGCGTCGATGGTGCCGCCGGCCTTGGTGATGGCCATGTTCTTATCCTGGCCCACAAACTGAGCGCGCCAGTTCACGCCGATGTCGGAGGTGCTGGCCGCGTTGGCGCCCAGACCGGAGGTCTCGGCATGGGAGATGATGGAGATGCCGGTGCACTTGTAGTCAGGGCTGACGCCTACAACCATGGTGATGTTGCCCTGGGCGCCGGAGAAGGTGGTCTGAACCACATAGCCCTCGCCGCCAGTGGCCTTGCTGATGCTGTCGATATTGGTATAGGCGCTGGTGTCAAGCGCCAGCTCCTCGTAGCCGGAGGCGGGCAGCACCGCGGCAAAGGCCTTCTCGGTCTTGATGCGGTTCTGTTCGGCAATGCGGTCCTTGGTGACCTCGTTGACCACACCAAGGACGCCGGCAACGATGGCGGAGACCAGGAAAAGGATCAGGGTAAGCTTCAGAATCTTTTTCATTTTGCCGCCTCCTTTGCCGCTTTCTTCGCTGCTTTCTTTGCTTCCTTCTGGGCTTTGATGTCTTCCTTGCTGACGCCGAACTGGTGGCGGTGGAAGGCCTTGTCAATGGCCCAGGAGCAGAGGTTCATGATGAGGATGGCGTAAGACACGCCCTCGGGGAAGCCGCCGAAATAGCGGATGAGCACGGTCAGTGCGCCGCAGCCTGCGCCGAAGAGCAGCTGGCCGTTGAGGGTAACGGGGCTGGTGGCGTAGTCGGTGGCCATGAAGATGGCGCCCAGCATCAGGCCGCCGGAGAGGACGTTATAGAGCATCCAGTCCACACGGCCGTAGCCCTGATAGCCAAAGATCAGGCAGAGCACAGCCACGGTGCCCACAAAAGACACGGGGATGCGCCAGGAGATGACCTTGCGCAGGACCAGGTACACGCCGCCGATGATCAGGGCCAGAGCGCTGATCTCGCCGATGCAGCCGGGAACCTTGCCGATGAGCAGGTCAACAAAGCTGAAATACTCGGGCATTGCGCCGGTATCGTACAGGAAAGAGAGGGGCGTTGCCATGGTAGCGGCGTCGATGGTGCTGCGGAGTGCTTTGGGAACCAGGTATGCGCCGCTCATGATGGCCGCATAGGAGGCCAGCAGGAAGGCGCGGCCTGCCAGGGCGGGGTTTAAGAAGTTCTTGCCGATGCCGCCATAGAGCTGCTTTACCACCACGATGGCGAAGAAGGTGCCGATGATGGGCAGCCACCATGGCGCCGTGGGGGGCAGAACCAGAGCCAGCAGCATACCGGTGACGCAGGCGGACAGGTCGCCGATGGTGCTGTGCTTTTTCAGGAGCTTGCGGTAGCCCCACTCGAAGAACACGGCGGAGGCCATGGAAACCGCGATGACCAGCAGAGGATAGACACCGAACTGCCATACCGCCACAGCAACGGCGGGGAGCAGAGCGATCATCACGTCCAGCATGATGCGGCGGGTGTCGGTATTGGTTCTGACCTGCGGCTGGTACGCTACGTCAAGAACGATTCTTTCTTTCTTCTCGTTGCTCATTGCTTTGCCTCCTTTGCTGCGGCTGCGGCGGCTTCAGCCTCGGCCTTTGCTTTTTCTTTCATTTGCTTGGCCTGGAACATCAGCTTTGCGGTCTTGAATGCGTGAGTCAGAGGCATTCTGGCGGGGCAGTTGAACGCGCAGCTGCCGCACTCGAAGCAGTCGGTGATATGGTATTTGGCCATGTTCTCAAAGTCGCCCTTGCTGTAGTACATGTACATGAACACGGGCTCCAGATTCATGGGGCAAACGGTGATGCACTTGCCGCAGCGGATGCAGGTGGGGTGCTCCACATGCTTATCCTCTTCCTCGGTGAAGAACAGGACGCCGGCGGTGCCCTTGATGTTGGGGGCGTCGAAGCTGGTGGCGCAGATACCCATCATGGGGCCGCCCAGAACGATCTTGCGGGGAGTCTTGACAAAGCCGCCGCACTGCTCGGCCAGGTAGCCGAAGGGGGTGCCCACGCGGGTCAGGCCGTTGACAGGAGCCTTCAGTGCGCTGCCGGCCACGGTGACGATACGCTCGATGACGGGCTTGCCCTCATAGCAGGCCTGGTAGATGGCGTAGCAGGTACGGGTGCTGACCACGTTGCAGCCCACGCCGGAGGGGATGCCGCCGGGCTTGACTTCGCGGCCGGTGACCGCGTTGACCTGCATCTTCTCGGCGCCCTGGGGGTACTTGACCTCTTCGGGGACGATCTCGATGCCGTACTTCTCGGGATGGAGAGAGTTGAGCAGGTCAATGGCGTCCTGCTTGTTCTTCTCGATACCGTAGTAGGCCTTGTCAACGCAGCTGGCGATACGCACAAGCTCGATGCCCTTGAGAAGCTGCTCGGGGTAGTTGAGCATGGTCAGGTGGTCGCCGTTCAGATAGGGCTCGCACTCGGCGCCGTTGATGATGAGCTTATCCACCTTGCCGATGCCGCCGCGGATCTTGAAGGCAGTGGGGAACATTGCGCCGCCCATGCCGACCACGCCGGCCTCGCGGATACGCTCAAGGATGGCCTCGGAGTCTTTCAGCTGCTCTTCGGTGAGGGGGGCCAGATCCTCGCAGGGGGTGTCCTGATAGTCGTTCTCGATAACGACGGACATGATCATGTCTCCCAGGGGGTGGGGTCTGGGTTCTATCGCCACTACCTTGCCGGAAACGGAGGCATGAACCGGGGCGGAGACCGGCGCAGGATTCTCACCGATCTTCTGACCCATTTTTACATAGTCGCCGACCTGAACAAGAGGCTTGCAGGGAGCGCCTATGTGCTGTGTCATGGGGATGATTACCTGAGGCGGCGGAGTAATTACAGAAATGGGGATCTCGGGTGCTTTCATGTAATTGGGGTGTACGCCGCCTTTAAAAGTATGGGACATAAGCTTCACCTCGTCTTTTTTTGCAAAGAGTATCATATCACATTCGGTCACAAATTGTCTACATTTAAAGGCTGGAAAACCGGGATTTTGAAAAGATAAGTTATTAACGATCATGATAATTGCTTGTCAATGACGCATTATTTTACTTTATTTGGGATTTTTATCTGTTTTTTATTCGTGCTTTGGGTTTTTTGCTGAAACCGTTGTTTTGGCTTATGAAGCAGCAATCCGGGACATTATAATCTATGGTCCTCCGGGCATAAAAATCTCCGGAGCGTATAAAAGTACGCTCCGGAGCAGGAAATCTTGTATTACTGTTCTGCCGGTTCAAAGTCCTCCCGTCCGTGGTGGCACAGGGGGCAGACATAATCCTCGGGCAGCTCGCCCTCGCAGGGCTCAAAGTGGCCGCAGATGGTGCAGATATAGCCCTTCTGCTTTTTGACGACGGCGGGCACCACATGCTCGAAATCGTCCTTGCCGTGCTTGCACAGGGGGCAGACGAAATCATCGGGCAGCTCGCTGCCCTCGTGGAAGTAGCCGCAGACCTTGCAGACATAGCCCTCCCCTCTCTCGGGCGCAGGGTTCTTCTTGGGCTTGATATGGGCGTGGTAGTAGGCATAGGTGCAGGAGGGTGCGGAGGACAGAACCTTGGCCTCCACAACGTTTGCGATGTAGAGCACCTGGGTCTCCACGTCCTTCACGTCAATGACCTCGCAGGAGAGGACGGCGTTGGTGTACTCCGGGATATAGCGGATGCCGTTGCTCATGCGCTCGGTGTAGCTCACGTCCGCAAACTTGTCCACGTCCCGCCCACTCTGGAAGCCAAAGCGCTGGAAGAGCTTGTAGGGCGCGTCCTGGGTCAGGATGGAGATGTTGAACTTTCCGGCCTTTGCCACCATGTCGCAGGTGTTGTTCTTCTTGATGACGGAGATGGTGATCTTCTTGGGATCGCAGGAGGCCACCTGTCCGGCGGTGTTGATGATGCAGCCGTAGTCCTTGCCGTCCACCCGGGTGGTGAGCACCTCCACGCCGTAGGAGAAGCGCTTGAACACGTCGTTATCCACGTCCAGCGCGGCGGGGGCTTCGCTCTCCTGTACAGGCGCGGCGGCAGGGCGGATGTCGGCGGCGATGGCGTCGGCCAGGGCGTCCAGCTCTCCAAGCTGCTTTTCCGCCAGGGCGGAGCGGATGGTGATGTTGTCCCCGATAAACTCGGTGTTTTTCAGTCCGGAGAGCATCTCCCGCATCAGCTTGCCGCTGGTGGGCGCCCAGCTGCCGTTTTCCATGAGGGCGATCTTCCGGCCCTGGAGATTGTGGTTGGCGATATCGTGGAGCAGGTTCTCCATGGTGACGAACACACCGGCGTTATAGGTGGTGGCCGCAAAGACCAGGTGGCTGCAGCGGAAAGCATCGGACAGGATATAGCTTGCCGGGGTGACAGAGGTGTCGTACATGCGCACCCGCACACCTCTCTCCACCAGCTTGGCAGCCAGAATGTTGGCGGCGTTCTCCGTGTGTCCGTATACGGAGGCGTAGGCAATGAGCACGCTCTTTTCCTCGGGCGTGTAGCTGCTCCAGAGCAGGTATTTCTCCAAAAAGTCGCCGAAATGCTTGCGCCACACCGGACCGTGGAGGGGACAGACAACCGCGATATCCAGCCCGGCAGCCTTTTTCAGCACGGCCTGAACCTGGGGGCCGTATTTGCCCACAATGTTGGTGTAGTAGCGGCGGGCCTCGTCAAGCTGCTCGCCCATAAAATCGCCCTCGTCGGCGAAAAGGCGTCCGTTCAGCGCGCCGAAGGTACCGAAAGCGTCGGCGGAGAAGAGAACCTTGTCCGTCTTGTCGTAGGTCATCATGACCTCGGGCCAGTGGACCATGGGGGCGTTGACAAAGGTCAGCTCGTGCTTGCCCACGGAGAGGCTGTCCCCTTCCTTTACCACATGCAGCCGTCCGCTCAGATCCAGAGTGAAGAACTGGGCCAGCATGGTCTGGATCTTGGCGTTGCAGATGATCTTCGCCTCCGGGTAGCGCAGGGCGATGGATTCGATGGTGGCGGCATGGTCCGGCTCCATATGGGAGATAAGCAGATAGTCCAGTTTCCGCCCGTTCAGCCCATGGGCCACATTTTCAAGAAAGACAGCGCCTACAGCCTTATCCACCGTGTCGAACAAGACCGTTTTCTCGTCCAGCAGGAGATAGGAGTTATAGGAGACGCCGTCGGGCACGCCGTAAACGCCCTCAAAACAGGCAAGCCTTCTGTCGTCGGCGCCTACCCAGATCAGATCGTCCAGAACCTTTCTTGTGCAGTACATGAATGTTCCTCCTCAACATTTTATTCTGATAAAAATATATCCTATTGTTTTCTTTTTTCCTGTAGCGTTTGCAACACTTTTATGTTATAATATAAGCATATACTATCGTATGAAGGCGGAGTGTAAAAAATGGAAAAAGTGGAGCTGTTCCAGGGCATCGACAGAAGCAGTATCGAGGCGATCATGAACTGCTTCAAGCCCGAAACGCGCAGCTTCAAAAAGGGCGACACCATCATCGTATACTCCTCAGAGCTGGAGCATCTGTGCGTGCTGCTCAGCGGCCGGGCCCATCTCTACTGTATGGACAGTGAGGGAGAATATACCCTTCTGGAAAACTACGGACCGGACGACATTTTCGGCGAGGTTTTCGCCATGCCCCACGGCGCTCTGGGCTACGCGGTGGAGGCCGACTGTGACTGTTCGGTGATGTTTATCCGTTTTTCCTGTATTTATGGCCGCTGTCCCAGAGCATGCGCCCACCACACCAGGCTGACCCGGAATCTGTTTGAGCTGTCCGCCCGGAAAGCCCAGACGCTGGCGGTCCGCATCAGTATGATCAGTAAAAAGTCCCTGCGGAAAAAGCTGATGGCCTATTTCTCATATCTCAGTGAGGAGGCTGGCAGCCCCAGTTTTGAAACGCCCATGTCCCTGTCCCAGCTGGCAAGCTATCTCTGTGTGGACAGGACCGGCATGATGCGCGAGCTGAAAAACATGTGTGCTGACGGGCTGATCCGCCGCAGTGGCAGAAAGATAACGTTAATTAAGGGAGGATAAAAAATGGCAGATAAGAAATTTGCAGGCGTAAAAGGCACGGTAGACAGCGTTGAAGTGGCTGAGGATTTTGCCGCCGCCGAGCAGTTTGACAAGGTAAAGGTCGGTAAGCTGGGCGTGTATTTCAAGGAAGGCTTCCGCACCAAGTATCTCTCTTACCAGGATTTTGACCGGGTGTTCATCCGCATCAACGAGGTCGATGGAAAGCTCTGCTGCGGCAAGTCCACCTTCCAGTATTTCCGTCTGGTGTTCGTCCGCGACGGCAAGGAATTTACCGACGTGATCAGTGAGAATGAAAAAGCCATGGACGACGCTCTGGCCCGCATCAAAGAGCATTGCCCGGAGATGGCCACCGGTTTTGTGAAATAAAAGAGAAAAAAAGAAAATTTTTGCTTGACATTTGGTTTCGAGTCTGGTAATATACTCCTTGCTCACGGGGCAAGGCCCGGTTGAGCGTCCATCCCGGCGGTGTCCGGCGTAAAACTGTATAAGTAATACTCAGCGCGCCTCTTTAACATATATGGGGGTATAGCTCAGCTGGGAGAGCGCTTGAATGGCATTCAAGAGGTCAGCGGTTCGATCCCGCTTATCTCCACCATCAGACGGTGCGCTGAGTATTCTTTTTTATTGAACTTGCCTTTGGGCAGGTTTTTTTGTTTTTCGGGATTGAACGCTCGATCTCCGGCGCTCCGCTCTGCCACGGCCTTGAATTTGTCCGGCAAATCAAATATAATTGATTTTGATTTTGGAGGTTCACCGGCTATGGATTACAGAGGCTTTGCAGAAAAATACGCGCTGAAGCTGAACCGGCAGCAGGAAGAGGCTGTCCGTTCCGTGGAGGGAAATGTACTGCTGCTGGCTGTGCCCGGCAGCGGCAAAACCACCGTTCTGGTGGCGCGGCTGGGCTACGCCCTTTACTGTCTGGGCGTCGCGCCGGAGAACATTCTCACCATGACCTATACCGTGGCCGCCGCCGCGGATATGCGCAAACGATTTGTATCCCTGTTCGGGGAAGAACTGTCCGGCAGGCTGGCCTTTCGCACCATCAACGGCGTGTGCGCCAGGATCATCCGCCAATATGAGCAGAGCCGGGGCACCACCGCCTTTGAACTTCTGAGCGACGAGAGCCGGATCGCCGCCATGCTGGGGGATATCTGCCGGGGCGTGCTGAATGAATACCCGGCCGACGGCGACATCAAGGCCATCCGCACCAAAATCACTTATGTGAAGAACATGTGCCTGAAGCCGGAGGAGATCGAAGCACTCAACCAGGAGATCAAGGGCTTTCCCTCCATTTACCGCGCCTACGTGGACACCATGAAGCGGCAGAGGCTGATGGATTACGACGATCAGCTGGTCTATGCCTATAACATTCTGCGAAGATGTCCTGATATTCTGCACTCCCTTCAAAGCAGATACCGCTATATCTGCGTAGACGAGGCCCAGGACACCTCAAAAATACAGCATATGATTATAGAGCTGCTGGCAGGGCCGGAGGGCAATCTCTTCATGGTGGGCGACGAGGACCAGAGCATTTATGGCTTCCGGGCCGCCTACCCCAGAGCGCTGGCGGATTTTTCCCGCCGCCGCAAAAACGCCCGGGTGCTGCTGATGGAGCAGAACTACCGCTCCACCCGGCAGATCGTCCGGGCGGCGGACAGGTTCATTCAGCAAAACAGTGACCGGCACCCCAAGCGCATGACCGCTGTCCGGGGCGACGGCGCTGAAGTAAATGAGCTGACCGTCAGCAGCCGGGCCGGGCAGTATGCGTATCTTCTCAAGACGGCAAAAGACTGCGGCCAGGAGACAGCCGTGTTGTTCCGGGACAACGAATGCGCCCTTCCCCTGATCGACCTGCTGGACCGGAGCCGTATCCCCTACCGCTGCCGCCAGATGGACACCAGCTTCTTCACCAGTCCCGTGGTGCGGGATATTACGGACATTATCCGCTTTGCTCTGGATCAGACCGACGGGCAGCTGTTTATGAATCTCTACTACAAATTAAATGCCCGGCTCAGCAAGCAGGAGGCCCAGGAGGCCGTGCGGCGCTGTCCCGAGAGCATGTCGGTGCTGGAATACCTGGCGGAGGACTTCTCCCTCTCCGGCTTCAAGCGAAAGCAGTGCCGGGCGCTGCTGACCCATATGAACAACATGCTCACGGAAAACGCGGGCTCGGCGGTCTACCGCATCGTCAAATACATGGGCTACGGAGCCTATCTGAAGCAGCGGGAGATGGGTGAAGGCAAGGCCGAAATTCTTCAGGCTCTGGGAAATCAGGAGCCCTCCCCTGCCCGGCTGCTGGACCGGCTGGAGGAGCTGAGCGGCATCATCCGCAGTCACGGGAGCAACGACAGCAGGTTTATTCTCTCCACCATCCATTCCAGCAAAGGGCTGGAATACGACCGGGTCTTTCTCATGGACACGATTGACGGCATACTGCCCTCCCAGGCCGCCGATGAGGACCGGGCGCTGATGGAAGAGGAGCGGCGGCTATTCTATGTGGGCATGACAAGAGCAAAAAACGAGCTGAACATCTTTACCTTCCGGCAGGCAGAATTATCCTCTGCCTTCTCCGCCGCCCTTTTCCCGGGAAAAGAAGAAAAGCCGGCAGCCCCGAAGGGTGGCGGCGCTCCGTCTATCCGTCCTCCCTCTGCCGGTTCCTCCCTGCACTGGGCCGCCAAGGATTATTTCCCCGGTGTCAGGGTCTGCCACCGGCAGTTCGGCAAAGGTCAGGTCATCACCAGAAATGAGGATATCCTGACGGTCCGTTTTGAACAGGGAGAGAGCCGGAAGCTGTCCCTCTCCGTCTGTCTGAAAGCGGGCAGCCTTTGGCTGGACAGATAAAGGCGCCTTTTGCCCGCCTGCGTTGACGTGGGAAAGGTTCTATGCTAAACTGAGAATAAACCACAATTTGGAGGCTTACATATGATATACAGTGATTTTCACGGCAAAAAACTGTCCCTTCTGGGTTTCGGCACCATGCGCCTGCCCCTGATCCCCGGCGGCACAGCGGCGGATATCGACCAGGAGCAGGTGGACAAAATGGTGGCCTACGCCATCGGACATGGAGTAAACTATTTTGACACCGCCTACCCCTACCACGGCAGCATGTCCGAGATCGCCATCGGCAAGGCCCTCAGCGCCTATCCCCGGGACAGCTTTTTCCTGGCCGACAAGTTCCCCGGCCACCAGATCGCCAGCAGCTATGATCCCGCCGGTGTTTTCGAGGATCAGCTGAGAAAATGCGGCGTGGACTATTTTGACTTCTACCTGATGCACAACGTGAACGAGCACTCCATCCGCACCTATAAGGACGAGAAGTGGCATATTGTGGAGTATTTTATCGAGCAGAAGCGTCTGGGCCGGATAAAGCACCTGGGCTTCTCCTGTCACGGCAGTGTGGAGAACATCCGGGAGTTTCTGGACGCCTTCGGCGAGCATATGGAATTTTGCCAGATCCAGCTGAACTATCTGGACTGGAGCCTGCAGGACGCCAAGGGCAAATATGCCCTGCTGACCCAGCGGGGCATCCCCGTGTGGGTCATGGAGCCTGTACGCGGCGGCAAGCTGGTGCGCCTCCCCGCTGCTGACGCGGAGCGCCTCGCTGCCCTCCACCCGGAGGAGAGCGTGGCCTCCTGGGGCTTCCGCTGGCTCCAGGGCCTGCCCAATGTGAAAATGGTGCTCAGCGGCATGTCCGCATTCGAGCAGATGGTGGACAATGTGAAAACCTTTGATGTGCGCCGCCCGCTCTCCGAAGAGGAGAATGAGCTGCTGTACGCCATCGCCGACAAGCTGAAAAACGCCGTGCCCTGCACCGCCTGCCGCTACTGCTGCGCCGGCTGCCCCAAGCAGCTGGACATTCCCACGCTCATCAACCTCTATAACGACACCAAGCTGGAGCCCAGCTTCAACATCAGCATGAGAGTGGACGCGCTGGACAAGAGCAAGCTGCCCCAGGCCTGCATCGGCTGCGGCAAATGCAGGGCTATCTGCCCCCAGGGCATCGACGTGCCCGGGCTGATGAAGGAGATGCCCGCCGTGTTTGCCACCCTGCCCAGCTGGGCGGAGGTCTGCCGCCAGCGGGAAGAGGCACAGAAAAAGGCAAAAGGATAATTCATTACAAAACATAAAAATATTAAAGGTAGAGTCCGTTTTTTGGACTCTACCTTTTATGTTTGATGAGTATAGTGCCGGGCACTGTCAGTAGCTTGTGTTTTTCTCTCCGGCGGGCATAGAATATGACTGTGAAAAGGAGGTCATGATGATGACAAGAACACCCCTGCGTGAACGCAGTCTGCCGGATTACACCCGGGCAAACGAAATCGCCAACATGATAACGCACATTGCAGGCGGCGCCATCGGCGTTGCGGTGCTGGTCTTTGCGGTGCTGATCGCCGCTTCCCATAAAAATCCCTGGGGCGTGGTCAGCGGGGCGATCTACGGCGCGTCCATGATCGTCCTCTACTCCGTCTCCAGCGTCTACCACGGGCTGAAGCCCTCCATGGGCAAAAAGGTGATGCAGGTCATCGACCACTGCACCATCTATCTGCTCATTGTCGGGACCTACACCCCCATCCTGCTCGCCGCCATCCGCCCCGCCCATCCGGCCATCGCCTGGGTCATCTTCGGCGCGGAATGGGCTCTGGCCGCCTTTGCGGCGGTGTTCACCGCCATCGACCACAAGCAGTATGGGAAGCTGTCCATGTGCTGCTATATCGGCATGGGCTGGCTGGTGGTGCTGGCCTTAAAGCCCTCGCTGGATGCGTTGGGCAAAGCCGGTTTCCTCTGGCTTCTGGCCGGCGGCATCGCCTATACCGTGGGCGCGATCCTTTACGGTCTTGGTAAAAAGAATCCCGCCCTGCACACCGTATTCCACCTCTTTGTGGACGCGGGGAGCCTGCTGCAGGCCGTCTGCATCCTGAAATATGTGCTCTGATCAGGAGAGCATCAGTGCCCCGTCGGAGATGAAATAATCATAGGCGTAATAGTAATGCTTTTCCGGCGTAATGCCGTAGTGGTAGTAGAAAAGCTCGCTGACGGTCACCAGCTGGTAGCCCTGCTCAATGAGCCAGGGCACCAGGATCTCCGCCGCCTGGGCGCTCTCCTGATATATGGAGTGCATCAGGATAACCTGCCCGTCCAGATTTCCGGCCTGCTGGACCTTGTTTACCGTCCGGTCCACATTTTGGTAGAGCCAGTCCTGGGTGTCCACGGACCAACCCACAAAAATCTGCTCGTATTGGTTCAGAATGGATTTCACCACGCTGCCCTGAGGCGGGCGGATCAGGACCGGGTCTGTGCCGATGGCATTTTCAAACACCTCTTTGCACAGCCGCTGATCCTCCGCAATGTCCTCCTGGCTCTGGCCGGGGAGCACATTGTGGTAATAGCTGTGGGAGCCGATCTCGCAGCCCAGCTCTGCGGCCCGTTTATCGATCTCCGGGTATTTTGCAACGTTGCAGCCGATCTCAAAAAAGGTGGCTACAGCGTTGTTTTTTTCCAGACAGTCCAGGATCAGGGGGCTGTATTCCCCGCTGGGGCCGTCGTCAAAGGTCAAAGCCACCATGGGCTTGTCCGGGTCGATGGCCCTTGCTTTCGTTTCCTCTGCCGCCGGTTCGCCGCCTCCATCCGCCGAAAGCTCGTCCTGCCGGGGCCTGTCCGTATTTTCCTTTCCGGCTCTGCCGGAAAATAGCCCAGCCAGAATGAGGAGGACAAAAAGAGCCGCCGCCGTAACCGCCGACAGATTGATCCGCTTTTTTGTCTTTACCGCATGCATACCCACACCGCCCGTTCTGTAAATCATTTATAAGATAAGATTATTATAAGACCACTATACTATTTTGTGTCCTTAATTCCTCTTAATACGCCTTAATTTATCTTAATGCGCAGAGGCGAAAAGGTCTTGTAAAGCCCCTTTTTTTTCGTTATAATCGGGTCAAATGGGAGGTGCCGGATATGGACCGCTATCAATTGAGGGAATACATCAACGCCAACCCGGACACGAAGCTTCGCGACCTGGTGGCCCAGCTCATATATGACGAAATCGTGGCTCTGCGCATAAGCCCGGGAGCCAAGCTGAATGTGAACCAGATTTCCGCCTCTCTGGGCATATCCCGCACGCCGGTAACGGAGGCCATCGCCAAGCTCAGCGAGGTTGGATTCGTGGTCAGCCATCCGGGACAGAACGGCAACTTCGTGCTGGACCTGAATCTGAACGACATGATCAGTCTCTACCAGGTCCGCACCGCCATTGAGAGCGAGGCCGCCGCCCTCTGCGCCCACAATGCGGACGACGCCACGGTCCGGGAGCTTTCCAACCTGGCGGAAGCCTTCAAGGACAGCGTGATCCGCAAGGATATCCGGGGCATGAAGGACACGGACATGCCCTTCCACCGCCTGATTATCGACTCCTGCGGCAATCCCTATATCCGCAAAAGCTATGAGCTTCTGCTGCCCAAGCTCACCATGTACCAGTCCTCCATGCTGGAGTTTATCGGCCGCAGCAACAACGAAAACAACCCCTGGATGTCCAGCGTGAAATTCAACCACACCTCTGTGGTCTCCGCCATCCGGATGCGTATGCCTCTGCTGGCCCGGCAGTCCATGGCCGACCATGTGGACGCCAGCATGAATTTTACCACCCTCTCCGGCAACGGGGCCGACCCCTTCCTGTTCCTCCGCGCCCGGCATGAAACTGATTAATCATATGAAAAAAGAGCTTCCGGAAAGGAAGCTCTTTTTCAATATTGCATTATCAGTTCACACGCTCGCTGCCCCAGAAGAACAGGGCCACGGTGCCCGGGCCGGTATGGCTGCCGATGGTGGTGCCGATATCATAGATCTCCACCTTGCCGTTGAGCTTGGGGAAGCGGGCCTCCACCAGGTCCGCCACCTGGCGGGCGTCCTCATAGCAGGCAGAGTTGCAGATATAGCACTTGCCGTCGTAATCCAGGCCGTCTCTTGCGCACTCCTCCATCTTGTCCACAATGGTCTTAATGACCTTTTTCTTGGTGCGGATCTTGTAGCGGGGGATCAGCCTGCCCAGATTGTCCATATTCAGCAGCGGGCAGATATCCAGCATGCCGCCGAAGAAGGCCGCGGTCTTGGAGACTCTGCCGCCCTTTACATAAAAGCTCAGGTCGGTGGAGAAGAACCAGTGGTGCAGCTTCAGCCGGTTCTCCTCAATCCATTTTGCCAGCTCTTCCGCGCTCAGTCCCTCGTCCCGCTTGTCGGCAGCCCCGTCCATCAGCAGGCCGTAGCCGGAGGAGGCGCCCAGAGAGTCGATCACATAGACATTCCGCTCGGGAAAGCGTTCCTTGACGATAAGCGCCGCGTTCCTTGCCGCGTTGACCGTGCCGGACAGGCCGGAGGACAGGCTCACATGGACAATATCCTTGCCCTGCTCCAGGAAGGGGGTAAAGTAGTCCACATATTCGCCGATGCTCACCTGAGCGGTGCGGGTGTCCGCGCCCTTGCTCATCGCATCGTAAAACTGGGCAAAAGGTACGCTCTGACCCAGATCGTCGGGGTATTCCTTCCCATCCAGGAAGTAGTGGAAGCAGATATAATGAATGTCCCGGCTTTCAAAATGCTCGTGGGTCAGGTCTGCAGTGGAGCAGCAGCTCAAAACATAGTCACGCATAAGGGTTCATCCTTTCTTTTTAAGCTAAACCGATTTTACGGCGGCGGCAGCAAAATTTCAAACTACTTGCCCATAATCCGTTCTACAGTTAAAGAAAAGAGCCGGTAGAGTTCTCTCCACCGGCTCTACGATTTGTAGACCGCCTTATTTCGCGCGCTTTTCCCGGGGTCTGGCCGGTTTTTTGCGGATATTGCAGCTGAGAAAAACGATGATCTCCGCCGGAATGGCAATGAGGAAAAGCTGCCAGGGCTTGGCCAGGGGTACAAACACATACAGGATCACAAAAACGGACAGCACAAAGGCCGCCAGGGCAAACTGCAGGTGCCTGGCCTTTTTGAAAACACAGTCCAATATCATATAGGTGAGGATGGCGATGGAGCCGCCCACAATGAACACCCGCCACTCGATAATGTCCAGCAGCCACATGGTGACAAACACGGTCAGCGCCACAGTCATCACCGCGATGACGGCGATGGAGATGATGACGTTCACGCTGTAGCTGCGGGTGCTCTCCTGGGTCTCCTCTCTGGGGGCCTCCCAGCTGTCGTGGTTGGAGAGCAGATAGTCCACGCTGACGCCGAAGATCTCCGCCATCTGCAGCAGCACATAGGCGTCGGGTATGGCCTCGCCCCGCTCCCATTTGGAGATGGTCTTATCGGAATAGTTCAGTATCGCGCCAAGCTCAGCCTGGGTCATTCCCTTTTGCGTGCGCAGCTTGATGATATTGCTGGCAGAAATCAATTTAAGCTCTGATAATTGCAAGGTTCTTCTCCTTTGTGCCGTTTTCAGGGTTTATACGGTATACCGTTCTGACGGAAGGCTTCTTCTCCGTCTTCCGGAAAGTGTTTCGTGATTTTTTATTATTGTAATGATAATTGCGCCGTAAGTCAAGTTATTCTATTGCCGTATATTCGACAGGCCGTGGGGAAATCTACAGAAAAAACCAAAGTCTCTGATTGATTATAGTACACAAAAGTGGTACAATTTTTAAAATCCTTTAAAATTTTCACTGAGAGCGGAGGGAAAACCGGCTCTCCCCCGGTTCCGGCCCGGATTCATGAAAGATATACGCGGCATATATTCGCCGCATAATGCAGGAATAAAGGAGAGCAGACAGTATGGCAAAAAAGAAGAAGAAAAATCATATCCGTGATCTGAAAACGGTCATCCGGAACAATAAGCAGACCTTTATCATATGGGCTGTACTGCGCCTGCTGGTTATTGCCGTCATGGTGCTTTCCATTCTGCGCGGCGATTACGACAGCATGTTCGTCTGTCTGCTGGTGCTGGTACTCTTTCTTATTCCCGCCTTTATCCAGAAAAACTTCGGCATCGAGTTTCCCTCCGGCCTGCAGATCGTCATCATGCTGCATATCTTTGCCACCGAGATCCTGGGTGAGCTGAGCTGCTACTATGTGCGCTATCCCAACTGGGACACCATCATGCACACCGTCTGGGGCTTTCTCTGTGCCGCCGTGGGCTTTTCCCTGGTGGACATCCTGAACAGGGATAACCGCACCCACTTCAGCCTGTCCCCCGCCTATCTGGCCCTGGTCGCCTTCTGCTTTTCCATGACCATCGGCGTGATCTGGGAATTTTTTGAGTTTGGCATGGACGTGATCTTTCTCAAGGACATGCAGAAGGACACCATCGTCTATCACATCTCCAGCGTCATGCTGGACGAGACGAAGAGCAATATCCCCGTCATTATCGACGGCATAAACGCGGTCGCCGTCAACGGACAGGAGCTGGGGCTGGGCGGATATCTGGATATCGGCCTTTACGATACCATGGAGGATCTGTTTGTCAACTTTATCGGCGCGCTGGTGTTTTCCGTTATCGGCTATTTCAGCGCCAAAAAGGAGAGCATGCGCAAATTTGCGGATAACTTCGTCCCCCGGCTCCGGGAGGATGAGACGGACGGAAAGGATGAGATACAGCAATGAGACTTGCCACCATGACCCCGATCCAGTTGGTTTACGACATACTCTTTTGCGGCATGTGGATTCTGGTGATGAACTTCACCTATCCCTACCGTTACAGCCGCCGCGTCACCTATCTGCTGGAGCTTGCCTGGCTGGTTTTCAACATTGTGGGGACCAGAAGCCTGCCCTTCATGTCCGGGATCCGCACCACCCTCGGCTATCTTCTGTTCTTTGTCCTCTGTATTCTGGTTTTTGACGCTCCCTGGCCCAAGGTGCTGTTTAACTCGGCCATGATTCTTCTGCTGGTCATCACCAACGAGCTCATCGGCGCGGCGCTGTACTATCCGCCGGAGGCCATGGCCGGTACGCCGGAGCTGCTTTCCCCGAAAGGCCAGCTGCTGTTTTTTGGGCCGAATCTGGCCACCGGCGCCGTGCTGTTCTTCCTTTACGGCCTGCTGATCAACCGGGTCAAAGTTGATCTGAGCAGCAGGGACTGGCTGCTGTTCGCCATCTTCCCTGTGAGCCAATACCTTCTCATGTTCGGCTGGCTGGACACGATCCGGACTGCGGCGGACGAGAGCAGGGTCGTTTTCTTCAGTATCGCCGTCGCGGCCGCCATCGTCGCCGATGTGGGCCTCTTTCTCGCCATCCGCCACATCGCTCAGCGGGCCCAGCTCAAGGCGGAAAATGCGCAGCTGGCCCGGCAGGTGGAGGCCCAGGAGAAGCACTACGCCGACCTGACCGCCCAGTACGAGAGCATCCGCCGTATGCGCCACGACATTGCCAACCACCTGGACACCATGCAGGCCCTGCTGGAGAGCAGCCGCGGCGGCGAGGCTGCCGCCTACCTCTCCGAGCTGAAGACCAACGCGTACGACACCACGCTGGGCATCTGCGAAAATCCCATTATCGACGCCTTTCTGCACAACAAGATCGAGTCTGCCAAAACAAGCGGCGTAGAGATCCGTGCCCGGGTCTCTCTCCATGCGGGGCTGCCGGTGAGCAATGTGGACCTGGTCCGCTCCTTCGGCAACCTGCTGGATAACGCCCTGGAGGCCTGCTCCGGGATCGCGGGGGCCTGTGTTGACCTGAGCTGTGCCCAATTAAACGGCTGTTTGGTTATCCGCTGTGAAAACCCGGTTTCCGGCACTTCCGCCGAAAAAAGCCGCCGTATTCCGGAGCTGGACCGGGGCGTGGGCAGCCGTGTGCTGAAAGCGCTGGCGGAAAAGTACGGCGGAAGCTTAAAGCAGGAACAGCAAAACGGTATGTTCCGGGCTGAGCTGATTTTGAACATGAACAAATAACACATACTGAACAAGGCCAAGCGGCGCCGTAAGAAAACCGTCCGTTCCCGAAAACGGGGACGGACGGTTTGTGATTGTTTCATTATTTCCCCTTGGCCTTGGCCTTGGCCAGGAAGCTCTCGTTATTGACGATAAATCTCTGGTGGGTGCCCTCGCCGATCTTCTCGTCCCCCGCCCAGGCGGTGACGATGAAGACAAGCTTGCGCCGGTCCACCTCGATCAGCTCGCTCTCGGCCCGGACGGTCATGCCCACAGGCGTGGCCGCCAGATGGGAAATCTCCAGCCGGGTACCTACGGTGCCCTGGCCTTCCTCCAGACAGGGCTGGACAGATTCCAGCGCCGCCTTTTCCATCAGGGCCACCATTGCCGGCGTGGCAAAGACCTCCAGCGCGCCGCTGCCCATGACAGCCGCGGTATTCTCGTGGGTCACGGCCACTTCGGCCCGGCCCTTCAGACCTGTCTTCAGCTCTGCCATAGCTTATTTCAGGTTGGCCTTGATCACTTCGGCCAGTCTCTGGATGCCCTCGATGATTCTCTCGTCGGGCATGCAGGAGTAGTTCAGGCGCATGCAGTGCTTATTGCCGCCGTTGGGGAAGAAGCCCTCGCCGGGGACATAGGCCACCAGCTTATCCAGTGCCTGGGGGGCCATGGCCTTGGTGTCGATATAGTCGGGCAGCTCCACCCAGGTGAACAGGCCGCCGTCAGGACGGGTATACTTGGCCTCAGGCGGGAAGTATTTATCCATGGCGTCCAGCATCACATCGCAGCGGTGCTTGTAGGTCTCCCGGATGATATCCACGTGGGCGTCCAGGTCGTTGGTGTCCAGGAATTTGGAAACGACCATCATGGAGATGGTGGCGGTCTGCAGCACGGCAGCCTGGGCGATGAGGGCAAATTTCTCGATCAGCGCTTTGTCCGCGCAGATCCAGGCCAGACGGTAGCCGGGAGCCAGGATCTTGGAGAAGGTGCCCAGGTAGATGACGCGGCCTTCGGTGTCCATGGACTTCAGCGCGGGCAGATACTCGCCCTTGTAGCGCAGCTCGCCGTAGGGGTTATCCTCGATAACATACACATCGTGCCTGTTGACGATCTCCATGAACTGCTTGCGGCGCTCCAGAGGCCAGGTGCGTCCGCTGGGGTTCTGAAAATCGGGGATGACGTAGATGAGCTTGACGTTCTTGTTCTCGGTAAGGGTCTTATCCAGCTCCTCCATAATCATGCCGTTTTCATCGGTGGGCACTTCCAGGAAGCTGGGCTGGTAGAGGTTGAAGGCGTTGATGGCGCCCAGGTAGGACGGGCTCTCCATTACCACCGCGTCGCCGGGGTTCAGAAACAGCATGCCGCAGTAGTCCAGACCCTGCTGGCTGCCGGCCGTCATGATGATGTGGTCGATGTCGGTATGTATGGCGTTTTTCTTGAGCATACGCTCGGCGATCTGCTCTCTCAGACGGGGCAGACCCTCGGTGGGGCCGTACTGCAGCGCCACTCTGCCGGACTCTCTCAGCACGGCGTCGCTGGCTTCACGGATCGGCTCAATGGGGAACAGCTCCGGCGCGGGCAGTCCGCCGGCAAAGGATATGATCTCCGGTCTTGCGGTTACTTTGAGTATCTCTCTGACGTCTGACGCTTTTACGTTTTTCATTCTGTCTGCGAAATTGTACATGAAGTTATTCCCTCCTGATTAGATTTTTATGTACCTCGTAAGTAAACATTACCACAATTCTCTTCTTCTGTAAATAATAAAAGCTCGCTTTAATTCGTTCATTTTTTGGCATATTCCAAGCTCCGCACAGCGTCCTTATCCCATGTATTTCAGAAGAGCAACCTGAGGCTCGGTATTGCCGTCTATCCGGATGGTGTCGGTGTCATAGCTATGGATCAGCTCCGGGGAATCAAACAGGTCCGTCAGCGCCTCAATATGCTCCAGGCGGCGGGTACCGTAGTTTTTAAAGCGGTAGTGCATGGGGATGATGACTTTGGGCATCAGTTCCTCTGACAGGCGCCAGACCTCCTGGGCCGGAAGCGCGGTGCAGCTCCCTGCCCCCACCATCATCACATCCGCGCCGAACAGCTGGCCGGACTGCTCTCCTGTGGGCTTCGTGCCGATATCGCCCATATGTACCAGCTTCAGCCCGTCCGCCTCCAGAATGTGGACCAGGCTTGTGCCCCGCATCCTGCCGCCCACCGTGTCGTGGTCCACGGAAAAGGCGCTGATGGTAAAGGAGCACTGGCTCTCCGGTTTGCCGGACAGCGTAACTGCCTCCCGGCAGTTGTGCCCGTAGTGCTCATGGCTCACCAGCACCTTGTCCGCCCGCAGGTTCAGCCTGGGGTAGCCATAGGTGTATCTGTAGTTATAGGGGTCGATCACCACCGTATACCCCTTGTGTTTTATGGAAAAGCAGGCGTGTCCCAACCACTTGATTTCCATCTTTATCCCTCCATTACATGCATGGCCCGGATCTCCGGGTTTTCTATGTGTTCCATAATGTGGAGCGCGTGAGGCTCCAGATAGTCCCAGTTTCCGCAGCTCAGGCCCTGCTTTTGCAGCTGACTGATAACAGCGGCGCAGATATCCTCGATGACGGCGCTCTTCAGCCCCCGGCCCTCTTTATCGTTGGGGCCGGTCAGCAGAAATTCCAAGGCGTCCTTCATCTCTCCCAGCAGAGGCAGGCCCGCCATGCCCCGCAGCTGCCATTTATAGTAGGGCATGTGGGCGCGGTTGAGCAGGTAAATGACAGAACAGGCGGCGTTCACAAACTCCCCCATGGCCAGCATGGCGGCGCCCTCCTCCCCGTGGCCCAGGCAGCGGCGGTAATTATACTGCCCGGACTGGGCCATCAGCGCACAGCCGGCGGCCAGCTTCTTTTTCCGCACGTCCTCCGGCATTCCGTGGAGAAGCGCTTCTCTGATTGCGGTGAATTGCCCCTGGTCGTCCCGCCAGACCTGGCCATTGGTGGCCTCCGCCAGCGCCCAGGAGGGCAGGCTCATCCACTGCTGCCAGCATGCGGGCGCGCCGGGGGAGCCAGTATAGCGGCGGTAAAAATCGCTGATGCGCCGCACGCCCAGGGACTTTTCCCCCAGGGCACTGCGCTCCCCGGTCTTTCCGCCCGTCAGCTCCCGGTAGGCCCGGGAGAGAGGAATGCCGATTTCAATGTCCGTCTCGTCGTCGAGCCACAGGCAGAAGCCCCGCTGAAAGTCGTGGTCCCGGGAGAGCTCATCGTCAAAGCCGAAGCACTCCGAGCCGTGGCCCACAAGGCCCACGGCGATGCGCCCCTCATAGGCGGGAAAGCGGCTGCGGATCATCTCCGCTCCCTGCTCTTCGTAAAAGGCTCTGGCCTCTTCAAGTCCCCCCATAGATTTTCTCCGCCCTTTCCTTCAGCTCCTTTGCCCAGAGGAAATAGCCGAAATAATCAAAGCTGGGGGCGCACTTGGCGATATTGAAGGCGTGATAGCCGTCCCTGGGCAGCCCCGGTGTGTTCAGCACTTCCCAGGCCCGCTCCATACACTGGCCGATCCGCATGTCCTCATGGTCCTGCCGGTCGTACAGCTCCGCCAGGTTGCAGAGGGTCACGGCAATCTCGTTCTCCCCGGCGGGCAGCTTGGCCATGATCTTCATTGCCAGCTGATAATACCGCTCCGCCTCCTCATAGCGCCCCGCGTCGGCGCAGGACAGGGCCATGTTGTTGTATAGCCCGGCAAAACGGTAGTCCATGGGGTCCAGGTTCTGGGCATAAACCCGGCAGACGTGGGAGAATACCGGGATGGACGCCTCCGCCTGGCCGAAGCACTTCATGGTGGTGGCAGCGTTGAGCATAACGGTGGCGCCGGACAGCGTCTGGCCCATGTTGTGTTCCCGGATGAGCCGGAGCCCGTCCTCCACGGCCATGAGGCCCTTTTCCTCATTTTTACTGCGGCGGTACTGGCCCATCAGCTCGCTGAGCATACTCAGCTCACCCCGCCAGTCACCGGCCAGGGCGGCCTTTTCCCGCTTTTCTTCCAGAAAGCGCTCCGCCTCGCTCTCCCGGCCCTGTTCATAGAGCGCGTCCAGCTCCTGGATGACCTGCGGCACGTCCAGCGCCCGGGGGCAGGGACGAGTGTCCGGCACGCCGGTATATTCTCTTGCATCAAAGCAGCATACAGGTTCCATCAGAGATTGCCCTTTCTTTTTCTATGGTGTATAATGTAATATTATACGCAAAAGATAACACAAATGCAAGTTGGAGGCTGAGGCATGAGCAACAGATTGGCAAAAGAGAGCTCCCCCTATCTGCGCCAGCACGGGGAAAACCCGGTGGACTGGTACCCCTGGTGCCAGGAGGCTTTTCAGCGGGCAAAGCGGGAGGACAAGCCCGTTTTTCTCAGCATAGGCTATTCCACCTGTCACTGGTGCCATGTGATGGCCCACGAGTCCTTTGAGGATGAGCAGGTGGCGGAAATTTTGAACCGGAGCTTCATCCCTGTGAAAGTTGACCGGGAGGAGCGGCCGGATGTGGACGCGGTATACATGCAGGTCTGCACCGCCATGACCGGCAGCGGCGGCTGGCCGCTCACCGTAATCATGACCCCGGAGCAAAAGCCCTTTTTCGCCGCCACCTATCTGCCCAAAAACAATGTGGGCCGACAGGCGGGGCTGCTGCCTCTGCTGTACGCCGTGGCCTCCCGCTGGAAGAATGGCCGGGACGAGCTTGTGCGCACCGGCAACGACATCACCGCTTATCTCAACCGCCAGAGGCTTGGGAAAGCCAGCTTCCCCGGCGAGGAGGACGTGAAACGGGCGGCAAAGCAGCTGGCGGACTCCTATGACGGGGAGTACGGCGGCTTCGGCTCCGCGCCGAAATTTCCCTCCGCCCACAACCTGATCTTTCTGCTGCGCTATGCCGCCCTCAGCGGGGAAAAAAGCGCAAGGCTTCAGGTGGAGAATACCCTGCGGCAGATGTATAAGGGCGGCATTTACGACCACTTCGGCGGCGGCTTTGCCCGCTATTCCACCGACCGGGAGTGGCTGGCCCCTCATTTTGAAAAGACCCTGTATGACAATGCCCTGTTAGCCCTGGCCTATACCGAGGCCTGGCAGGACGGGCACATGGCCCTGTACCGCACGGTGGCGGAGAGCACCCTGGACTACTGCCTCCGGGAGCTTCGGCACGAAAAGGGCGGCTTTTTCAGCGGCCAGGACGCGGACAGCGAGGGTGGAGAGGGCGCCTATTATCTCTTTACCCCCCAGCAGGTCAAGTCCGTCCTGGGTGAGGACGCCGGGCGGCACTTCTGCGAGTGCTACGACATCACCGAGGAGGGCAATTTCCAGGGAAAAAGCATTCCCAACCTGCTGCTGAACACCCGCTGGAACCTGCTGCCCGAGGGCTATGGGGAATTTCGGGAAAAGCTGCGGGATTACCGCCGGGAGCGGATGGCCCTGGGGCTGGACGACAAGGTGCTCACCGGCTGGAACGGCCTGATGCTCATGGCCCTGTCCCGGGCGGCCTGGGCCTTCGGAGAGGAGAAATATCTGCGTGCAGCGAAAGCCCTGGCGGTGTTTATGGAAGAGGAGCTGGGCCGCGGGGCACAGCTGAAGGCGGTATACTGCCGGGGCGAGGCAAGGCTCCCCGCCCAGCTGGACGATTACGCCTTTTATGCTCTGGGCCTTCTGGAGCTGTACCGGGCGGACTTTGACCCGGCCCACATCGTCCTGGCCAAAGAGCTGGCGGAGCAGATTCTCGACCGCTTTGCCGACGAAAAAGGCGGCGGCTTCTTCCGCACAGCCCAGGACGCGGAGGCGCTGATCGTCCGTCCCAAGGAGATCTTCGATGGAGCCATGCCCTCCGGCAACAGCGCGGCGGCGGTGCTGCTGAGCGCCCTGTGGCGGCTGACGGCGGAGGTCAAATGGCGGGAGGCCCGGGAAAAGCAGCTGAGCTTTATCTGCGCCAACCTGAACCGCTACCCGGCGGGCTGCGCCTTTGCCCTGTGCGCGCTGATGGACGAGGTCTACCCCACCCGGGAGCTGGTCTGTGCCGCCCCCGGCGAGGATGTGCCGGAGATGCTGAAAACCGTTACCGGAAAATACGCCCCGGAGCTGAGCGTGCTGCTGAAAACGCCGGGAAACGCTGCAGAGCTTGCCCAGGCCGCCCCCTTCACCGCGGACTACGCCCCCAAAGACGGCAAGGCCGCCTTCTACCTCTGTGCCAATGGCGTCTGCCAGCTTCCGCTGACGGATATATAAGAAAAGGTCTGCACCATCGTGGCGCAGACCTTTTTCATATACAGGCTCAAACCAGCTTTTCCATCTCGTCCACCAACTCGCCAAAGAGCTGAAGGGCGGAATTGACCGGGTCGGGGGTGCTCATGTCCACGCCGGCGATCTTCAGCAGGGAGATGGGATCACTGCTGCCGCCGCTGGAGAGGAACTTCTTGTAGTCGGCAACGGCGCTCTCGCCCTCGCTGAGAATGCGGTTGGCGATGGCCACGGCGGCGGAGAAGCCGGTGGCATACTGGAACACATAGTAATTATAGAAGAAATGGGGAATGCGTGCCCACTCCAGGGCAATGCCGTCATCAGACACCATATCCGGGCCGAAGTACAGCTTGTTCAGCTCGTGGTACCTGGCGGAGAGGGCGTCGGCGGTCAGGGCCTCGCCCCGCTCGGCCATGCGGCCGATCTCCAGCTCAAACTCGGCAAACATGGTCTGGCGGTAAACCGTGCCCTTGAAGGAGTCCAGGAAGTGGTTGATAAGATAAGCCCGCTGCTTCTTGTCCGTGGTCTTGGCCAGCAGGTGGCGCATGAGCAGCACCTCGTTGCAGGTGGAGGCCACCTCGGCCACAAAGATGACGTACTCGCTGGTGCTGACGGGCTGGTACTTGCAGCTGTGGTAGCTGTGCAGGGCGTGGCCCATCTCATGGGCCAGGGTGAACATGCTGTCCAGGGTGTCCTTGTGATTTAAGAGCACATAGGGGTGGGGCCGGGAATTGCCGGAGGAATAGGCGCCGCCCCGCTTGCCCTCGTTCTCATAGACGTCGATCCAGCGGTTATTGAAGCCCTCCTTCAGCAGCTCCACATAGTCTTCGCCCAAGACCTGCAGGGCCTCCAGCACCGTCTCCTTGGCCTGGGCATAGCTGATCTTCTCGGCGGCGTCGGCCACGATGGGGGTGTACACGTCGTACATGTGCAGCTCATCTACGCCCAGAATCTTCTTGCGCAGGGAGACATAGCGGTACATCTTGTCCAGGTTGGCATGAACCGCTTCGATCAAATTCAGATAGACCTCCTGGGGCACCTCCGTCTCATCCAGGGCCGCTGCCAGGGTGTTGGGATATTTCCGCGCGGCGGCGAAGAAGCGGCGCTGCTTGAACTCCGCGTCCAGGGTGGAAGCGATGGTGTTTTTAAACTCGCCCAGGCGGCCGTAGTAGGCGTCAAAGGCGTTCTTGCGCAGCACCCGGTCGCTGCTCTCCAGCAGGGGGACAAAGGAGCCGTTGGTGAGCTGATGCTTTCCGCCGTCCTTGTCCTCCACCTCCGGGAATTTCAGGTCCGCGTTGCGGAACACGCTGCCAATATTGTCCGGGCTCTGGGCCATTTCTCCTGCGGCGGCAAGGAGGGTCTCCTCCGCCGGCGTCAGGATGTGCTCTGCCCGGCGGCGGATACGGTACAGGCTGCGGCGATAGGTCTCCAGCTCGGGCTGGGCAATATAGAACAGGTTCAGGGTATCCTCGGGGATAGCCATAATCTCCGGTGTGGCAAAGGCCGCCGCGCTGGAGATGGCCACAAAGGTGCTCATGGCCTTGCCGCGCATATCCTGATACACGCTGTTGCCCTGGTCCTGATCGTTTTTGCAGCTGGCATAGCCGTACAGGGGAGACAGGCGCAGCTCCACCTCATCCTCCAGACGGAAGAAGGAAAGAAGGCTCTCCGCGCTCTCGCCCAGCTTGCCCTGGAAGGCGGCAATGCGCCCGGGCATCTCCTTCAGGGCCTCGTTCTCTTTGTACCAGGCCTCGTCGCTTTCAAACATATCGCCCAGGTTCCAGGTAAGCTCCTCGGGAACCTCGCTTCTTTTGGGAATTTTATTTTCTGCCATGGATAGACCTCCGTTGTTGTTTCTGAAATAACAGGTATATTATACCACAGTATTGTGCTCCTTGCAATTGCCGCCTTTCATCCGAATATACTTGTAAAAAAGTGAAAGGATGATCCAATGGAAATCGTTATTGTACGCCCGGGGGACAGCTTATGGAGCATCGCCAGCCGCTACGGCACCAGCGCGGAGGAGCTGGCCCGCATCAACCAGCTCAACGACCGCTCCCGCCTGGTGCCGAAGCTGGCGCTGCTGGTCCCCTCGGCGGAGACCGGCAGCCGCCCGGGGCTCGAGGTAAACGGCTATGCCTACCCCAACATCGCCCAGAGTGTGCTGAACGAGACCCTGCCCTATCTCAGCTATCTCTGTCCCTTCAGCTATCACATGACCACCGCCGGGGAGCTGATCCCCATTCCGGACAGCACCATGGTGGACGCCGCCCGGGCAAGCTCGGTGGCTCCCCTGCTGACCATCACCAACCTGGGCGAGAGCGGCGGCTTCTCCGGCGACATCGCCCACGCGGTGTTCACCAACCAGCAGGTACAGGACCGGTTTTTTGAAAACATGTTCTCCGCTCTGCATCAGAAGCCCTATTACGGCGTGAATTTCAACATTGAGTACGTCTACCCCTACGACCGGGACAGCTACAGCCAGTTTCTCCGCCGGGCCTCCGAAGCCCTCCACGCCCAGGGATATTTTCTCAGCACCGCCATTGCTCCCAAGGAGAGCGACAGCCAGGAGGGCCTTCTCTACACGGCCCACGACTACGAGGCTCACGGCCGCTGGGCCGACCGGGTGATCATCATGACCTATGAATGGGGTTTGAAAGTACATAAATGTTGCTGTTTTAGGCTCATTTTTGGCGTTATTTCCGATTTTTTCTTCAAAAATAGCCTTTTTGCGCTTTAATTGTGTATTAAAAACTGTCTTTTGAAGTTATTCTGTATTTTGTGACATTATTCCCCCTATGGGGTTATACTTTACCCTGTTGACTCTCCTTCAGAGACTACATTGGCCAGCGTATGTATCTTATTGCAGTAAGCTGAAAAGTTGAAAAATATTTCTACATGCTCTGGGCTATTATATACCACGTGATCAACAAGACTATTTAAGACATCACGATCAAGCTTCTGAATATTTCCGTACTTTTCAAAAAACGCAATAAACTCATCATCCAGACGTCGAGCTTCTTTCAAATCCGCAATGCTCTTTCGCAGGCTCTTGATATCCTCATCTAACTGTGCAATAGCATCATCGTATTTTTTGCTAAACTGCTGATAGTCTTTCTCAGAAAGGATCCCTTTTGAAAAGTGATCATAGAGTGTGAACTTCGCCTCTATAAGCCGTTCCTGCTCTTTTTCAGCTTTTGTAATTGCGGATTCATACTCGTTTTTCTTTCTTCCATTTGAACTGTCAGTACGTGCCTGGTCAATGACAGCTTTCGCGTCTACAAGCTCTTGAATTTGCTTTTGCAGCGCTTCAAGTATCGTTTCTTCAAGAACGGACTCTTTTACCGATCCAGCCTGACATTTGTTTGGAGCCATTGTTCGTGTTGGGCAACGATACCTGGGGATACCGCAGGACACATTCCTTGTAAGTGTGTGTCCGCATTGACCACACTTAATATAACCGGACAGCAAATAACTGGTTTCCCGATTGTGTGGCACATGAGTGCTCCGTATGAGCCGGTTATGCACATTGAGGAACTGCTGGTCGGAAATTATTGGCTCGTGAGTACCTTCTACTACCGACCACTCGCTTTCATCTGCGGCCACCATTTTTTTGGATCGGTAAGATACGCTCTTATTTTTTCCCTGTACCATATTGCCAATATAGACCTCATTTTTTAAAATGGTGTTTACGGTGGATGTCGCCCATGCTTTTTTCTGCGGATGATTTTTCGAGTAGGTGATAAAGCTTTTGCATCCATTCTGGATTTTATATTCCCCGGGTGTCGTTATCTGCAATGAATTTAATTTTTTTACTATCCCTATTACTGACATACCGCTTTCGTACCAATCAAAGATCATTCTTACGATTTGGGCTGCTTCTGGATCAACGACTAATTTGTGGTAGTTATTAGGGTCTTTTGCATACCCAAACGGTGCATAGTTTCCTGTAAATTCTCCTTTTTCTCGTTTCATTGCAAGTGTGGACTTGATCTTAATTGATAACTGACGTATGTAGTCATCATTCACAATGTTGGAAAAAGACACGATTGCACTGCAATATCCGCGAGGATCCTTCACACTGTCCAAATTATTCAGCACAGAGATGACCCTTACCCCCATTTGCGGGAAGTATTCTTCCATCAGTTTTCCTAACTCGGGATAATTTCGGCCAAGGCGCGAGTTGTCCTTAAATATGATGCAATTAATTTTCCCCGCTTCAATGTCGTGAATCATCGCTTTATACTGAGGGCGGTCAAATGTTCCCCCAGCAAATCCGTCATCAGAATACACCTTGACAGAAACAATATTTTCTCCCTGCCGCCGTAAATATTCGATATGGGCCTGATTTATGTTGTGCTGATTCTGTATACTATCGCTTTCCGGCTTGTCTCCATCTTCTTTGCTGAGCCGGTTATACTCTCCAACCCTCCATTCTGTATCAAAAACGACATCTCTCACTATCTTCGTATTCTGCACAAAGGTCATACTTTATCCTTTCTGCCGAAAATAACTTTCGAGACAATATTTGCGTAATTATTATACAAAATTGCAATTTCTATGTCAAATTTGGGCAATTTTCAATATGTATTTATTCAGAAGTTCTACCATGCGCTCCTGTAAACTCGGATACTCTGACTGAAAATGCAAAACAGCCAATATTCCGTTTGATAATTGGATTTCTTTCGTAGTGCCTGGCATAGTTATATTCTCCATATTGATCACCTCGCTAAAGCATACTCATGCCTGACGTTAAAAATACGTTTCACAGTGAAACGCATTAAATGTCCTTATATGACAAAATCCGCACCTTACTTTGTGCGGATGATTTCTTTTCACGATATTTCTCAAAGGCAAAGCAGACGGCGGCGGGCCAGCCGCTCCATAGGATTTTCCGTGCCTCCCTCCATGCTTATGGCGGGGCGTTCTACTCTGTGACGTGTAGCCAACGC